>JAGWMQ010000009.1 GCA_028873125.1 Verrucomicrobiota bacterium | reverse complement strand
TGCCGGCGCGCATTTTGCCAGTCTGGCACGGGTGCTGCTGGCCGAAAACGCGAATTTCAATCCATATCGCTCACACCTTCAAAACGCCAAATCGCCTGCGTTTGCAATCAGTTTAAGCGCTTACTACCCAGCTAAACGGGATGGGAATGAATACCATCAAAATTTTTGTTGGCATCGTATAAGTCCATAGATTTCCTTTGGAAAACCTGTGTTTAATCCGTGCTTCAACCATGCCTAAAAATTTTGCAACGCCCGCTCAATCCGAGCCAGCACCTTTTCCTCGCCCAGCACTTCGAGCAGATGATTTAGATTTGGCTCGGTGGCGTTGTTAGTGCGGTCGAGACAACCGGGTTTCAATTTCATCACCCAAGGCGGTTAGAGCCGGGCGCGGGCGCGGATCGCTTATGATGCGCTGCCATTCCAAATCGCGGTTCGTTCCGGGAAGTTTAGTGCGGAGGATATTTTCACCTTCAGCCATTTCTCGCTCGGATTGTTGAATGGCGGATTCAAATTCCGGCGTGAATGCCAAGTCGTCTTCAATCAGGTCGTCGAGCAAATTACGAATTTCGAGGAGTTCCGCCTGAGAGAGCGTTTCCAATTCGGCTTCAATTTGAGCGGCTTTGCTCATGTCTTCAAAGTGCCTTTGTAGCCGCACATTTGCAAGTCGAATTTCTCATGCAAAGCGTTCAAACGACCTTTCAATCCGCGCCAGCACCTTTTCTTTGCCTAGTACTTCAAGCAGATGATAGAGGCTGGGGCCGGCGGGTTTGCCGGTCACGGCCAGGCGGCACGGATGAACCAAAACACCAGCCTTCACGCCTAAAGCTTTGGCGGTTTCCTTGAGCGCGGTTTCCAAAGTCGCGGCTTCAAATGTCGGAGCGGTGGCGAAGGCATCGCGGAGTTTTTCCAGCCGCGGCTTGTTCTCCGGCACGAAATCCATTTTGGCGCCCTCGGCGTCGTATTCAATCTGGTCCGCGAAATAAAAGCCGGCGTAAACGGGCAGTTCGCTGAAGGTCTTGAACTTGCCCTTGCAGGTGTCGAGCGCGGCCTTGACGTAGGCCAAGGGAAAGGCGTTGGTGTTCACGCCCGCCTTGGCAAAGGCGTGGACGGCCAATTCGTAAAAACGGTCGTCAGCCAGTTCGCGGGCGTATTCGCCCTGGAGCCAGAGGAGTTTTTCGTAATCGAACCGCGCGTTGTGCCGGAGGATTTGCGGCAGGTCGAAGCATTCGACGATTTCGGCCAGCGCGAGCTTTTCGCGGTTGTCCTTGGGCGACCAGCCCAGGAGGCAGAGGTAGTTGACGACGGCCTCGGGCAGGAAGCCGTCATGCACATAGTTGGCGAGCGATGCCCCCTTGTCGCGCTTGCTCATCTTGGTTCCGTCCGGATTCAAGATGAGCGGGATGTGGGCGTAGTGCGGCAGCTTGACGCCGAACGCCTGGAAAAGCGCGATGTGCTTGGCGGTGTTGCTCAAATGGTCCTCGCCGCGGATGACGTGGGTGATCTCCATCTCCAGATCGTCCACGACGTTGACCAGATGGAAGACGGGCTGTCCGTCCGAGCGCAGGATGACAAAATCGGGGTCGGCCTCCTCTCGGTCGGTCAATTTGCGGACGACGTCGCCGGCAACAAGGTCGTGAACGGTGATCGGCTCGCGCTGCATCTTGAATTTGACGGCGCCTTCGTGCTCATAGGCCAAGCCGCGCGACAACAGGGCCTCGACGCGGCGCCGGTAGTTTTCCTTCCGCTGGCTTTGGAAATAGGGGCCGCGATCGCCTTTGCAGGGGCCGGTGGCGTCGGCGGTGAGCGGGCCTTCGTCCCAATGGAGTCCGAGCCAGCGCAGGCCGTTGAGGATGACTTCCACGGCCTCCTGCGAATTGCGGGCGGCATCGGTGTCCTCGATGCGCAGGATGAACGCGCCGCCGGTGTGGCGGGCGTAGAGCCAGTTGAACAGCGCGGTGCGCGCGCCGCCGATGTGCAGGTAACCGGTCGGCGAGGGGGCAAATCGGACGCGCGGTTTCATCGTTGTTTCAATGGCAGATTACGCGGATTGACCCGTGGGAAAAACAAAAAAGGGCGCGCATTTTCCATTGGCACGGCCGCCCGGCGGTGAATTAGATTAGCGATGGTCATGCCGTTCCATTTCAAAAAAGGGGAGCCGGGGGCCGCAGCCGTCCGGCGGCTTTGCCGCGAACGCGCCGAAAAGGCACTGAACATCGCGTTCCGAGACGACCCCATGAACGCTGTTCACGGCATGCGCCGGGAGATCAAAAAGCTGCGGGCGGTTCTGCGGCTGGTGCGCGGAACGACCGGCAAGGGCGCTTACCGCCGTTGCATCCAACTGCTTCGCCAGGCGGCCTCCGTTCTGGCCGCCCCGCGCGACGCCTGTGTCCAGCACCGGGCGTTCCGGGAATTGCGCCGGCATTTCGACGGAAAAATCTCCAACCGTTCGGCGGCCAGGATTGAGAGCGCCTTGCGCGCGCGTTGCCGCCGGGAGACGCAGCATTTCCTCGAGGGCGATTCCCGCGCGAGGCTGAAACGGATTTTGCGGAAGATGAAGCGGCGGCTGGACGATCTGAAAATCCGATCGGACGGCTGGGCGGCGATTGGGCCGGGGATCGAGCACTGCTACTGCCGCGGCCAGAAGGCCAGGCAACGGGTTCTCGCCGAACCGTCGTCCGAACAGTTTCATTTGTGGCGCAAGCGCGTGAAAGACCTGGGGTATCAACTCCGCCTGCTGCGCCGGATCGGGCCGGAGAGGTGGCGCGGGATGGTGAAGAAACTGGACGCGCTGGGCGAATTGCTGGGTGAGGACCACGATCTGGCCCTGCTCGAACAATTTGTCCGGGGCCGTCCCGGGCGCGACGGGAAATCCGAGGAGGCGCAGGCGCTGGCGCGGTTGATCCGCTCGCGGCAGGCGGAATTGCGTTCCGCCGCGCTGAAGCTGGGTGCGCGCCTTTACGCGCCGGAACCGGCCGTATTCCGCCGGGGACTGAGCATGGCGGAACGTGACGGGCGCGCCAAAAAATGAAAGGCGCTTCGAGGAGTCGAAGCGCCTTGGGGAAAGAAACGGTTATTTGGCGCCGAGAATGGCTTCCTTGGCGGCCTTGGCGACGCGGAATTTCACGACGCGCTTGGCGGGAATCTGAATGGTCTCGCCGGTTTTGGGGTTGCGGCCCATGCGCGCGGCGCGATTGCGCAGCACCAGCTTGCCGATGCCCGGCAGCGTGAAGGTGTCTTTGGCGTGCTTGTAGGCCAGCTCCGCGATGTGTTCAAGGATTTCCGTCGCCTTCTTCTTGGGGATCTCCGCCTTTTCGGCAATGGCGGCAGCCAGTTGCGATTTCGAGATTGCTTTTGCCATAATGTCGGTGTCCTTCCTGTTCGTGTTGTGTTGTTGTTTTGTTCAAAAAGTCATTCGACTCGGCTGGAATTAAAGGGGTGGGCGTGGCGCGCGCAAGTAAAAAAATGAAAAAAATTGCGGGTATTTCTGCGCGCCGGCGGCGGATTCCAAACAACCTGCCGCCCGGTCTCCGGCGGCGGTCGCGGACCCTCCCCCGCACGCTGGCCGCGGGGAAAGGCCGGGGCTTGACTTCACCGGGCGATTTCGGACCATCGGCGTGTGCCGTTGTTCACGCTTCAGAATGAGTTCCGCTACGAGATCGTCCGCAAAATCTTCGAGGGCGGCATGGGGGAGGTGTATGAAGCCGAACAGCGCGGGGTGCGTGATTTCGTCAAGCGCGTGGCCATCAAGATCATCCGCCCGAATTTCGCCAGCCAGAAAATGTTCATCGAGAACTTCATCGGCGAGGCCAAGCTGGTGGCCGACTTGATCCACACGAACATCGTCCAGACCTATCATTTGGGCGAAGCCAACGGCGCGTGTTTCATCTGCATGGAACTGATCCGCGGAGTGAACCTGGAGCAGTTCACCCGCAAACTCGCGGAAAAAAAGCGCCTCCTGCCCAGGGAACTGGCCGTCTTCATCACCAGCCGCGTCGCCCGCGGCCTGGCCTACGCGCACGCCAAGACCGACAAGGACGGCAAGCCGCTGGGCATCGTCCACCGCGACGTGAGCTTCAAGAACATCATGATCGCGTTTGAAGGCGACGTGAAGCTGACCGATTTCGGCATCGCCAAGGCGCGCGGCTTTTTGACGGATCAGGAAGGCGAGGTAGTCGCCGGCAAGCCCGATTACATGAGTCCCGAACAGGCGGATTTCCAGATTACCGACAAGCGTTCGGACATCTTTTCGACCGGGGTGGTGCTGGCGCATCTGCTGCTGGGACGGAACCTTTTCAAGGGCGACACCGCCGACGAATCGCGCCGCCGGATTTTGAACATGCCCATTCCCGATTTCCGCGCCTTGGACCGGCGCATTGACAAGCCGCTCAACGATATCCTTCAGCGCTGCCTGACGCGCGACCCCGAATGCCGCTACCCCAGCGCCGACGAATTGATGTACCGCCTCGAATATTACATCTACCACGGCGGCTATGGCCCCACCAACGAGACGCTGGGCAAATTCATCCGAGAGTTGTTCGGGTTGGAGACTCCCCGCGCCGCCGCCGAAGACAGGGGGCGCAAGACCCACGTCCTCGAAGAAACCGTGCTGCTCCGCGAACACGACGTCTGATTCGATGAAATCCGGGTCCCGTCCCATCGTGAAACTGGGCCTGCTCCAGGCCGCCTGCGCCTCCAGCCCGGAGGCGAACCTCAAAAAGACCCTCGCCTTGGCCGAACGCGCCGCGCGGCAGGGCGCGCAAATCCTCTGCACCCAGGAACTCTTCCGCTCGCGGTATTTCTGCCAGAGCGAAGACCACAAAAATTTCAAGCTCGCTGAAAAAATCCCCGGTCCGACCACCGAGGCCTTTTCCAGGCTCGCCAAGAAACACCGGATGGTCATCATCGCCTCGCTGTTTGAAAGGCGCGCGGCCGGCGTGTATCACAACACCGCCGCCGTCCTTGACGCCGACGGCTCGCTGTTGGGCATTTACCGCAAAATGCATGTCCCGGACGATCCGCTTTACCATGAAAAGTTTTATTTCACGCCCGGCGACCTGGGCTTCCGCGCCTGGCAAACGCGCCACGGGAAAATCGGCGTGTTGATTTGCTGGGACCAATGGTATCCCGAGGCGGCGCGGCTGACGGCCTTGCAAGGGGCGCAAATCCTCTTTTACCCAACGGCCATCGGCTGGCATCCGGGCGAGAAGGAAAAATACGGCGCCGCCCAGCACGACGCCTGGGAAACCATCCAGCGCAGCCATGCCGTGGCCAACGGCTGCTACGTGGCCGTGCCCAACCGCGTCGGGCACGAAAGGCTCGCCGGCGTGGGCGGCGACGGCATTGAATTCTGGGGCCAAAGTTTCGTGGCCGGCCCCTCCGGCCAAATCCTCGCCAAAGCCCCGGCGGACCGGGAAGAAGTCTTGATCGTGCCCGTGGACCTGACTCAGGTGGACGTGACGCGCACCCACTGGCCGTTCCTGCGCGACCGGCGGATTGACGCCTACGGAGATTTGACGAAGCGGCTCGTTGACTGATTCACTTCCAAAACCACTCGCCTGGGTCACCGGCGCCAACGGGCTGATCGGGAATCATCTGGTTCAGACCGCGCCCCGCTTCGCTCCCGGCTGGCGGGTGCGCCCGCTCACCCGCGCCGACTTCGATTTGCTCGACCTGGGCGCCGTCGAACGCGAATTCAAAAAGGACCAACCGCGACGGATCCTCCACTGCGCCGCCGTGTCCACCGCCGCCCAAGCGCAGAAAAATCCCGACCTGGCGCGGCGCGTCAATATCGCTGCCACGGAATATCTGGCCGGATTGGCGGCGGAAATTCAGTTCATTTTCTTTTCCACGGATTTGATCTCTGACGGACGCAAGGGGAATTACGCCGAGACCGACGCGCCGAATCCGCTCCACCTCTATGGCGAGACCAAGGCCGCCGCCGAGCGAATCGTTTTGAGCAATCCGAGCCACCTGGTCATCCGCACGTCGCTCAACGGCGGCGTGTCGCGCGCCGGCGACCGCGGCTTCAACGAGCAGTTGCGGCAGGCGTGGCGCGCGGGCCGGACGCTCACCCTGTTCACCGACGAATTCCGCTGTCCGATTTTTGCGGGCGAAACGGCGCGGGCGGTCTGGGAACTGGCGGAAAGGAATTGCGCCGGCGTGTTTCACGTGGCCGGCGCGGAAAAACTGTCCCGCTGGCAGATCGGCCGGCTCCTCGCGGCACGCTGGCCGGGACTGGATCCGAAAATGACGCCGGATTCGGTGGCGAATTTTCCAGGTCCGCCGCGCGCGCCGGACACGTCGCTCGACATCTCCAAGGCGCAGGCCATCTTGTCCGCGCCGCTGCCCGGTTTGGGCCAGTGGCTCGCCGCCAATCCGGATGGGCCGTTCTGACATGTCCTATCGCGGCCGGCTGGCGCCTTCACCCACGGGTCTGCTGCATCTCGGCCACGCGCGCACATTTTGGACGGCGCAGGAGCGCGCGCGGGCGCACGGCGGCGCACTGGTTCTGCGCATCGAAGACCTGGACCGCGCGCGCTGCAAGCCGGAATTTGTTCCGGCGCTGCTGGAAGACCTGCGCTGGTTCGGTTTTGAATGGAACGAAGGGCCGGATCGCGGCGGCCCCTTCGCGTCTTACACTCAAAGCGAGCGGACCCACCTTTACCGGTCTGCGCTGGAAAAGTTGCGCGCCGGCGGTTTCATTTATCCCTGCACCTGTTCGCGCAAGGATATTCAGCGGGCCACGACGGCGCCACACGCGGAGGATGACGAACTGATTTATCCGGACACGTGCCGGACGCGCAACCACGAGTTGCCGGTTGGAGGATGCGGGTTGGACAACGGGACAGTGGAACCTGCGACTTTCGACTCGCGACCTGCGAAGAAATTCTCCTGGCGCTTCCGCATTCCCGACGGCGAGGTGGTTTCGTTTCACGATGAGAATCGCGGCCGGCAGATCTTCATCGCTGGAAAAGACTTCGGCGACTTCGTGGTCTGGCGGCACGACGGCATCCCGGCGTATCAACTGGCCTGCGTGGTGGACGATGCCGCGATGCAGGTCACCGAGGTGGTGCGCGGCGCCGATTTGCTCGTCAGCGCGGCCCGGCAGCTTCTGTTGTATCGCGCGCTCGGCTGGAAACCGCCGGCGTTCTTCCACTGCCCCCTGCTGCGGGACCGGGCCGGCCAACGACTGGCCAAACGCCAGGACGCCTTGAGCCTGAGGGCGTTGCGTGTCCGGGGGGAAGCGCCCGGAACGCTGCGTCAAAAATGGTTTTGACGGCGGCGCCCGGCCAAAATTTTTTCAAAAAGTGCTTGTGAATTTTTTCACGACCGGGCATTCTCCCCGCTCCTTCAGACCCGCGCTTGGTTTGACCCGACGGGCAATTCGTGTCGGCTGAAGGACAACTTTTCAGCGTGAAGCGATTAGCTGTCGTTCTGTTTGTCTGTGCGTGGTGCGCCGTGGTTTCCGCGGTGTCCGCCCACGCGCAGTCGCCGTCTTCGCCGACGGCCGCAACCCAACCGGTGGGGAGCGCTGTCTCTGGTCCGACGACGCAGCCCCCGCCGGCGGCGCCTCCGTCGGCGGAGGAAGAAACCCTTCCTTCGCAGACCGCCCCGGTGCTGTTCCACATCGGTCCGCTGCCGGTCACCAATTCCATCGTCTGCACATGGATCGTGGCGGCGGTTATTCTGGTCGTGGTCCGCGCCACCACGTGGAAAAACCTCAAAGAGATTCCTTCGGGAATGCAAAACGTCATCGAGGCGCTCGTCGAAGGCTGGGAAAGCCTGATGGGCGACATCTTGGATCCGCGGGTGGCGCGCTGGGTGTTTCCCTACGCCACGACCTTTTTCATTTTCATCGTTCTGTCCAATTATGTGGATTTGATTCCCGGCGTAGGCAGCATCGGGGTCGGAACGCCCGTCCCACACAGTCTGCTGCCCTTTGCGGTCAAAAATGTGCAGCAACCCTTTTTCCGTCCGCCGACGACGGACGCGAATCTGACGGTGGCGATGGCGGGAATTTTCTTGGTGATGAGCCTTTACTGGGCGGTCCGTTACAACGGCTTCTGGGGCCTCATCAAGCACATTTTCGGCGTGAAAATGGAAACGAACAAATGGCTTTATCCGCTGTTTCTGCTGCTCTTCCTTTTCATCGGCGTAATGGAGCTGGTCTCGATTTTGTTCGCCCGGCCGGTGGCTCTGGCGATGCGGCTGTTCGGAAACATTTTTGCCGGCGAGACCATCCTGGAAATGACGTTTCACGTCAAATCGTTCCTGGCTTCGCTGGCCCTTTCGACCGTGGCTTATTGCTACGAGACGTTTGTCTGCCTGGTGCAGGCGTTTGTCTTCGCCCTGCTGGTCGTGGCCTTTGTCGGCACGATGTGCGCGCACCCGGACCAGGAACACGGTCATTGAATTTGAAAGGCCCCGGCAGCGGATGCCGGAGCGACAACCAAAACCAACCAGAGAGAAAAAGCATATGATGCTCGCAGAAATGACAGGCAACATCCATATTGGTCTGGCCTTTGCCGGCGCGGCCATTGCCATCGGCCTGGCCACGGCGGGCGGTCTCATCGCCATGAGCCGCAACCCCGGCATGTTCGGCCGGATCCTGATCTTCATGTTCATCGGCATGGCCCTGGCCGAAGGATGGGCGGTGATCGCCTGGTTTGTTGTCAAATAACAGCCCGCTATGAGCGAATTGGGAATTGACTGGAAGGTGCTGATCACCCAGACGATCAGCTTCTCGATCGTCTTTTTCATCTTGTGGCGCTTCGCCTACAAGCCAATCTTCGTCATGCTCCAGTTGCGCCGTGAGAGAATCGCCCAAGGCCTGGCCAACGCGGAGAAGATCAAAAACGACCTGGCGCGGACCGAGGCCGAACGCCAGAAAATCCTGGCGGACGCGGGCGACCAGGCGAACCGGCTGATTGACGAGGCCCGTCAGGCCGCCGCGCGCGTGCGCGAACAGGAGACGCAAAAGGCCGTCGCCACCGCCGAACAAATCGTCGCCAAGGCGCGGGAGGCCGCCGCCCAGGAACGCGTGCAAATGCTGGGCGAATTGAAACGCGAGGTCGGCCGCCTCGTCGTCCAGACCACGACGACGGTCACCGGAAAAATTCTCACGCCGGAAGACCAGCGGCGCCTGGCCGAGGAAACGGAGAGGCAACTGGCGGCCTGAATGGGCAGGGACGCCGCGTTGCGGTGTCCGGTCGGCGCGGCGCGCCGACCCGGCCTGAAATTCGCATGAAAACCTCCAAGCTGGCGCAACGCGAGGCCCGGCAACTGTTCCGCAGTTGCCACTTCGCCGGCGTGCTGGACGAAAACCGCATCCGGCGGACGGTGGCGCTGCTCCTGGCGCAAAAGTCGCGCGGTTACATGGAAGTTTTAACGCGGCTGCACCGTCTGGTGAAGCTGGATTTGGAGCAGCGCGCCGCCCGCGTGGAAAGTCCCGCGCCGCTGCCTGCCGATTTGCAAACCGACGTGGCCCGGCGGATCCGGACCGTTTACGGCCCGGGCGTGGACGTGTCGTTCGCCGAAAATCCGGCGCTCGTCGGCGGGCTGAAGATTCGCGTGGGCAGCGATCTCTACGACGGCAGCGTGAAAACCAAGTTGGAAGGGCTGGCGGCGAGTTTTTGAAACAGCCACGAAAGAACTCGAAGAACACAAAAATGGAAAAAATTTCTTTGCGAATTTTGTGTTCTTTTGCGGCTAGAAATTGTTGAAAATTTATGAGCAACCTATTGCAGGAAATTGAGGCCCAAATCGCCGGCGCCAAGCTGGCGACGGTCCGGCAGAACGTCGGCACCGTCCGCGAAATCGGCGACGGCGTGGCCCGGATTGAGGGGCTGAGCGACGCGATGCTCAACGAGATGCTGGACTTCGGCAAGGGCATCACCGGCATCGCCCTCAACCTCGAGGAGACCGAGGTTGGGGCGATCATTCTGGGCGATTACACCGAGATCAAGGAGGGTGACGAGGTCCGCACGACGGGCCGGTTGCTGCAGGTGCCGGTGGGCAAGGGGCTGCTGGGCCGGGTCGTCAACGCCCTGGGCCAGCCGCTGGACGGCAAAGGGCCGGTCCAAGGCCAGACGGATTACCCGGTCGAAAAAATCGCGCCGGGCATCGTCAAACGCCGCCCCGTGAGCCAGCCGGTGCAGACGGGCATCATGGCCATTGACGCGATGATCCCGATAGGCCGCGGCCAGCGCGAATTGATCATCGGCGACCGTTCCACCGGCAAGACGACCCTTTGCGTGGACACCATCATCAACAACGCCCGGCTCAATCTCGCCGCCGAGCAGGCGGGCGACAAGAATTATCGTCCGCTCTACTGCATTTACGTCGCCATTGGTCAGAAACAGTCGAACGTGGCCCGCGTGCTCAATGTGCTCGAAGACGCGGGCGCGATGCCGTACACGATCGTCGTCGTGGCCTCGGCGTCCGACTCGGCCACCAACCAGTATCTGGCACCGTTTGCGGGCGCGGCCCTGGGCGAATGGTTCATGGACCACGGCATGGACGCGCTGATCATCTACGATGACCTGTCCAAGCACGCCGTTGCCTACCGGCAGGTCTCGCTGGTGCTCAAGCGGCCGTCGGGCCGCGAGGCGTATCCAGGCGACGTGTTTTACCTGCACAGCCGGTTGTTGGAACGCAGCGCGCGCGTCGGCGAGAAATTCGGCAACGGCTCGCTCACCGCCCTGCCCATCATCGAAACCCAGGCCGGCGACGTTTCCGCCTACATCCCGACGAACGTGATTTCCATCACCGACGGCCAGATCTATCTCGAAACGGATTTGTTCTACCAGGGCGTGCGCCCGGCCATTTCCGTGGGTCTGTCGGTCAGCCGCGTCGGTTCGGCGGCGCAGATCAAGGCCATGAAACAGGTTGCCGGACGGATCAAGGGCGACCTGGCCCAGTTCCGCGAGCTGGCGGCCTTCGCGCAATTCGGCTCCGACCTGGACGCCCGGACGCAGGCCCAGCTCGAACGCGGCAAACGCATCGTCGAGTTGTTCAAGCAAAACCAGTATCATCCCCTGCCGGTGGAAGCGCAGGCGGCGGCATTGTGGGCGGCGCAAAACAATTTCTTCGACGACGTGCCGGTGGACAAGATCAAGGACTGCCAGGCCAGGCTCACGGATTTTCTGAACACGCGGAAGGCGGACTTGATGGCGAAAATCCGCGACGAAAAGGCGGTCAGCGACGCCATCGCGGCGGGACTGAAAGCGGCGGTGACGGAGTTCAAGCAGACGTATCACTGATCCATGCCCAGCACGCGCGACATCCGCCGGCGCATCAAGTCGGTCAAGAACACCGCCCAGATCACCAAGGCGATGCAGATGGTGGCCGGCGCCAAGATGCGCAAGGCGCAGCAGGCGGCGCTGGTCGGACGGCCTTACGCCGAATTGTTGAACGGGATCCTGGCCGAAGCCGCGCCGCGCATCGCGTCCTTCAAACACCCGCTCCTGGAGGCCCGCCCGGTGAGAAAACGCGCCGTCATCGTCGTCAGCACGGACCGCGGGCTGTGTGGCGCCTTGAACAGCAACCTGTTCCGCGAGGCGGCCAAGCTGGACACGGACGCGACCACGTTCATCGCCGCCGGCAAGAAGGGCGCCCAGTTCCTGGCGCGCACCCGGCGACGGCTCGCGGCGGAGTTCACCTACAAGGACACGCCCACGTTTGCCGAGGCGCGGGCGATCTCCCGGTTCGCGCAAGACCTGTTTCTGGAAGGCGGCGCGGACGCCGTGGACGTTCTGTTCACGAACTTTGTTTCGACGCTGGTGCAGCAGCCGAAAACCGTGCCGCTTCTGCCGGTGGGCGAAATCCGCGCGGTCACCGCCGGCGTCAATGCGCCGGCCCCGGAGCCGCCCGCAACGGGCGGCCCGCGCACCGACGTTTTCGAATTCGAGCCGGACGAGAAGACCGTGCTGGGCGCGCTGCTGCCGCACAGCCTGAATTTTCAGATGCACCAAATTCTGCTGGAAGCCAGGGCCAGCGAACACAGCGCGCGCATGGTGGCGATGAAAAACGCGACCGACAACGCGCAGCAACTCATCAAGGACCTGACGCTCGAATACAACAAGCTGCGCCAGTCGAACATCACCAAGGAACTGCTGGAAATCGCCACCGCCCAGATGGCGGTGGGCTGAAGCGGCAACAACGAATTTCTTTTATGAACAAAGGCAGAATCGTTCAAATCATCGGGCCGGTCGTGGACGTGGAATTTCCCGCGCCGCTGCCCGCCATTTACAGCGCCCTCACCGTGGAGTTCGACGTGCCCGGCGAAGGGCGCGCCAAACGCACGCTGGAAGTCGAACAGCACCTGGGCGACGACTGGGTGCGCTGCGTGTGCATGGGTTCGACCGAGGGCATGAAGCGCGGCTACGAGGTTGTGGACACCGGCCGGCCGATTTCCATGCCCGTGGGCGAGGCCGTCATGGGCCGCGTTTTCAACGTGGTCGGCGAGCCGGTGGACGAGCAAGGCCCGGTGCAGGCCGACAAGTTTTGCCCCATTCATCGTTCCGCGCCGGCGCTCGTGGATCAATCCACCTCGCCGCAGGTGCTGATGACGGGCATCAAGGTCATTGACCTGATCTGCCCCTTTTTGAAGGGCGGCAAGGTGGGCGCGTTTGGCGGCGCGGGCGTCGGCAAGACCGTGGTCATCATGGAACTCATCAACAACATCGCCAAGCTGCACGGCGGCATCTCCATGTTCGCCGGCGTCGGCGAACGCACCCGCGAAGGCAACGACCTTTACAACGAAATGATCGAAGCCGGCGTCATCAAGGTGGAGAAGGACGAAAGAGGCCACCCGAAACGGAACCTGGAAGGTTTGCCCATCATCAGCCCCGGCTCCAAAATCGGCCTGGTCTATGGCCAGATGAACGAGCCGCCCGGCGCGCGGTTGCGCGTGGCGCTTTCGGCCCTCGCCGTCACCGAGTATTTCCGCGACGAGAAAAACCAGGACGTCCTCCTGTTCATTGACAACATCTTCCGTTTCTCGCAGGCCGGCTCAGAAGTCTCCGCGCTGCTGGGCCGCACGCCCAGCGCCGTGGGCTATCAGCCGACGCTCGCGGCGGAAATGGGCGATTTGCAGGAGCGCATCACCTCGACCAAGAAAGGCTCGATCACCTCGTTCCAGGCGGTGTATGTGCCGGCCGACGACCTGACCGATCCCGCGCCCGCCACGACCTTCGCGCACTTGGACGCGACCATCGTGCTGGAACGGTCCATCGCCGAACTGGGCATTTATCCGGCGGTGGACCCGCTGGCCTCGACGAGCCGCGCGCTGGCGCCGGAAATCGTCGGGCAGGAGCATTACGAGGTGGCGCGCGGCGTGCAGAAGGTCCTGCAGCGCTACAAGGATTTGCAGGACATCATCGCCATTCTGGGCATGGACGAGCTCTCGCCGGAGGACAAACTCACCGTGTATCGCGCGCGGAAGATCCAGCGCTTTCTGAGCCAGCCGTTCTCGGTCGCGGAAGTGTTCACCGGCCGGTCGGGCAAGCAGGTCGCCGTCGCCGAAACCGTCCGCGGCTTCAAGGAAATCCTCGAAGGCAAGCACGACGACGCCCCCGAGCAGAATTTCTACATGAAGGGCGGCATTGATGAGATCAAGGAATCGTGATCCGTGGCCGCGTGGAATGGTTGAATCGGTTCAATGGCTCAACCCTCAAACGATTAAGTGAATGACAATTAGATTGGAAATCGTCACGCCCGAGGCGAAGATTTTTTCCGAGGACGTGGACATGGTCACGCTCACCGGCACGGAAGGCGAGATGGGCATTTTGCCCCAGCACATGCCGCTGATGACCCAGTTGGCCGCCGGCGAAATCGTCGCCCAAAAGGGTAAGGACACGATTTTCCTGGCTGTGGGGGACGGCTTTGTGCAGGTGACCGGCGGGCGGGTGGCCGTGCTCACCGACATGGCCGTGCGCGCCGAAAACATTGATGAGGCCGCCGCCGAGCAGGCCCGGAAAAACGCCGAGGCCCGCCTCGCCGAAAAAGTCAGCGCCGAGGAAGCCGCGCACCTCCAGGCGGCGCTCCTTCACGCTACCACCCAGCTCAGGGTCAGACGGCTGCGGAAAAGATAAATCAGCTCTCCACCACGCTGATTTCCACCGGCTCGACGTTCACGCCGTTTTTCTCCAGCCAGCGGATGGCGGCCTTCACTTCGTCGCGCGGGCCGTCCAGCTCCAGGCAGACGATGCCAATTTCGTCGGTCACGGTGGCCTGGCGGATGTTGGTGACGACCTTGAACTTGTGGCCGACCTCCCAGATGAACGGCTTTTTGATGAGCCGCGGGGGGTACATCAGCCACAATCTCTGTTGAGTGGGGCTGGTCGGCTTCGTTGCCGGCATCATTTTTTTGGGGGCCTTTGGCATGGCGGTTGAATTTATGATTCTGGATTTACGATTTACGATTGCATTCCGCTTCAACGCTTCGACGCTTTAACAAATCAACCACCCGCGATGGCGGGGATGATGCTGATTTCGTCGCCGTCCTTGAGCGGTGTTTCTTTGTTTTCCAAGAAGCGGATGTCCTCCTCGTTGACATAGACGTTGACGAAACGGCGCACTTCGCCCTTGTCATCCACGAGCCGTTCCTGGATGCCGGGATAGCGCGACTGCAATTCGGCAATCGCCTCGCCAATGGTGGCGGCGTTGACTTCGACCAGATCCGCGTTGTTGGTCAACTTGCGGAGCGGCGTTGGGATTCGGACTTTTTTTGGCATAGATTAAATTTCAAATTTTTGGCGGACAAATTTTATTCGAGCAGCAAAGGATTAAATGCAGCAATGCGAAAATGCTTATCCGTCGCCTACGCATCCGTGAGACGCAATTCCTTCATCACGACGAAACTCACACAATCCGTGAATGAAAATTCCTGATCCAGATGCTTCAGCATAAATTTTCGCGCTGCCGCAAAACGCTCCGGCGTCATCCATTCAACGTTCAAGGCATGCGAAGTTTCTGCCAGTCGCAAAAATTCTTTCAATTGCCTTTTCAAACCTCTTGCGCGAAACAAGGTCGCGGCTTCATCCAAAATATAATCAGTCGTCACTGCGCGGCGGCGGATGCGGCGGCATTCTTCCATGACGGCGGCGGATCTTCCATGTGATGCGCTTTCCGTCGAAACCAAAGCGTAAAAACCGCCGGTGTCAATGAACAACGGTTCAGCCGCCATATACGAGGCGGTCAATTTCCCGGTCGGTCAACGGCTTTGCCATTTTTTCCGCCAGCCGGGGAAAACGATAAAGCGGGTCGTCTGCGCGGACGCCATTTATGGATTTCAAAGGCCAGATTTGCGCCAACCGATGACCGCGATGAATCAGCGAAACGGCTTTGCCGTTCTCCAGCGTGCGCACGAGCGAGCGCGTCTGCGAACGAAGTTGCCAAGTTGAAATCGTTTTCATGGCGTCAATCTAACACGGCCAAATCCAGTCTGCCAAGCCGCGAACGCCGCCGCGAACGCCGACGGCGGCCACACTGACTTCGACCAACTCCGCGTTGTTCGTCAACTCGCGGAGCGGCGTGGGGATTCGGACTTTTATTGGCATAGATCAAGCATTCACTTTTTCTCCCTGCGCCAGCAGCGCCTCGAACTCGCGCAGGCTCGGCTTGATTTCGCGCGGTCCATTCAAGCCAGTTCGAGTTCTTTGCGCACTTCACCCATTCTGTAAGTGCGTTTGCCTTTGTTGCGGGCGCGGGCTTCCAACAAATCCAGATAGTCGTCCAAATCTTCCAACTGCTCGTGCAGAGCGGAGGTTTGGCGGATGACGTTTCTCCGTGAATTTCTCACGTGATTCATTTTTCAATGGCTCAAAGCCACGCCTTCCAATTCCACTTCGCGCACATTTTCCTTTCCGCCCAAACGTTTTTGCGCATCGAGAATTTCCACGCCCACGACGTTGCCGTCCTTGTCGTAATCCAAAATCACGCCGGGCTTGTCCTCGTCGCTTTCTTCAATCGGCGCGTTGCTGAAGATGACGTGGAGGACATCCACTTCTGGATCGTAGCTGACTTTCATGGCTTCCAGTATTTGTTGATTTTCTTTGTCCGATACAATGTCACGATTGTGACAGGTTTTGTCGTGTCGTCCACAATCACGCGCAGCAGGAAAATCTTGCCGCCCAAGTCCACCTTCGACTGATACGCTTTTTTCGGCGGACGTTCCAGCACGATTTGCTGCGGCTCGCGTAAAACTCTTTCGGCAAACTCGCGCGGAATTTGCCGCAGGACAAGTTCATTTTCGGCGTGCTTTGAAAACCGAAAATTCATTTCTGAGAATTACGCGCTCACTTTTTCCTCATGCGCCAGCAGCGCCTCGAACTCGCGCAGGCTCGGCTTGATTTCGCGCGGCCGGCCGCAATGACCCTGCACGGCGTCGAGCGTCTTCAGGCCGTTGCCGGTGACGCAGAGGACGGCGGAATCCTCGCGCGGAATCTTCCCGGAGGCAATCAGCTTTTTGGCCACGCCCACGGTCACGCCGCCGGCAGTCTCGGCGAAAATGCCCTCCGTCTCGGCCAGCAGCTTGATCGCCTCGCGGATTTCGTCGTCCGTCACGTCGTCCGCCGCGCCGCCGGATTCCTTGATGGCGCGCAGCGCGTAAAAGCCGTCGGCGGGCGTGCCGATGGCCAGCGACTTGGCGATGGTGTCGGGCTTGACCGGCTTGAAGAAATCCAGGCCTGCCTTGTGGGCCACGGAGATCGGCGAACAGCCTGTCGCCTGCGCGCCGTGAATTTTCGACTGGCCGGCGATGAGTCCGACTTTTGCCAATTCCTGGTAGCCCTTGTGAATCTTGGTGAGCAACGAGCCGGAGGCCATCGGCACCACGGTGTGTTGCGGCGCGCGCCAGCCCAGTTGCTCGGCGATTTCAAAGGCCATGCTCTTGGAGCCTTCGGCGTAATACGGCCGCATGTTCACGTTCACAAACGCCCAGCCGAACTTGCCGGCGATCTCCGCGCAGAGCCGGTTCACCTCGTCGTAATGGCCCTTGATGCCGATGACGTTCGCCCCGTAGATGAGCGAGTTCAAAATCTTGCCCTGCTCCAAATCCGACGGAATGAACACGTAGGATGTCAAGCCGGCGCTGGCGGCCTGGGCCGCCACGGAATTGGCCAGGTTCCCCGTGGAGGCGCAGGCGACCGTGTCAAAGCCGAGTTCGCGCGAGCGGCTCAACGCCACGCTCACGACGCGGTCCTTGAACGAGAGCGTCGGATAATTCACCGCGTCGTTCTTGATCCACAATTCGCGGATGCCGAGGCGTTTGGCGAGCCGGTCGGCCTTGACCAGCGGCGTGAAACCGGCCTGCAGGCCGACCGTCGGGTCGCCGGCCACCGGCAGCAATTCGCGGTAGCGCCACATGGTGTGCGGGCGCGACTGGATGGCCGCCCGCGTCATCGTTTTTTTGATGCGCTCGTAGTCGTAGGCGACTTCCAACGGGCCGAAGTCGAACTCGCAGACGTGTGTGGCTTCGAGCGGATACTCGCGGCCGCATTCGCGGCACTTGAGCGCCTTCATGTAACCGTGTTTGTCACTCATAAATTGATCACTGGAGCAGCCGACGCGAGCCGGCTCCTTATTTTCAGCCGGAGCGAACTCACGTTCGCCGCTGCGAATTTTTCAGGGCAACAAAAAAAGCCCCGACTCATGGCGAGAAGGGGCTGGCAAAATCGTTTTGCTCTTCTCATTTTTCCCAAGCCAATGGTGCTTGAGCTGGAATTGGCACCTGCCATTGAAATCGAGTTCAATCGGTTGCCGTGGTGTCTTCGGGCCAGTCCCTCGACCACTCTGCATGAGACCGTTGTATCAACGGATGCGGATAAATTGATGTTAACCAGGACTCGTGTCAACATTTTTCCTTCGTCCTGTTCTTCCGGCGATTTGGGCGGCAACCCGCTGGCGGTTGAATTTTTGTTGAAATCCAGTTGACGGATTCCGCGGGCGGGTGTATAAAAGCCTACGATTTGGCAGCGGAAAAGTAAGCAGTTGTCGGCACGACGCCAATCACGGTTCCTCACCAATTAGTTGTGCCCGCAACGGCAGCGACCGCATTATGTTGTGGTTTTTGCTTTACTTGGACGGGCAATTGTGGTTGCCTAACAGCAGTCAAAATCATGTATCTCAAAAATTTAACAGTTTTTGGCTTCAAATCTTTTGCGGACAAGACCGCGCTGAATTTCCAGCCCGGCGTCACGGCCATCGTCGGGCCCAACGGTTGCGGCAAGTCCAACGTGTCCGATGCCGTCCGCTGGGTGCTGGGTGAGCAATCGGCCAAGGCGTTGCGCGGCGGCGAGATGGCCGACGTGATTTTTAACGGCACGGACGGACGCAAGCCCATGGGCATGGGCGAGGTGTCGCTGACCCTCGGCGGGGTGGACGGGGAGAACCTGCGCGCGGCGGGCGTCGAGGTCGCTTACGACGAAGTCACCCTCACCCGCCGGATCTTCCGCGACGGCGCCAGCGAGTATTTTTTGAACCGGACGCCCTGCCGCCTCAAGGACATCCAGCAACTCTTCATGGGCACGGGCGTCGGGCGGACCAGCTACAGCATCCTGGCGCAGGGCCACATCACGCAGATCCTTTCGAGCAAGCCGGAGGACCGCCGGATGATCTTCGAGGAGGCCGCCGGCATCACCAAGTTCAAATCGCAGAAAAAGGAATCGCTCCGCAAGCTCGATTACACCGAGCAAAACCTTTTGCGCGTGGCCGACCTCATCCGCGAAGTCAAACGCCAGATTGGTTCGCTCCAACGCCAGGCCGGCAAGGCGCGGCGTTACAAGCAGATTTCGCTGGAGCTGCAGCACCTCGAAACGCAACTGGCGCGGCACCAGTTCGACGTGCTGCAAACCGAAATCGCCGAGAAGAACGCCGCGGTGAAAAGCCTGCGGAACGAAATCGAGCAGGGTTCTCACGAGGTGCTGCGCCTCGAAAATGAACTCACCCAACTGCGCGAGCGGCTGTCCGAGCTGGAACACGAAGTCTCCGCGCACCGGCAGCGCGGCCTGGAATTGAAGGGCGAAATGGACCGGCACGAGAGCCGGATCCAGTTCAACGAGGAGCGGTTGCGCGAACTGGCCTCGCAAAATACCAAGGCGCTGGCCGACATCACCCAGGCCGAGGAACGCTGCCGCGCCGCCGAGGAGGAGATGGCGAACGTCCGGCAGCACCTGTCCCGGTCCGAGGCCGCGCTGGCGCAGCACCGGCTCACCATGGAAACCAAGCAGGGGGCGGTGAACAAAATCGTGGAGGATTTGAAACAGCGGCAGGAGGCGCTGCGCGAGGCCCAGGCCGCCGCGTTCGCCGCCGCGCAGGATTTGACGCGCGTCCGCAACGAAATCACCGCGCTGGATTTGCAGAAGCAGGGCAACGTCGTCCGGCTGGAAAAATTGTCCGCCGAGAAGGTGCAACTGGAGGAGGAACGCATCCGGCTGGAAGCCCGCCTGCAGGAATTCACCGCCAGCGTCGAAGCCGAGAAGCTCAACGCGCAGACCAAACGCGGCTCGGTGGAGCAGCGCCAGAATCGCCTGCGCGAACTGCAAAACGAGCTGCAACAGTCCTCGGCCGAACAGGACGCGCTCCTGCAGCAGCAGGCTGAAAAGCGCTCGCGCCTGGCCGTCCTCGAACAGCTCGAAGGCTCGCGCGAGGGGTTTGACGCCGGCGCGGTCGCCGCCTTGCGCTCCGGCGACGCCGGACGCGCGGTCATCGGCTCGCTCGCCGACCGCATCCGCGTTCCCGATCCCTTTGTCGTCGCCGTCGAAAATGCGCTGGGTCATCACCTGCAACTCGTCTTGACCGAACAGCCGGAATCGGCGCAGGCCATCATCGCCGATTTGAGCGCCAACAAGGCGGGCCGGGCGAGCGTGGCCGCGCTGGCCATCCAGCGCCGGGAGGACCATCAACTGGCCTTTGCGGGCGAAATGGCGCCGGGCAACGGATTCGCGCCCAAAAACCTGGAGCCGGGCCAGATCCTTCCGGCGTTGAGCGTGATCCAGGCGGATCCGTCGGTGGAAAAACTTTTGAAATCCTTGCTGGGCCGCACGTTCATCGCCTCCGACCTGGGGACGGCCACGGCGCAAATCCAAAACGGACACGCCGGCTGCGATTTCGTCACGCTGACCGGCGATTTGTTGAGCCGGCACGGCGTTTACACCGGCGGCTATCTGAACGGCCACGGCAATCCCAAGGGACCGGCCTCGATTCTGGGCCGCAAAAATCAAATCGCCGATTTGCAGGACGAACTGGCGGAAATCCAGGACCGCATCGCCGCGGCCAGCCGCCGGCGCGGCGCGCTGTTGGGCGAGCAGACCGAATTGCAGGCGGGCCTGCAGCAGGCGCAGACGGAACTGCGCGAACAGGAGGTGGCCATCGCCACGCGCGAGGGCGAATTCAACGCGCTGCAAAATTCCTCGCGCCTGTTGGGCCAGAAAATCGAGACCGTCGTTTTCGAAATTCAGAGCCTGGCGGCGCAGGCGCAGGAGGGTGCGCAGAAACGGGAGGCCCTGGCGGCGCAATTGAAGGAATTTGAAACGCGCGAGCGCGCCGGCCAGGAAGCCGTTTCGGCGCTGAGGGGCGAATTGGAAGACCTGCGGCAACAACGTGACACGGCCAATGCCACGCTCACGGAAAGTAAGATCGCGCTGGCCGCCGAGGAACAGCTCCTGGCTTCCTTCCGCCAGCAACAGCACGCGCTGGGGCAGCGGATCGAGGAATTGAAGCAGGTGGTCGGGCAGCGCCGCGGCGAGTGCGCGTCGTTTGTCGCGCGCAAGGAACAGGCGGAATCGGAAATCCTGGACTCGCGGGCGCAGGTCGAGCGGCTCGCCCACGAGCGCGAGCAGGTGAACGCCCAGGCGGCCGAGTTGCTGGGCCGGAAGACTGCGCAGGAAACGGAGGTCTCGTCGCGCGAGGAGCGCCTGCGCGCGCAACGCGGACGGCTGACGGAGTTGCAGAACCAGCGCGGCGCTGCGGACGTGGAGCTGGCGCAGAAAAACATGGCCGTGCAAAACCTGCGCGAAAAGATACAGCAGAAGTATCACGTCAATTTGGATGACGTGCGCAGCGAGTGCATCACCATCACCTTCGCCGAGGAAGGACCGGCCAAGGTCCACACCCTCACGCCGGAGGAAATGGCCGCCAGCGGCGCGGCCACGGATTGGAACGCCGTGGCGCAGCAGATCGAGGCGTTGCAGCGGCGGTTGGACGAGATCGGCCCGGTGAACCTGGTGGCCATCGAGGAATACGAGGAGACCGAGCAGCGGTACCAGTTCCTGACCAAGCAGCACGACGACCTGGTTTCGGCCAAGGCGCAGTTGCTCGAGGTCATCAACCGCATCAACACCCAGACGCGGCAGATGTTTTCCGAGACGTTCGGAAAAATCCGCGAGAATTTCCGGGCCATGTTCGTGGAAGTGTTCGGCGGCGGCAAGGCGGACCTCATCTTGACCGATGAGAACGACGTTCTGGAGAGCGGCATTGAGATCATGGCCCGCCCGCCGGGCAAGCAGCAGCAGAGCATCTCGCTGCTCTCGGGCGGCGAGCAGACGATGGTGGCCGTGGCGCTGCTCTTTTCCATTTACCAGGTCAAGCCCAGCCCGTTTTGCGTGCTGGACGAGCTGGACGCGGCGCTGGACGAGGCGAACATTGTCCGGTTCGTGCGGCTGTTGCAGCGGTTCATCGCCCATTCGCAATTCATCATCATCACCCACAACAAGCGCACCATCGGCATGGCCGACGTGCTTTACGGGGTGACGATGGAGGAACACGGCGTGAGCAAGATTGTCAGCGTGAGGTTCCACAAGCCGAACGACCAGCAGGCGGCCGTGGAACAAGCGGAGCCGGCGGTGGCCTAGGTCATTTCCACAAAATGATTTACGTGAACTCTCTAAAGGACCGCCGCCATCATCGGCCGGCAGAAGCATCAAACCCTGGACGAATTCCCCCGCCAATTTGGTTTGTTTGACGCACGTTGCCTGGGTTCCCCGGATTGTCCAGAGACCTCCGCGGCGCCTTTCCGGATTGCAAAAGTTGTTCACCGCGGCGCTCCAAAGCGTCCTGGGAGTGTGAATAATTCCCGGCGGCTGATGGAAGAAGCGCTGCATTCTTTGGCGCCCCGGCATGGTGGACGCAGAACGCGCGAGCGCGGCCCGGTGAACAAGCTGTGCATATCAATTTGTTGCCGGATTTGAAAAGCCGGTTATGATGGCGGCAGTTCCTTGAAAGAACAAGGCGGGCGGCGCCGGTTGCAAGACTGAGGCTGTTCGTTTTGAGGATAATCCCAGGTGACTGGGGAAAAGCCGGGACAGGCTGGTTGGTCCGGCTCCTCCTGAGTCCAGGCTGCAAGGCCGGGATGACGGAGGCAGGATTCACCAGTTCCTCTGGCACGTTCGCGCGTGCCAAACGCGAATGAGGGACTTGGCGGCCAGGGGCGATGAGAAACCGCTCCGAACCGAGTCAAGTAGTTCGGGCCCGTTTCGAGCCTGAGCCAATCGCAGTTACCCAGAGGGTATTCGGTTGCTACTGCGCATCAGCACGGCGCGGGCGATTCTGCGACCCAACACCGTTGGGGTCGCCGTTTGAAACCGGCCGAAAGGCCGACAAAAGAAGCGCGCGCGCCGGGAAGATCACGTCGGCTCGGCAGGCCGCGTGAAAAACTTCCCAGCCACGGCGATGTTAAAAACGACACCGCTGGATTGTGATCCAAGGCAACCTGAGAGTGAAGAGGCGAGACCCGTGGTTCCGGGCGAACGCGCCGCCAAAAGCGGCGGCTGACCCGGGACAAGCGGTCAAGACGCGAAAGGACTGATCACAGGCGTGTCTTGATCTGGTTCGCGGGCCGGCGGCGCAACCGCCAGACCCAGCGGGCTGAAAAGCCTCACTCGAAATCCAGGGCCGCAAGGCGCTGGACGGCCCTGCCACGAGGCCGAAGACTCCGCTTGCCGTGGAGAATGGCGTCGGGAAACCGGCAGCCCCGCGAGGGCGCGCCTAATGCCGGTCCGGGAAAGAGAGAGTGGCGAACTCCCATCCCCCATTTGTCCCTGCTCGACCGAAAGGTCGGGCGGGGACTTAATGTTTTTGGAACGGAAAAGATCCGACCTCGATCCTCCAATGCCCAACCTCCAATTTGGAGAGCCACCGCCGAACTGTGTTTCTTTGAGGGTCCGATGTTGGACGACGCGTGTTTTCCAATCCTTCACGCGGGACGCCAGTCCAGCGTCTTGAGTTGCGCCACTCGGCGGGCGTTGAACTCGTTGACCTGCGGCGCGAAGGCCAGGTCGAAGCGGCCCACGGGCAAGGACCCGGCGCCGGCATTCCACCACACCGCCTCCAGCGTCGCCGCCCCGTCGCTCACCCACATCTTCACGTGCTGCTTTTCAGGGCCAATGCGTTGGATCGGGCGGGCATGGGACAGGGCGCGCGCGCAGAATTGCACCGCGGGGTTCCCCTGTCCGGTCGGTTTGACCCGGGCCAGTTCGCGCAGCGTTTCCAGGGTCAATTCCTCGAGACCGACTTCCGCGTCCAGTCGCAGCGGCGGCTGCAGGTCTTCGCTCTTCAGACTGCGTCGCGCCAACTCGTTTAGTTTCCGGCGAAACGCGGCGAGGTTGTCGGGCGCGAGGCTCAAGCCGGCCGCCATGGCATGGCCGCCGTGCCGGCCCAGCAAATCGCCGCATTCCCGGAGGGCCGCCGCCAGATCGAAGCCGGCGACGCTGCGTCCGGAGCCGCGCCAGTGGCCGCCGTCGCCGCCCAGGATGATCGTCGGACGGTAAAACTCCTGCAGCACGCGCGAGGCGACGATGCCCACGACGCCGAGGTGCCAGAGCAACTGCCCCTCTACGATGACAAAGTCGTTTTGCGGATTGAACTTTGAGCGCACGGCGCCGACGACTTCCTCGACCATGGCCTTTTCGATTTTCTGGCGCTCGCGGTTTCGTGTGTCCAGGGCCTGCGCCAGCGGTGTGGCCTCCGCCAGGTCCCGCGCCAGAATCAACCGCAGCGCCGCCTCGGCGGTTTCGAGCCGTCCGGCGGCATTGAGGCGCGGCGCCAGTTGGAAACCAACCTCATAGACGCCGATCATTTCCGGTGTTTGGGCCACGCGCTTCAAGGCGACGAGGCCGGGCCGCCGCGTTTGATTCAACTGCCGCAACCCCGCGGAGACCAGGATGCGATTCTCGCCGGTGAGCGGGACCAGGTCGGCGACGGTGCCCAGCGCGACCAGATCCAGCAGCGGTTTCAAATCAAATTCCTGCGCTCCGGGCAGGCCGGTTTCCCGGCCGCGCTTGAGCAGGGCGTGCGCCAGCTTGAAGGCGAGACCGGCGGAACACAGTTCGGTGAAGGAAGCTGGAAGCTGGGAGTTGGAAGCTGGGAGTTGGGGATTGACCAGCGCCATGGCTTCCGGGGCGGGCGACGAAACCTGGTGATGGTCCAGCACAATCGCGTCCACGCCACGCTGGCGCAGACTGCGGATGGTTTCCGCGGCGGTGGAACCGCAATCCACCGCGAGCAGGAGCGGGGCCGGAAATTTTTTGAGACAATTTTCGACGGCCTCGGCGCTCAGGCCGTAGCCTTCGTCCATGCGGCTGGGCAGATAGAAGTCGGCGCGCCAGCCCAGCGGGCGCAGCACTTCGAGCAACAGCGCGGTGGAGGTCACGCCGTCCACGTCGTAATCGCCGAAGATGACGAGCGGTTCGGATCGCTCCCGCGCCCGCAGGAGCCGTGCGACTGCCTCGGCCATGTTGGGCAGCAGAAAGGGATCGGCCAGATGCCGCAGGCGCGGCTGCAAAAAGTCCTGAACCGCCGCCGGCTCGCTGAAGCCGCGGTTGAGCAGGCACTGCGCCAGCAGCGGGGAAAGGCCGAGTCGCGACGCCAGTTGTCCGGCCAGCAGCGGTTGCGGCGGGGCAAGGGACCAGCGAAATTTCATTCGTGCTGCGCCACAGAGGAGCACAGACGGGCGCGGATGGAAACTCTTTTATCCCCGACAGTGAGGATGGCGCGGGAGCAAGCGGCGGAAATCATCCGCGCCCGGCCCTTTCGCGCCAGGCCGCAACCGCCGACAGCGTGATGGAAAGGACCAGGATGCCCGCGACGGCCAGCAGCGAAACGGACGTCGGAATCTCCAGTTGGACCCATGCGGGCGGCTGGCCGTGCGGGTCGAGGAGCATTTTGACGCCGATGAAGGCGAGCACGACGGCCAGCCCGGCCTTCAAGTGACGGAAATAATCCAGCGCGCCGGCCAGCAGGAAATAGAGCGAGCGCAGGCCGATGACGGCCAGGATGTTCGAGGTGAAGACAATGAAGGCGTTGCGGGTGACGGAAAAGACCGCTGGCACGGAGTCCACGGCAAAAATCAGATCGGTCGTTTCGACGAGCATCAGCGTCAGCGCCAGCGGCGTGAGCGCCCGGCGTCCGTCGAGCCGGGTGAAGAATCTGGGGCCGTCGAAGTCCGCCGCGATGGGAAGGCATTTGCGGGCGAGCCGGAGCACGGGGTTCTTGTCCAACCGCGCGCTCTTGCGCCTGGAAAAAAACATGTCCGCTCCGGCGAAGACCAGGAACGCCCCCAGGACATACAGCACCCAGTCGAATCGGTGAATGAGCGCGACGCCGGCGGCGATCATCGCTCCGCGCATGACCAGCGCGCCGATCACGCCCCAGGTCAGCACCCGGTGCTGGAATTCCAGCGGCACGCGGAAATAGGCGAAAATGAGCGCGATGGCCAGGACGTTGTCGAGCGAGAGGGACAGTTCGATGAGGTAGCCGGTGGTAAACTGGATGGCCTCCTCGCGGCTGCGCCAAAAGTTCAGCGCCCCGGCAAACAACGCCGCCAGGACGACCCAACCGGCGCTCCAAAGGGCGGCTTCCTGGAACGGGACGACCCGCGCCCGGCGGTGAAACACGCCCAGGTCGAACGCCAGAAAAATCAGGACGCACAGGATGAAGCCGCACCAGTGCCAGACGGTGATTTCCGTCATTTGCGATTCACGATTTACGATTTACGCGCCGACTGCAAATCCAATCGTCAATCGCAATTGCAAATGGCGTCACGCCTTGGCCGTCGCCGCGTCTTGCAAGGTCACCTGGGAGGCGCCGATGCCGGGGCGTTCGCCCTTGTGCCACCAGAGCACGAAAACGCTGGCAATGTAAATCGAGGAATACGTCCCGGTGATGATGCCCACCAGGAAGGTGAAGGCGAAGTCGTTGATGACGCCGCCGCCGAAGAGGTACAGGGACAGGGTGGCCAGGAAGACCGTGCCGCTGGTGATGATCGTCCGGCTCAACGTCTGGTTGAGCGCCTGATTGATGATTTCCCGGAACGTCCCGCGCACGCCCAGCTTCAGGTTCTCCCGGATGCGGTCGAAGATGACGATCTTGTCGTTGATGGAGAAGCCGATGATGGTCAGCACCGCGGCCACCACGGTGGCGGTGAACTCGCGCCCGGACAGGCCGTTGGAAATGCAATAACAACCGATGGTCAGCAGCACGTCGTGGATGACGGCCACCACCGCGCCGACGGCGAAGGAAAATTCATAGCGGAAGGCGACATAGACCAGGATTCCGAACATGGCCAGCAGGCAGGCGATGAGGGCCGATTGGCGGACTTCCGCGCCCACCGTCGCGCCCACCTCCTGGCGGCTGACGACCTTGAATCTGGCCAGCGGGAACTTTTGGTCGAGGGCCTGCTCGACCTTGGGCCCGGAACCGCTGCCGGCGGTCACGCGCAGCGTTTCGACGCCCCCGGACACGCTCTTTTGATACTGGATTTGCGCGTCTTTCTGGCCGATTTGCGTCAGCGCGGCGCGGATTTCATCCACGCCCGGCCGCTGCACGAAGCTGAAGGTGGTGCTGTCGCCGCCCAGGAAGTCCACGCCAAACAGTTTGTCGCCGCGGCCAAAAATGCCGTAGGCCAGGGAAATGACGATGAAGGTCCAGGTCAGCACGAACAGCGGCGTGGCCAGCTTCATGAAATTGACCTTTGCGCTGCGGATGATGTGCAGCATGGGCAGCGATTTGAGCCAGTTGCGGTCCAGCAGGAAGTCAAAAATCAGCCGGGTCACCACCAGCGCGGTGAAGAGGCTGGCGGCCACGCCGATGGTGAGGGTCACGCCGAAGCCCTTGACCTCCCCGGTGCCCATGAAGATGAGGATGATGGACGAGATGAGCGTGGTGACGTGCGAGTCGAAGATGGTGCCGAAGGCGCGGGCGTAGCCGGCGGCGATGGCGCCGCGGAGCGATTTGCCCTTGCCGAGTTCCTCCCGGATTCGCTCGTAGATCAGCACGTTGGCGTCCACGGCCATGCCGATGGTCAGCACCATGCCCGCAATGCCCGGCAGCGTCAGCGTCGCGCCGATGGAGCACATGACGCCGAACAGGATGATGATGTTGGTGACCAGCGCGACGTTGGCGGTGATGCCCGCGATCCAGTAATAGCAGAGCATGAAGGCGGAAACGAGGATGACCGCCCAGAGGGACGCCTGAATGCCGCTGTGGATGGAATCCCGTCCCAGCGTCGGGTCCACGTCGCTGGAAGAAATGATCTGAAGCGGCGCGCGCAGCGGATTTTCCAGGACGCTGGCCAGCGTTTGCGCCTGCTGAAGGGTGAATTGTCCGGTAATTTCGCCGCTGCCGGTTTCGATGGGGCTTTGGATGACGGGCGCGGAGTAAAGCTGGCCGTCCAGCACGATGGCCATGCGGTGGCCCACGTTGTTGCGGGTGACCTCGGCGAAGCGTTTGGCGCCGGCGGCGGTGAGGGTGAATTCCACCTGCGGTTCGCCCATGTTCCCGCGCACGGGCATGGCGCTCTGGACAATGTCGCCGGCCAGTCCGTTGACGGGCTTTTTCTCGACGACGACCTCCTCGACCTTGGGCGGCCCGTTCGGCTGCGGTTCCACCTGCTTGAGCAGTTCGTAGCCCGGCGGGATCGGCTCGTGGTTGGCGATGATTTCATCGCTGTCGTCCTTGACCATTCGAAATTCCAGGTAAGCGGCGCTGGTGATGTTGGTTTCCGCCGCATCCTTGTCGGCCTCGGACAATCCGGGCAATTCGATCCGAATTTGATTGCCGCCGGCCGGCTGGATGACCGGCTCGGCCACGCCGAAGGCGTCCACGCGCCGGCGCAGGACTTCGACCGCCTGCGACAACGCCCCGTGAATGTCCGCCGGATTGGTCAGTTTGTTGGTGTCCATTTCCACCAGGAACGACGTGCCGCCCTGCAGGTCCAGGCCCAGCTTGATGCGGCCGGCGGCCTGGCGCTGGAGCTGGTTCAGGATGTAGGTGTTCGGATCCAGTTCGTTGGAGGCGCTGATACCGGGGAAATACGGCTGGAGACCGTTGGTGCCGACGGCCTCGGTCAGGGCGGCGAACTCGCTGTTGGTGCCCGCCTTGAGCATCGGCGCGAGCCGGCGCAAAATATTCGTGAACGTGGCGTCGCGGTTTTCGGCCCGCGACTCAAACTCCTTGACCAGGTCGCGCGAGGTGGGCGGATAGATTTCGTAAAACGACCACAAAACGATCGCGATGACCAGGGCAAACTTCCAGAAATTATTTCGCTTCATGGCCGGTTCAGGAGGCGGTGGAATTGCCGGCCGGTTCGAGGATTTCCGTCACGGAGGATTTGGTCATTTCCATCTTGGCGTCGGCGGAGCGCAGCGAGACGGTCTTGTCCTTGACGGTGATGATGACGCCGACGATGCCGCTGGCGGTGACCACCCGGTCGCCCGACTTGAGGTTTTTGAGCAACTGGGCGTGCCGGGCGCGCTGCTGCTGCTGCGGGCGGAACAGCACAAAATACATCATGACCGCCATCAGCACCAGCAGCGTGAGCGGGCTGGCGAAAAGACCCATCGGCCCGGACGGCGGTTGCGGCTGGGCCGGCGCAGCGGCGAGCACAACGTTCAAGGCATTCAAGTGCGTCATTTGAAGAATGGCCGTTCACTTTACGCGGAGCCGCACGCCGGGGCAAGCCCTAGTTCACGCCCGATTGGGCTTGCTAGGCCGGCCAGACCGGGCATGCTCCCCGCCAGCGCGACGGCCCCTTTCCGGCGGTCTCCAGCCGTGGTCCCATTGCGCGCGCCGGACGTGAATACGCTGCACAAATACCTGGCTCGCCAGGTGTTCGCCTCGTTGTTGCTGACGGTGGCGGTCTTCACCTTTGTGTTGCTGCTGGGCAACGTGCTCCGGGAAATCCTGGGGCTGCTCATCAGCGGACAGGTTCAATTGGCCCTGGTCCTGGAGGCGATCGGCCTGCTGATTCCCTTTGTCTGGGTCTTCGCGCTGCCCATGGGACTGCTGACGGCCACGTTGCTGGTCTTCGGCCGGTTCAGCGCCGACCAGGAATTGACCGCCGCCCGCGCCGGCGGCGTCAGCCTGGTGTCGCTGGTCTCCCCGGTGCTCCTCCTGAGCCTGCTGTGTTGCGGCCTGAGCGCCTGGTTCAACATGGATCTCGGTCCGCGCTCCCGCGTGGCCTACAAAACCCTGATTGCCCGCGCGCGTGTCCACCCGGCGAGCTTCCAACTGCCCGAAGGCCGCCCCATCGAATTCCATGACGGCGGCCTGGATTACGAAATCTCGGTGGGTGAAAACCGCGGCGGCAACCTCAAGGACGTGTCGGTGTTTGTCATCGAACACGGGACCAACGTCACCCTGTGGGTCCACGCCCCGCGGGGCCGGTTGGAGGCGAATCTGCGGAATCGGCAGCTTTATCTGCGCCTCCTTGAACCCCGCGGCCTGTCCCAACACGGTGGCACACTGGCCGCCAAGGAGTGGCAATCGCCGAATTTTTTCCCGACCAACACCGCCGCCATCGGCCCCGGCGAAATCAAAATCAGCGACATGACCTTCGGGCAGTTGCGGGCGAAATTGCGCCGGTTGGAGCGGCTGGACTTTCCCCGGACACCCGGGGCGTCGCTGGAAGAGCGGCAGGCGGCGTTTCACGAGGCGGAGAAGTTGATGGAGCAGGTGCGCGTGGAGCTGCACCGGCAAGTCGCCTTTTCGTTCGCGTGTTTCGGGTTTGCCCTGGTGGGCATTCCCCTGGGCATCCGCCTGCACCGGCGCGAGACGAACGTGGGCGTGGCCGTGGCCCTGGCATTGGTGCTGGTTTATTACGCCTTCGACATGCTGGGCGAGGCGCTGGCCGCGCGGCCGGAATTTGCGCCGCACCTGATTTTCTGGCTGCCCAATTTCATCTTCCAGGCCGTCGGGGCGGTGCTGCTCTGGCGGGCCAACAGGGGCGTTTAAGCGTTGCGGCGGCGGGTGTTCGCCCTGTCTCAGCCGTTGGGCCGCCGATGCACCTTCCCCACCGCCGCCTGGTCCACGGGCTTGACGAGGAGTTCGTCAATGTTCACGTGCGGCGGGCGGCGGGCAATCCAGACCAGGACGTCGGCGATGTCCCGGGCGTTGAGCGGACGGGTGCCTTCGTAAACCTTTTTCGCGCGGGCGGCGTCGCCCTTGAAACGCACGAGGGAAAACTCCGTTTCCGCCAGGCCGGGGTCCACCGTGCTGACGCGGATGCCCGTGCCCAGCAGTTCCAGCCGCAGCGCGCGGGTGACCTGCAGTTCACCGGCCTTCGCCGCGCAATACACCGCTCCACCTTCGTAGGCCGTATGGGCGGCGACCGAGCCGATGTTGATGATGCTGGCGCCGGCGTCGTGCGGCATGAGCGGCAGGGCCGCGCGGGTCACGCGCAGAAGGCCCAGCAGATTCGACTGGATCATGGCCTCCCAATCCGCGTCCTGGCCGTCGGCCACGGTGTCCAGGCCGTGCGCTCCGCCGGCGTTGTTGACCAAAACGTGCAGATTTTTTCCGCCCGTCTTTTCCGCCGCCCAGGCGATGAATTTTTGGACGCTGGCCGTGGTGGAAACATCCAACTCGTGGAATTCCGCGGCGCCGGCGCCGGCCGCGAGCGCCTGGGCGGCTGCGGTTTTCAACCGCGCCACACGCCGCGCCCCCAGCAGCAATTTCGCCCCCGCCGCGCCGAAGGCCGCCGCGGCCGCCGCGCCGAACCCGGACGAGGCGCCGGTGATCAGGATCCATTTGTTCTGCAAGGAAAATTCCATGCGGCCAGGACGGCGCGAACCGCCGGACGATCAAACCCGGAAATGGCGCCCCACCGGACGGAAGCCAACTATTCCAGGTTGGATTCCTGGCAGAGCCACAGAATCAGCGCGCGGTCGTAAAGCGTCAGCCACGTGGCTTGGGCGGTCACCGGCACCGGCACCCTGTCGGCGCGCACCAAGTCGCAGTGAAAGAGCGTGGTCCGGGCGTTGGCGTCCGACCCTTCGGGGACCACGCGGGCCGTGTCCAGCGCCAGAAAGCGGGACACCTTGCTCCCCAGGATCTCCCCGCGGGAGCAGCCCAGCATCATTTCGGCGCGGGGATTGGCGTCAACGATCTTTCCGGTCTGCTGATCGGTCACCAGCGCCGCGTGACCGAGGCTCTCGAACAACTGGCGGTATTTGTGTTCGGACTGGCGCATGGCCTCCTCGGCGCGCTGACGCTCGGCGCGCTCCTCGACTTCGGCCAGGGCGCGGGCCACCGCGGGAATCAGCCGCATCAAGCGATGCTTGAGCACGTAATCGGTCGCCCCGTTTTTGAGCGCTTCGATTGCCGCATCCTCGCCAATCGTGCCGGAGACGAACAGAAAGGGGACTTCCGGACGCCTTTCCCTCGCCAGCGCCAGCGCCTCGCGTCCGCTGAAGGCGGGCATGGTGTAATCGGAAAGAACCAGGTCCATCCCGCCCCGTTCCAGCGCGGCAAGGTAGTCCGCCCGGTTGTCCACACGGGTCAACTGGCAATCCGACCAGCGCGCCGACAGCATCGCCTCGTTTAACGCGGCATCGTTGACGTCGTCTTCGAGATTGAGAATCCGCAACGTGGTTTTCATGACGGCGATGTTGCCGCTCGTCGGCGCGCATGTCCCCCGCAGGGAGTACGCAAGCAATTCAAAAAAAGTTACACCAGGCCGGGAAAACGTCAAATGGGGCAAAACCCTACCTTGGCGGAAAACCCTATGCAACAATACGGCACGCCCCGACCGGGCCGCCGCCGACCGGCGCGTTCCGGCTTGCGCCGCGCCGTTTCCCTGGATTACTATGGCGTTGCGGCTGCGCCGGCGCCGCCGAGCCAACGAGTCGCCGCCCCCGGCGCGAGTGTGCCATGCTATATTATCCCAAGCATTACTGCGGCGTGTTCGGCATTTTCGGTCACCCGAATGCCGCCGAACTCGCCTACTACGGCCTCTACGCCCTCCAGCACCGCGGCCAGGAAAGCGCCGGCATCGTCACCTGCCACGAGGGGAAATTTCTCAAGCACCACGGCATGGGCCTCGTGTCGCAGGTGTTCAACCCGAGGATCCTGCGCGATCTGGTCGGCACCATGGCCGTCGGCCACACGCGCTACTCGACCACCGGCTCGTCACAACTGCGTAACGCCCAACCGCTGACGGTGGAATGCACCCGCGGCCAGATCGCCATCGCCCACAACGGCAACCTGACCAACTCCGCGCAACTCCGCGACGAACTCGAGAACCACGGCCTGGTGTTCCAGACGACCGTGGACAGCGAAATCATCCTGATGATGCTCGCGCAGCCCTCCCTCAACGGCGCGCAAAACACCCTGGTCCAGACCCTGCGCCGCATCGAAGGCGCCTATTCGCTGGTCATCATGACCGAGAAGGAGGTGATCGGCGCGCGCGACCCGCACGGCTTCCGCCCGCTGTGTCTGGGACGCGTGGACGGGGCGTGGGTGGTGGCCAGCGAGACCGTCGCCTTGGATCAGATCCACGCCGAATTCGTCCGCGAGGTCGCCCCCGGCGAAATCATGGTCATCAACGACCGTGGGCTGGTCAGCCTGCATGCGTTTCCCGAACACACGCGGCGCGCGTTCTGCATTTTCGAATATGTCTATTTCGCGCGCCCCGACAGCACCATCAACGGCCACAGCGTTTACGAAGTCCGCAAGGAAATGGGGCGCCAGCTCGCGCGGGAACATCCGGTGAACGCCGACCTGGTGGTCCCCGTGCCCGACAGCGGCGTCTGCGCGGCCCTGGGTTATTCCGAGGAATCCGGCATCCCCTTCGAGATGGCCTTCATCCGCAACCACTACGTCGGACGCAGCTTCCTGCAGCCCACGCAGTTGATCCGCGACTTCGATGTGCGCGTGAAGTTGAACCTCATCGGCAGCCTGGTGAAGGACAAGCGGGTGGTGATCGTGGACGACTCCATCGTGCGCGGGACCACCTGCAAGGCACGGGTCAAGACGCTCAAGGAGGCCGGCGCACGGGAAGTCCACGTGGTGGTCAGTTGTCCGCCGCACATGAATCCCTGCGTTTATGGCATTGATTTTCCCGACCGCAGCAAGCTCATGGCCGCCAACTACAGCCGGGACGAAATCCGCCAATACCTGAACGCCGACTCCCTGTATTATTTGTCGCGGGCGGGCATGGTCAAGGCCACCGGCCAGGCGGCGCAGGCATTCTGCATGGCCTGCTACGACGGCCATTACCCCGTGCCCTACGACCCGGTGCTCGACAAACACATCATCGAGCGCCGCAAACGCCAGGCCCAGACGCTCGGCGAGGCCGTCGAGAAGGACCGCGAGCAAATCAAGCTGTTGCAGGTCTAGTCGCCCGTGACTTCGTGCGGGCCCTTGCCGCCGTTCAGCAGAAACAAGGCCGCCATGCGGACGGCCAGGCCGTTGGTGACCTGCTCCAAAATCAGCGAGCGGCCGCAATCGGCGATCTCGCTGTCAATTTCCACCCCGCGGTTGATCGGGCCGGGGTGCATGATCAGCGCGTCCGGTCTGGTCCTGGCCAGGCGCGCCTGGTTGAGCCCGAACAACTGCGCATATTCGTGGATGCTGGGAAACATCGTCTGGCGCTGGCGCTCGTGCTGGATGCGCAGCAGATGAATGATGTCCGCGCCGGCGATCGCCTCGTCCACGTCGTAGGTCACGCGGCAGCCCAGTTGCTCGAAGGTCCGGGGCACGAGCGTGGAGGGGCCGCACAGCGTCACGCGAGCGCCGAGCTTGGTCAGCGCCCAGATGTTGGAGCGCGCGACGCGGCTGTAGAGGATGTCGCCCAGAATCGTCACGTTCAGCCCGGCGATCTTTCCCTTGTGCTCGCGGATGGTGAAGGCATCCAGCAACGCCTGCGTGGGGTGCTCGTGCGCGCCGTCGCCGGCGTTGATGACGCCCGCCTGCAGCACGCGCGACAGAAAATGCGGCGCGCCGCTGGCGCTGTGGCGGATGACGATGAAATCGGCGTTGAGCGCCTCGAGGTTTCGGGCGGTGTCCTTGAGGGTCTCGCCTTTTTTGAACGACGAGGCCTCGGTGGAAAAATTGATGATGTCCGCGGACAACCGCTGTTCGGCCAGCTCGAAACTGATGCGGGTGCGCGTGGACGGCTCGACGAAGAGGTTCACGATGGTCCGGCCGCGCAGCGCCGGGACCTTCTTGATGGCGCGCTCGCCGACGGCCTTGAACGCCCGCGCCGTGTCCAGCACGGTGACGATCTCCTCCGCCGCGAGGGATTCGATGTCGAGCAGATGTTTTCGTGTCCAGGCCATTTTTATCGCGCCACGGAAGGCCGCCAAAACCGCGGGGCTTCAGTTTTTTCCCGATGTGCCTGGCGTCCTTTCGCGGCCGCCCTCATTTTTTCTCCAGGGTCACTTCGTCCTGCGGCGCGCCGTCTTCCCTCAGCCGCACCTGGACTTTTTCGTCGGGGGCGGTCGGCACGTTTTTGCCGACAAAATCCGCCTTGATGGGCAGTTCGCGGTGGCCGCGGTCCACCAGCACGGCCAATTGGACCTTCTTGGGCCGGCCCAGGTCGTTGAGGGCGTCCATCGCGGCGCGTGTGGTGCGGCCGCTGTAGAGCACGTCGTCCACCAACACCACCGTCTTGCCGGTCACGTCGAAGGGCAGCACGGTTGGGTGGATTTGGGGCGCGGCGCGGCGGCCCAAATCATCCCGGTGCATGGAGACGTCGAGGATGCCGGCCGGAACGGGATGGTTCCAGATGCCGGCCAAAATCCCGGCCAGCCGCGCCGCCAGATGATCGCCGCCGACGGGGATGCCCGCAAGCACGACTCCGGCGTCATCCTCGTTGCGTTCGGCGATTTCGTGGGCGATGCGCGTCAGGGCGCGCTGGATGGCGGCGGCGTTGAGAATGACGGCGGATTCAGGCATGGAAAAGATTTCTCCCCGTTTCCGGGAAATGAAAATGGGCCGACGACGGCGCCGGGATGGACGACCGAAACACGCATCCGCTCCGCTCCGGGGCGGAGGTCATTTGCATTGCGCCTTTGCTTTTCATTTTTCCTTCGCCGCCTCGCCGGGCTGCGTTAAAGGAACAGATTAAAGGGAAGCCCGCGGCGCTTCAATTGCGAACCACACTCTGGCGACTTTTGCGCCAGCTCGAACGGTGCTTGAGAATCCAATCCATCAGCGCCTGCTCGAAGCCGATGTCGCGCCCGGCCTTCTCCGATTCAATCCACTTGTGCCGGAGAATTTCCTCGCGCTCGGCTTGAAACTCGCGGTAAAGGGAGGAATTTTTAACGAAATCGTTCGCCGAGGATGGCTCTTTGGCAGCATTCGACATAAGCAAGAATAAATCGTTACGGTCAAGTTAAGATGTGGTTTCAAAACTATCAACAAAAATAACTCATTGAGAGCAAGCGGCTTGCAATTTGGATTAGTAAAACTCTGATTGGACGGCTTGCCGTTGTCGAACGGTTTCCGGCCTCGCCACGGCGAGGTTCCAGGAATGAACCAGGCGGAAACCACCGGGGATTTGTCGTGGCCTCGCGGGCTTGAAAACCCGCTTGGCCATCAAGCGGGCGTCCGTCCGAACAAACCGTCGGCAGACCAGCGCCCCGGCCCGGCGATCAGCAGGAACAGCAGGCCAAACCACATGGAAAAATCCGTGCGCGCCTCGTGTACCATGCTCAGAAAACCATAGTGCTCCAGTTTCATCAGCGAGAAACCGAGAAAACCGTGGCCCAGTAGCACCGGAATTTTGGTGCTGAAAATCGCCACCGAGATGTCAATGAACAGAGCGATGGCCGCCAGCCGTGTCAGCAAACCAAGAATGACCATCGCGCCGCAAACCGTTTCCACCGTGGCCACAAACGGGCCGAAAAAGTCCGGATGCGGGATGCCGATTTTTGCAAAACGGCCGGCCGCCTGCGCGGCCGGATAGAGGAATTTGAGGACGCCTTCATTGAGAAAGACGCCGCCGACCACCAGGCGGATGAGGACGTTGGCGTTGGCGCCCGTCGGCGCCAGCATTTTCTTCCAGAGACTCATGGTTGCTCCTTCCGTCACCAGTCCGCGCGCAGCGCAAAGTCCGGCAAGGTGCTGCAGCCCGGATTTCTTCCGCGCCCGGCGTTGTGACGTCCGGTGATGTCGGCGAACGTAATTCAGGCGGGCGGACCGGTCAACCCCGGTTTCGGCATTTACTTCCTTTCGGATTTTGCCACGCTGGCGCCGCAAACCGCAGCGAATATGTTCCGCGAAACCGTTTCCGCCAAAAAGGCGCGACTGAAAAAAATCATCGCCCGCCTGGACCAAACCTATCCCCGGGCGCAATGCGCGTTGACGCACGCCAATCCGCTCGAATTGCTCGTGGCCACGATTCTGTCCGCACAATGCACCGACCGGCGTGTCAACCTCGTCACCGAAACCCTGTTCAAGAAATACCGCTCGGCGGAGGACTATGCGAACGCCCCCGTCGCCGAACTGGAACAGGCCATCCGCTCCACCGGCTTTTACAAGAACAAGGCGCGCCACATCCAGGCCGCCTGCCGCGACATCGTCGAAAAGCACGGCGGGAACGTCCCCCGGACCATGGACGACCTGCTCCAACTTCAAGGCGTCGGCCGCAAAACCGCCAACGTCGTCCTGGGCAACGCCTTCGGCCTCAACGCCGGCGTGGTCGTGGACACGCACGTGGCCCGGGTGTCGTGCCGGCTGGGCTTGACGGGCCAGTGCGCGCCGGAAAAAATCGAAAGCGACTTGATGGGCCTCGTGCCGCAGCGGCAATGGACACTGTTCAGTCATTGGTTGATCTGGCACGGTCGCGGCCGCTGCCATGCGCGCAAGCCCGATTGCGCCCATTGCGAACTGCTCCGGCTTTGCCGCAGGATTGGGGTGAAGGAACCTTCGCTGCCATTGAAAGCCGGATCGAACCCGGGCAAAGGCCTGCTCGGATTTTGCAGATGAGCACGGACAAATTTGCCGCCGGCCGTCGGCGAAAATCCCGCACCGTCTGCGGATAAAATGTGTTTATCCGCGGTTCCTCTGTGCTCAATCTATGCCTGAATGAACTGGCTTTTACTGAACTCGGGCCCCGATGACGCCGCCTTCAACATGGCGCTGGATGAGGCTTTGCTTGAAGCCATGCGGCGCCTGCAACAGCCGGTGCTGCGGTTTTACGGCTGGACCGAACGCGCGGCGTCCTTCGGTTACTTCCAGAAATTCGCGGAAGTCGGGCGGGCCACGCGGCTCCGTCCGCTCGTCCGGCGCCCGACCGGCGGCGGCCTCGTGCCGCACGACGCCGACTGGACCTACAGCCTCGTCTTTCCGCCGGGCCACGAATGGCATGGCCTCAAGGCGGTGGAAAGCTATCGTCGCGTTCACGGGTGGATTCAGGAGGCGTTTCAAAAGCTGAGGATGGAAACAGAGTTGGCGCGGTTCAAAAAATCCGCCGCCCACAATCCACAATCAGAAGCGGCCGGCCGGTGTTTTATTGGCCATGAACAATTCGATTTGCTCCGGCACGGGAAGAAAATCGCCGGCGCCGCGCAGCGCCGCAACCGGCTGGGACTGCTCATCCAAGGCTCGGTCCAGCCGCCCTCGGGATCGCCCGGGCGCGCCGATTGGGAGCGGGCCATGTGCGAGGTGGCGCGGTCGCAGTGGGGGGGCGGGTGGAGCGAATTTGCGCCGGACGCCGCCCTGCTGGCGCGCACTCGGGCCTTGGCCCATCAAAAGTACTCACAGCCCGGTTACAATGAAAAACGATAGGAGTCTCGCCCGAAAGAGGCACAGCCGACGGCAGGGAAAGGCAACGACGAACTCGCTGCGCGGCAAAACCGCCATCGTCACCGGCGCCAGCCGCGGCATCGGCCTGGCCATCGCCACCGTCCTGGCGCGCGAAGGCGTCAAGCTCGCCTTGATTTCGCGCACCCCGCCGCCGCCCGGCCTCGACGAGGCATTCCTCGAATGCGATCTGGCGGATCCCGCGCGAATTCCCGACGCCGTGGCCCGCGCGCTCGGTCAATTGGGCGGATTGGATTTTCTGGTCAACAACGCCGGCATTTTTCTCGAAAAATCGGTTCCGAAAATTTCCCTGGCGGATTGGGAGAAGACTTTGCGGGTGAACCTCACCGCGCCCTTTTTGATCTGCCGCCAGACGCTGCCGCATCTGGCGGCGCGAAAAGGCCGCATCGTCAACATTGTCAGCAGCTCGGCGATGCAAGGCTACCTCCACCAGTCCGCCTACGTCGCGAGCAAACACGGTCTGCTCGGCTTCGCCCGGGCGCTGGCGCTAGAGGCCAGGCCGCGCGGCGTCCACGTTTACAACCTGTGCCCCGGTGGGGTGGACACCGGCCTCCTCCAAGGCACCGAACTCGGCGCCCGGCTGAAGGGCCAGCCGATGATTCGACCCGCCGACCTCGCGGAAATGGTCGCGTTTCTGCTGCGCCAGCCGGCGAACGTTGACCTGCCGGAAATTGCCATCCGCCGGTTTGTTTGATTTTCAGGGTCCCAAGACCGGGAGGACGATTGTTTCCCGTTGTGAGCGATTTTGATTGACTCGAATCAAGAGATGATTAAATTCTCTCTTAATCAATCACAGCCCGTGTTGAAGGGCATTCAAAAAGAGCTGGCGCCCCGGCGCCTCGACCACCTGCGCGAATTGGTCCGCGGACGAGGCGTGATCCGCCTCGAGGAGATCTGCCGTCAGCTTCGCGTGTCGCCCGCGACGGTCCGCCGCGACCTGGACCAACTGGAAAAAGCGGGGGCCATCCGGCGCGTCCACGGCGGCGCGGTCAGCGTGGAGAGCCGGCTGGAGGAGCCGCTCTTCGACGACAAGACCTCGATGGCCGCGCGGGAGAAGCACCGCATCGCCGCGGCGGCGCTGCAATTTATCGAACCCGGCGACACGATTTTTCTGGACGGCGGCAGCACGGTGCTGGAGCTGGCGCGGCGGCTGCCCGACCGCACCAACCTCACGGTGGTGACCAATTCCCTGCGCGCGGCGCTCGAACTGGCCGGGCGCGGGCCGCGCTTGATTCTGATCGGCGGCGAACTGCGCCGCTTGAGCCAGACCCTGGTCGGGCCGCTGACGCGCTGCCTGCTGGAGGAGTTGCACGTGGACAAGGCGTTCATGGGCACCATCGGGCTGGCGCTCAAGGAAGGTTTGACCACGACCGATCCGAGCGAGGCCTACACCAAGGAACTGGTGGCGGGCCGGGCGAGGCAGGTGATTCTGCTGGCCGATTCCGGCAAGGCCGGCAAGGTGGCCTTCGCCCGCGCCGGCGGGCTGGAACACGTTCACGTGTTCATCACCGACCAGGCCCTCGACAAAAATTTTGCGAAGGAATTGACCAGGAAAGGAATCAAAGTAGTGAGAGTGTGAGCGAAATTTCTGATTGGCGATGAGGAGCGCACGCGCCTCGCGTGCGGCGGTTGACGCCCGCGTCAACCGCCTGGCGCGCGCCATCGCGCGAGTTTCAACGCGCGTTGGTTGTTTCGACCGCGAGGCGCGTGCGCTCCCCAAATGAAAAGTGAAAGATTATGACAACGGCAACATTGGAAAGACCCACCGGGAAAAAGGCTGAAAAGCCGAACGAGAAACATGCGCCGACTTACTTGAGCGACATGCGGCCCAAGTTCAAGCCGTATGAAATGGATTGCGGCAAAATTTTCGCCTACCGCTACAAGGGCAGTTTGAAGCAGGAGCTCGCCGCGAAAAAAATCACCAAAGAGGCAGCGGTGAACCTGTTCGAGGACATGCTGATGATTCGCGAACTGGAGGAAATGATCGTCAAGCTCCGCTCCGGCGCGTATGAGCCGATCCGCAACTTCAATTATCGCGGGCCGACGCACGTGTCGGTCGGACAGGAAGGCACGGCGGCGGGCGCCTGCTCGGTGCTGCGCGTCGCCGACAAGATCACCAGCACCCACCGCGGCCACGGCGAAAGCCTCGCCAAGGGCACCGTCGCCGTCCGCGGGATGAGCGACGAGCAATTGAAACAACGCGTGCCACATTGCCAGGCGAACTCGCGCGAGGCATTGCTCGAAGCGGCGCTGGAAGAACACGTCTATCGCATGATTTGCGAACTGTTCGGCAAGGAAGGCGGCTATTGCAAGGGCCGCGGCGGCTCAATGCACATCGCCGATTTCACCGTCGGGCATCTGGGCGCCAACGCGATTGTCGGCGGCGGTGTGCCGATCGCCACCGGCGCGGCCGTCGGTTTGCGTTATCTGAAAACGGACGCGGTGGTCTGCTGTTTTGCCGGCGACGGCGCCTATGCGAACGGTGTCGTGCTCGAATCCCTGAATTTTGCGACGCAGGCGCAGTTCACCAACCATCTGGCCGACCGCCCGTTCGGCGTGCCGATGATTTTCCTCGTCATCAACAATCATTACGGCATGACGCACCGCACCGACGACGAGGTGATGGGCGTGAGCCGCATTGCCCGCCGGGCCGCGGGATTTGCCGGGAACAACATGCACGCCGAAATCGTCAACGGCATGGACCCGCTTGCCATCCGCGACGCCGTCCAACGGGCCGCCGAGATTTGCCGCACGGGGGAAGGCCCGGTGCTGCTGGATTGCGACACCTACCGCTACTGGGGCCACTCGTTGAGCGACCCGCGCAACGAATACCGCACCAAGGAGGAGGAAGCCGCGTGGAAAGCGGTGGACCCGATCGAGACGTTCCGGGCGCAGATTCTGGAAAACAAGGTCCTTGCCGAAAGGGAACTCGCCGCGCTCGAAGCCGCCGTCCGCGACCGCAACGCCCGCGCCGCCAAGCGCGCCGCCACCGCCGCCGACCCGGTCGCCGAGGACGTCATCAAATACATGTACACCGACACGAAGTGCGAGACCGTGCCGGCGGAATTCTCAAAAGTCGAAATCATCGCGCCGTTGCCGGAAATCAAGCGCGTCAACGGCGAGATCACCTACAAGGACGCCATCCGCGAGGCGCTCATCGAGGAGATGAAACGCGACCGGCGCGTCTTGTTTTACGGGGAGGACGTGGCGGATTACGGCGGCGCATTCAAGGCCACGAAAGGCCTGCTCGAATCGTTCGGGCGCGACCGTGTTTTCAACACGCCGATTTCCGAGGCGTGCATCTGTGGCACCGGCATCGGGCTGGCGATGATCGGCCTGCGGCCGGTGATGGAATTGATGTATTTCGACTTCGCGCTCATGTCGTCCGACCAGATCAGCAACCAGGCGGCGAAGTGGCATTACATGAGCGGCGCGCAGACCGAAGTGCCGCTGGTGCTGCGCGTCTCGGCGGGCGCGGGCAAGGGCTACGGCGGACAACATTCGCAGACGCTTGAATCCATGTTCTGCCACATCCCCGGCCTCTACGTGGTTTATCCGGCGACACCGTATGACGCGAAGGGGATGTTGAAATCGGCCATTCGCGACAACAACCCCGTCATGTTCGTCGAGTCGCAGGGTCTGTATGGCCTGAAAGGCCCGGTGCCGACCGACGATTACCTGGTCCCGCTCGGCGTGGCCGACGTGAAACGCGAAGGGTCGGACATTACCTTCGTCTCGTGGGGTCCGCTCGTCCACGATTGCTTGAAGGCGGCGGACAAATTGAAAGCCGAGAAAAATGTGTCCGCCGAGGTGATTGATGTGCGGTCGCTCGTGCCGCTCGACCTCGACACAATTTTGCGCTCGGTGCAAAAAACCGGCCGCTGCGTCGTCGCCAGCCAGGCGATCCACATCGGCAGTTACACCGGCGAAATCGCCTCGACGATTCAGGACGCGATTTTTGATTACCTGGACGCCCCGGTCAAACGCGTCGGCGCCAAGAACGGCATCGCGCCGCAGTCGCACATTCTCGAAGCGGCGTTCCTGCCGAACGTGAGCGATTTGCTCAAAGCCGCAAACGAGATTCTTTGATGAGCCGCAAGAGAACGCAAAGAACACAAAGAATTATGAAAACCATAAACGAGTTGTGCGACGTTGTGAGGCAGACGGCTTATGACATTCACGTTTATCACGCGAACGGCCACTTGGAAAAAGTTTATGAGAATGCGCTGGCGCATCGGCTCCGCAAACTTGGGCTTGATGTGAAGCAACAGCATCCGCTGAAGGTCTATGACGAGGACGGCACGGAAATCGGCGACTACAATGCCGACCTGCTGATTGAAAACCGGCTGATCGCGGAATTAAAAGCCGCCAAAACAATTGCCGATGAACACATTGTGCAAACGCTTGGCTATTTGAAAGCATCACGGATTGAACACGGTTTGCTGATCAATTTCGGTTCATATCGTTTTCAAATTAGAAAATTTGTGTTGAGCCAAGGCGAAGCACGAGAAGAAGGCGGAAACCATTTTGCTGGTTTGATTTCGTTTTTCTTTGCGCTCTCTGCGTTCTTTCGCGGCTAAAAAGCTTGCGGCTAAAATTTTATGGCCACGCCAATCATCATGCCGAAGTTCGGTCAGATGACCGAGGAAAGCGCCATCGTCGAATGGCTCAAAAAGGAAGGCGACCGCGTCGCCAAGGGCGACATTCTTTTCACCGTGGAAACCGACAAGTCGGTCATGGAAGTGGAGAGTTTCGAGGCCGGCACGCTGCTGAAAATCCTCGTGCCGCCGGGCGTCAATGTGCCGGTGCAAAGCACGGTCGGTTTTCTCGGCAACCCGGGCGAACCGATTCCGGCCATCACCGCGCCGGCGCCCGCCGCGCCCAAACCTGGGACTGCAGCGCCGGAGGTGGGGCGCGCTGTCCCCAGCGCGCCGCAAACGCCAACGCCCGCACGGACGGCTGGGACAGCCGTCCCTACCATTGCGCCCAGTGTGGCACCAATTCCCCAGACGCCAGAAGCCAGACCCAAAACCCCATCCCTGTTCCGCATCAGTCCGCGCGCCGCGGCGCTGGCGAAACACGCTGTCATTGACGCCACGCGCATCAGAGGCACCGGCCCGGAAGGCCGGGTAGTTGAAAAGGACGTGCGGAATTACCTGCAACAACACGGCTACGACAAACTCCGCATCAGCCCCGCCGCGAAAGAACTTGCGGCGAAGGAAAAACTCGATGTGCTGACCATTCATGGCACGGACGGCCGCATCACTGTGGCCGACGTGCAGCGTGCGCTCGCCGAGCGACCGAGACCGATGAACCGGATGCGGCAGGTCATCGCGCAACGGCTCACGCAAAGCTTCCGCGACACGCCGCATTTCTACGTCACCGTCGCCGTGGACATGACCGGCCTGATCGCCTACCGCAGCCAGCTCAAGGCGGCGGGCGCGCCCTACACCATCACCGATTTCATCGCCGAGGCGGTGGTGCTGACGTTGCAGGAATTCTCGGACGTGAACAGTTCGACCGACGGCCGGACCACGCGTTGGAACAGCCACGTCAACCTCGGCATCGCGGTTTCGCTGGAACAGGGCCTGGTCGTGCCGGTCATCCGCGCCGCCGAACAACTGCCGTTGCTGGAACTGAGCCGGCAGACCAAGGCGCTCGCCGAAAAGGCCCGCGCAGGCAAAGCGACGCCCGACGACTTGAGCGGCGGCACGTTCACCATCTCCAACATGGGCATGATGGACGTGGAAAGTTTCGGCGCCATCATCAATCCCGGCGAAAGCGCCATCCTCGCCGTGGCCAGCGCCCAGCCGCAGCCGGTCGTGCGCGACGGCAAAATCGTCGTGCGCCAGAGGATGAAGCTCACGCTCTCGTGCGACCATCGCATCGTGGACGGCGCGCTTGGCGCGAAGTTCGTCAACGCCATCAAACAAAAACTCGAGGACATCGAGCTTTGGAAACGGCTGGCGGGGTAAAACTGCCCATCCTGTGAAAGCGAATGCAAAATGAATCCGGCGCAATTGAAAATCGAGTGGAACGGTGGCGCCTCAAGCCATTTGCTCTTACCCACATTGACGGAATCAATCCCGAACCGTAACCTGCCAACAAAATGAAAACCAAATACCATGTGACACTGCTCGAACATTCGGAGGGCGTGTCCGTCAGTTGCCCCGAACTGCCGGGCTGCCATTCCCAAGGCGCAACCGTGGCCGAGGCATTGGAAAACATCCGCGATGCCATTCAAGGCTACCTCGAACTTTATGGCGCGCCGGAGCTGCGTTGCGAAATCCGCGAGATGGAAGTGACCACCGCGTGATATGCCGAAGCTGCCGGGCGTCAATCATCTGCGCGCCGTGAAGGCCCTGGTAAAGGCCGGCTTCCGCATTGACCGCCAGAGCAGGCACATCTTCATGTCAAAAGGCGCGCTTCATGTGGTTGTGCCCCGGAACAATCCCGTGGACGCCTACACGATGGCGGCGATTGTGCGCGACGCGGGCATGAGCATTGAACAATTCAAGGAATTGCTGTGAACCCGACCCGGCCTTGCCGTTTACGCTCTCGTGCGAACATCGCATCGTGGACGGCGCGCTCACGCGAAGTTCGTCAACGCCATCAAACAAAAACTTGAGGTCATCGAGCTTTGGAAAAGGCTGACGGCGTAACGCAGATTAACCGCTGAAGAACCAGAAAAGCCGGGGTTGGAAAATCCCGGCTTTTGCTTCTCCAACCACGAATTGACGCTGGCGGCCTTCGGGAACGGAGGCCGCTTTTATCATCAAAACGCTCGACAAATTCGGTCTGGAGGCGCATTCAGCCAGCCAATCGAAGAATTTGGGCTTCGGATAAAATGAAACCAACAATTCATTTTCTTCCATCAGCGGACGATTCGGCATGGAAAGATGGCGCTTTCATACACTGGCGGCGAGACGCCTGCGCCACATTGAAGTATGGCTGACAAGAAACATCTGGTCGCGGGATTGCATTTGCGCGGTGTGCTGCCGCATTTGAAACGCGAAGGCGGAACTTACTTCGTCACGTTTCGCCAGGATGGCTCGCTGCCGACGGAAGTGCTGATCCGATTTAAACAGGAGCGTGAAGCAATTCTTCGGCAGGCGGAGGCGGCCAAGCGCCCGTTGACATGGCATGAACAGGAAGAATTGTTCCGCTGGTATTCGAGCCGCGTGGACAGATATCTGGATGCCGGCCATGGTGTTTGTCACTTGCGTGATCCGAAATTGGCGGACATTGTTGCCGGAGCAATTCGATTTTTCGAGGGACAGCGTTACGAATTGCGCGCCTGGGTGGTGATGCCAAACCATGCCCATGTCGTTGTCTAGCCGATGCCGAACCGGACTTTGAGCGAGATTTTGCACAGTTGGGAATCGCTTTCGGCGCATGAGATCAATCATCTCCTGCCAACGAAGGTGGTTCCGTTTTGGCAGAGTGAGTCTTACGACCATCTTGTTCGCGACGACGATGATTTGCATCGCTGCTGTCATTACACGCTGATGAATCCCGTGAACGCGGGCTTGTGCGCGCGCCCGGAAGATTGGAAATGGAGCAGCGGTTACGTGGCGCAGCGGTCACCGGCTGCGGATTTGGGCACCGTCTCGGTGCCGGGTTCTGGAACTGGCGGCGAGACGCCGCCGCAACCCGCAGGCGGAGACGCCTGCGCTACGGGCGCATGATCCTCCCCCAGCCATTTCAATACCAAGGCAGCAAGCGGGCGCTGGCGGCGTTGGTTCTGCGGTATTTGCCGGCGAGCATGACGCGATTGGGAGAGCCGTTCTGCGGCTCGGCGGCGGTGTCCATCGCGGCGGCGGCGCGAGGGCGGGCCAAGGAATTCAGAAATCGTCAGGCGGAGTATTCCCGCGCCGGCCTTTCCCAAAAAGCCATTTGCTCGGTCGCTTCAACTTCCTGCGGTTGTCCGTTGACCGGGAAGTTGGTAATCAGGGCTTCAATCATGGGATGGCGCAGGTCTTCCGTGGAGCCGACGTGGTAAAAATGTTCGCGCGTCAGGAGGTGAAAGCGCGAGTCGTTCCAATGGCGTTCAATCATGGCATTCGTCCTGAACTCGTTGCTGTGCCACGTGGAAAGGATGAAACGGCACGGAAGCTGTTTGAGCAGAGTTCCGAGTTCTGTTTCGTCGGATTCAGACCATGAGTTGAAATAGTCAACGTGCCGGCCGGCATACGGCGGGTCGGCATAAACCAAATCGCCCGGTTGAGCGGAGGCCAGTGTCTGCCGGAAGTCGGCGGCGGCAAATGTCCAGTCGCAGGCAGCGATGGGTTCGGAGATGCGGCGGATTTGATTCGTGATTTTGGTGATATAGGCTTGGGCAAAACGCTCTGGCTTGTGGCCGTAAGGGACATTGAATTTCCCGTAGCGGTTGAACCGCATCACGCCATTGAAACAGGAGCGGTTGAGAAAAAGGAAATCCAGTGAAGTCGGGCGGGCATTGAACCGCTCACGCACGGCGTAATAATGTTCCTCGCCGCCGGTGCGGAGTTTCTCCCCTTCTTCCACCAGAAAGGCTTTCGCCAGAGCAGGTGTCAATTGGCCGCTTTGGATTTCCTGATAGAGCCGGATGATATGGACATTGGAATCGGCCAGCAGCGCCCGCTTGGGCTGGACGTTGAGCGCGACGACGCACGAACCACAAAACGGCTCAACCCAGCGGCCGAATTCCTGCGCTTGAGCGAGCCGCTGGATTTCGCCCGTCAGCTTGGTTTTGATGCCCTGGCATTTGAGCGGAGGGATGAGCGGCGGCAGGTTCATTCGCTTTCTTCCTCGGCCTGGCCGGCTTCGTCCTCGGCGAGCCGGGCGATTTCCTTTTCATGGGCGCGGAGTTTGTCCACGCCGCGCTTTTTATATTCGAGATCACTACTGTCCGGTTTAGTTTTTGCTGACAGCGATTTCACCATTGTAAAAACTGGATAAAGCCGCTGTCCGGCCCTTTTTCGATTTCAATTCGGCGACGATTCCTTGAGGGTGGCCCCCCCGCATTCCTGCGGTTTTCCACCTTATGAACGAAGGTCGCACCGTCTTCGCCCAACTCCTCGACTTCCTCCCCCAATACGAGTTCGACAAGTGTGTCGCCCGCTACCACGGCAACCGCCGCGTCCGCAAATCCTCGTTCTTCGTGAGCCGGATAGCGCCGTCAGCCAAGGCTTGAAAGAGGCGTTTCTGGCATTGCGACAGGCGGCGGAAAGCGCGGAATAGGCATAAACCGCGTAAATCTGTGAATCTGAAGCATCTGCCCGTCTCCCGAACGAGCGGGACCATCGCGCGGACGACGCGGCCAGTCGAGCGGACAATGCGGCCAGTCGAGCGGATGACCGGGCCAGTGGCGCGAACGACGGGGCCGGTCAGGCGGATGCCTCGGCCACTTGCGCGGACGACGGGGCCGATCGCGAATTTGACGCGCCCTCCTTCACGGAGACCGGGGCCGGTCAGGCAATCAACGCGGTCATCGGCGCGGAAGGCCGGGCCGGTCATGCGAAGATCGAAGCCGGTCGGGCAATCAATGCGGCCAGTCGCGCGGGAATGTCGGCCACTCCCGAAAACGACGCGGCCCGATGGCTGCGAGAGAACGCAAGAAACGCAAAGAAGTGGTTTTTTCTTGCGGTCTCTGTGTTCCTTCGCCGGAATTTGGAGTGCGGTGACATGTCACCGCCTTCCAGAGCGCCGACATGTCCGCGCACTCCAAGGCTTCCCGCTGCCCCACTCCCGCAACAAAGGTCATTGGTTGAGACAAAAGATTTCCTTGCGATCTCTGTGTTCCTTCGCGGCCATTCAGCAACGCCGCAACGGGATTCAACTTGAAAAACAACCCTGAGAGTTCAGAATTAACGCCTCAAAATTTATGGAAACATTTGACATCGTAGTCATCGGCGCCGGTCCCGGCGGCTATCCGGCGGCCATCCGCGCGGCGCAACTCGGCGCGAAAACCGCCATCGTCGAAAAGGAACAACTCGGCGGCACCTGCCTGAACTGGGGCTGCATCCCCACCAAGGCGCTCATCGCCGCCGCCGAGACGTTCGACAAAATCAAACATGCCGAACGATTCGGCATCACCGTCAAGGACGCCGCACCGGATTATCCGGCGATGATCGGCAACAAAAACAAGGCCGTCCAGCAGTTGCGCGGCGGCGTCCGCTCGCTGCTCACCGCCAACGGCGTGAAACAATTCACCGGCACGGCCAGCTTTATTGACCGCAATACGATTGAAATAAATGGCAGGGCGGGCAGTCCTCTGCCCGCCGATGGCGCGCACGGAGTGACGCGCCCTACCGAACGCATCACCGCAAGGAAAATCATCATCGCCACCGGCTCGATTTCGGCCATGCCCGGATTTCTGCCGAAACACGAGCGCGTCGTGGAAAGCCGCGCGTTCCTCGAGATCCAAAAACTGCCCGCTTCCATGATTGTCCTTGGCGGTGGCTTCATCGGCTGCGAGTTGGCCTGCATGGCGGTAATGCTCGGCGCAAAGGTCACCCTCGTCGAATTGCTGGAGGACATCTTGCCGCTGCTCGACGCCGACGTCCGCCGCGAAGTGCGGGCGCACATGGAGAAAAACCTCGGCATCCGCGTGCTCACCGGCAAGGCGCTGGAGAAAATCTCCGCCGACGCCAAATCTGTGAAAGGCAGTTTCGGCGACGAAGCGCTCTCCGCCGATTTGCTCTTGTGCGCCGTGGGCCGCAAGCCTGTCACCGACGGTTTGAAACTGGAAAACGCCGGTTTGAAGACGAACGAGCACGGGTTCATCGAGGCGGACGATTATTGCCGCACGAAGGTCGCCAACATCTTTGCCATCGGCGACGTGACAGGCAAAATCCAGCTAGCGCATTATGCGACCGCGCAGGGTATCGCCGCCGCCGAAAACGCCGTCCAGACGAAGCTGCGCAAACACGACACGATTGTGCCGAACGTGATTTTCACGTCGCCGGAAATCGGCACGGCGGGCATGAGCGAGGACGATGCGAAGAAGCAGAACCGCGCCGTGAAGACCGGCAAGTTCCGCTTCGCCGGCCTCGGCAAGGGCATCGCCACGGGCGAAGTCACCGGCTTCGTCAAATGGATTGCCGACGCGGGAACCGACCAATTGCTTGGCGCCGCCGCCGTCGGACCGCACGCGACCGAACTCATCGCCGAGGCCGCAGCCGTGATTCGCTCCGAACTGACCGTGGCCGAATTAGGCCGGACGATTCACGCGCACCCGACGTTCAGCGAAGCCTGGATGGAAGCCGCGCACGCCTTGCACGGTGAATGCATCCACGCCCCGCCGAAGCGGAAGTGACCTAGCGTCGAAGCCCGGTGCCAATCCCATCGGCGACGGGTTTTCCTTTCATGCTCTCGCGGCGACAGAACCTTTGACACCTTGCCCGGGCCGCGTAAGATGCGCCTGGCAAATTCCTATGGCGACGCACTATCTGGCTTGCGACCTTGGCGCCGAGAGCGGACGGCTCATGCTCGGCACCCTCGACCACGACATCCTCACCCTGGAAGAACTGCACCGTTTCTCCAACGGCCCGGTCAAGACCAGCGGTGCGCTGCACTGGAACCTGGACGGCCTGTTCGCCGAGTTGAAAACCGGCCTGGGCAAGGCCGCGGCGCGGCGGCTGCCCATCGCTGGCATCAGCACCGACTCGTGGGGCGTGGATTATGTGCTGCTGGACGAGCAGGGACGCGTTCTCCCGCCGGTCTGGTGCTACCGCGATGCGCGCACCGCCCGGGGCGTGGAGACTGTCAAGGCGACAATGGACTGGCTGGCGATTTACGCCGAGACCGGCATCCAGTTCATGGTCATCAACACCCTGTACCAGTTGGCCGCCGAGCCGCCCGAACGCCTCGCCCGCGCCCGCCGGCTCCTGCTCATCGGCGACGCCTTCAATTATTTCTGCTCCGGCGTGGCCCGCAACGAAGTCTCCCTGGCCAGCACCACGCAATTCTACAATCCGCGAACCGGGTCGTGGTCGAAAAAGATCCTCGACGCCTTCGGCTGGCGGCCGGAATTGTTCGCGCCCATCTGCCCCTCCGGCACGCGGCTGGGACCGTTGAGAAAGGAGCTCGCCGACGAAGCCCGCCTGCCTCAAATTGAAGTTATCGCCTCCTGTTCGCACGACACCGGCGCGGCCGTTGCCGCGGTCCCGGCCGCCGGCGGAAGTTGGGCCTACCTCAGCTCGGGCACCTGGTCGCTGATGGGCGTCGAATGGCCGCAACCGGTCATCACCGACCAGGGCCGCGAGTTGAGCTTCACCAACGAAATCGGACTGGGCAACACCGTGCGGCTGCTCAAAAACATCGTCGGCCTCTGGATCGTCCAGGAGTGTCGCCGGCACTGGGCCCGGGAAGGCCGGTCCTTCGACTTCGCCACGCTCGAACGACTCGCCGCCGCCGCGCCGCCCTTCGTCTCCCTCATCAATCCCAACGACCCGCGTTTTGTGGCTCCCGACGACATGCCCGCGAAGGTGGCCGCCTTTTGCCGCGAAACCGGGCAGCCCGCGCCTGCCACGCCGGCGGCGTTCATGCGTTGCATCTACGAAAGTCTGGCGTTGTCCTACCGCGTCGTGTTGCGTCGGCTGGAGCGGCTCATCGGGAAGAAGATCGAATGCCTGCACATCGTTGGAGGCGGCAGCAAGGATGCCACGCTCAACCAATTCACGGCGGCCGCCCTGAATCTGCCCGTGCGCGTCGGCCCCGCCGAATGCACGGCGCTGGGCAATGTGCTGGTCCAGGCCCTCGCGCTGGGCCACATCCCCTCGCACGCCGCCGCGCGCCAGATCGTGCGGAATTCGGTGGACCTGAGGACGGTGACGCCGCAAGCCGCGGCGGAGTGGGACGCCGCCGCCGTGCGGTTTGATAGGCTGCTGAACTGAATTTTCCGTGACAGCGGCGGGGCGGCCGTTATATTGGCGCGTTCAGCGACCCTATGGTCTAGCGGTTAGGACACCACCCTTTCACGGTGGTAGCCCGGGTTCGATTCCCGGTAGGGTCGCCAGTCTCCATACCCCAGGTGTTTCGTGAACGCATCCCGTCCCCAAGTTTCCGGTTGTCGCCCGTCTTTGAGGGAGCCGCCGTGCAGCGCCGCCAGTGGACAGCGGGCCGGGCCGGCGGTTAACCGCCCCTGGCCAGCAGCAAGATCACGAGATCCAGTGCGAAGAAAATCACGATGATGGCTTCCAGCCACAACATCCGCTGCTCGTTGACCTCGGCGTGGACCACGCTGTAAAGCTTGTCCACCTGTGCGAGGCGTTCTTCCACGCTGGCCCGCCACTGGTCGAGATAGAACCGGTCGCGCGCGCCCAGGTAAACGCGGGCCAGATGCCAGTCGCCGAAAAATTTGGTGATGTGCGTGACTTCGTCGGCCAGCTTCGCCACGTCCACGCGGAAGCGGCACAGGTGGCGCAAGATCTTGGAGGCCGCGCCGAACAGCGGCACGTGACGCCGCTCCAAATCGTCGTAGGCCCGGTCCAGATAGGCGTCCAGCCGGCGGTCCATCACGCGGAACTCCTCCAGCTGCAGGTTCGCCAGTTCCAGCGCGTAAAGCACGTCGTCCGCATAGCCGGCCAAATCCACCACCAGGGCGGCGTCCCAGTCAATCACCGCCAGATCCGTGTTCTCGAAGGAGCGCTGGATGCGCAGCACCTCGTTGACCTGGGCCTCGCTCAACTGCTCCGGCACCGTCTCGGTGAGCAGGCCCGCCGCCTCGCGCCGGTGTTCGCCCAGCCAGCGATTCACGTCGTCGGCGCCGCCCAAGTCGGTGAGGCAGAACACCGTGTAGGCCTCCGGCGGCGGCGGAAATTCCGCGCGTCCCACCATCAAATCCCGCAGGCCGTCGCACGCCTGACCGCACAATTTGAGCGCGATGGCATCCAGCGTCTGTCCGTCTTCCAGGGCCGGATTGTGATACGGCATCAGGTCCGCCAGGGCGCTGGCCTTGAAGGCCACGCGCATCATCACGGTGACCACGCCCACGTCGTAGATGCGGATCAGCAGCCGCACCGGCGCGCCGTGACAGCGCGCGGGCAGGGGTGGCAGCTCGATGGCCAGCGGTTTGTAGAGAGGCATGTCCTTGGGCAGCGTGCGGTCCATGCGGATTTCGAACGGGAACGGCTTTTCCGACAGGATTTCCTGGACGCGCTCGGTAATGATTTCGTTCGCCACGTCGAACGCGTAGAGGTAAACCACTTCGCCTTTCATCCTTGGTCAACATCCCTCAAAACCAACGGTTTGTCGCGCGGAAATTGGGCTGGCCACGTTCCAAGTATAGCGACAGGCTTGTCGGCAGCCGGGCCGGGCGTTATTCTGAGGACGGCGCGTCGCCCCCGTAGCTCAAATGGATAGAGCCACCGCCTCCTAAGCGGCTGATCCCGGTTCAATTCCGGGCGGGAGCACCAAACCGGACTTTGAAGATTCAGGTCGCGGAGCGACGAAGGGATGTCGTGAGCGGCAACGTGTGGGGAAGCCAATAACGACGGGATGAAATCGTAAGGTTGGGCAAGAGAAAACATCACGGTTTTGCGCGAAATCAGGCGGTGTTAATTCATTCACATGAATTCGCCCTTACATCGGGCGAAAGGCTCACGAACATCTTACCCGTTAAGGACATATTGAATCCCCCCTTTGCGCTTCAAGGTTATGCTCCGGCGCGATCCCTATGCGCCCTTAAAAAGCGCGCGCACTGCCGAAGGCTTACCGTCAGTCCATATCGTTTGTGTAGGAATGACGCCACCAACTTGCCAGTCCATGCGTCAGCGTCCAGCCCCACCTTTTTGGGCGAATTTGACAGAGCATCAGACAGGGATTTCTTCTGCACGACGCTCAATACTTCGGGCCGGCCCGGTTTTTCGGCTTCGCACAGACCATCCAATCCCTGCTTCCTGAATTGGTTCACCCAGTATGAAACAGTGCGTTGCGGAACGCCCAACAGTTTGCCCGCCTTGACGGTGCTCAATCCCAGCAGCACGAGCAGAATGCAGTGCAGGCGATGAATGTATCGGGTTTCGGGGGAGCGCCGAAACTCGCCATGAATGGCTTTGACATCTTTATTCATCGAAAATCGCGATCAGATTTTTCCAGATGTTTCTGGCAATTACTTTTGGCATTTGATATACTGCCTGCATGAAGCCTGCAATCAAATACTTGGCCTACATCCGCAAGAGCACTGATGACAACACCCATCAGGTGATGAGCCTGGCCGCGCAGATCAATGAGCTTCGCGCCTTTGCCAATCGCGAGCTCATCGTCATCGCGGGAATCCTGGAAGAAAGCAAAAGCGCCAAGATTCCCGGCCGGCCTGTTTTCAATCAGTTGCTCGACCGCATCGAACGCGGCGAGGCCAACGGCATCCTCTGCTGGGACATTGACCGCCTCTACCGCAATCCGATTGACGAGGGACGCGTGCGCTGGCTCCTTCAAAATGGCGTCATTGCCTCCATCCGCACTCCGACGCGCCAATTCCTGCCCGAGGACGCCGGCCTCCTCATGGGCGTCGAGGGCGGACGCGCCACCGGATTATATCATCCGCCTGGCCAAAAACATACAGCGGGGCGTCCGCGAGAAACTGCGACGCGGCGAATGGCCGGGTGCGAACAAGCCGCTCGGTTACCTTTACGACCGTCGCTTGCGCAACATCGTTCCTGACCCGAAGAAATGGAAGGTGGTCAAAACGATTTTCGAGGAATACAGCACCGGCACGCATGGCCTTGTATCAATCTCCCGCCGGCTCCTTGAACTGGGCATCAAAAGCGGAAACGGCAAACCCTGGTCAAAGGACAGCGTCAGATGGTTCCTCAGCAACCGCATTTACATCGGGGTCATGGAATGGAAGGGTGAAACCTATGAGGGCAAATACAAGACCTTCATTTCGCGTGAACTGTTCGACAAGGTCCAGAAGGTCCTCAAAAACAGGTGCAAGCCCCGCAGGGTCCGCAACGGGCACCATTTCCCATTTTGCGGCCTGTTCCATTGCACGTGCGGCTCGATGATGAGCGCGCAATGGGCCAAGGGCAACGGCGGCCTTTACCGCTACTACCGTTGCACCCGCAAAGCGGGCGACTGCGCCGAACCCTACGTCCAGGAAAAGGCCGTCGTTGACCGGTGCCTCGCCATTTTGAAGCCGCTGGCCGTTTCACCCGAACAAGCCAACCATCTCCGCGCCCTCGTTGATGAGGAGACGCGCAAGGACGGCGAGGCGGTCGAGACCGCCATCAAGCGGGTCAGCGACCGTCTTTCAAGCGTCCAGGAAAAGCTCAACCGGCTCACGCGCGGCTATCTGGACGAATTGATTGACGAGGAAAGCTACCAGTCCGCCAAAACGGACTTGGTGATGGAAAAATCGGCCTTGAAAGAGGAAAAACAGCGCCTTCAAAGGACCGGCTCCGTTTTCTGGAACGAACCGGCGAAACAGGTCATAAACGCCTTTG
>JAGWMQ010000113.1 GCA_028873125.1 Verrucomicrobiota bacterium | reverse complement strand
CGATCGGAGCGCCGAGCACCGCCTCGGCGCGTTGGGAAAACGGCTTTGAAGCTGGCCGAGGCGGTGCCCGGCGCTCCACGGTTCGTGGGGAGTTTCGACCTCCAAGATTGGACGCGCATCGGGACCATGAACTCCGCGTCGTCCCTAGCGCGGGCGTTCTCGTCAGCGGGTTTGCCCGGCGTCTCGCCGGGTGTTGGGGCTGGCGGCGAGACGCCGCCGTCACCCGCAGTCGGGACGACTGCGCTACGAGGTTCATGGAGAGAGGCGCGGAAAGCCGCACGCGGGGACCGCGCTCTCCCCATTCAACTTCGGTTTTCGGGTTAAAAGAAAAAACGGCGGCCGTTCCCGACCGCCGTTTTGTTTTTGCTTTGTCTCGGAGGATCCAGACGCGGCTTAATCCGTCACATACACGACGTAATAACCCTGGGACTTGAAACTGGCCATCGTGTCGGTATAGGACGTGGTCGTGCTGGTGGCGGTAATGGGGCCGCTCAAGTTCGTCCAGGTCGCGTCGCTCAAACTGATCTTATAGGCGACAACATAGACTTTGCCCACCACGCTGCTCCAGGTGATTTTCAAGTGGCCGCCCGGCGCCTTGCCGATTTTGCTGGGCACGCTGTTGCCGGCAATCGTTACGGTCGCGTTGCCGGCCGAACCCACCGTGTAGCCCGAAGCCGCCGACAGCCCGAGCACCGCCGTTTCAGACCCGACATAGTTGGTGCTGGGCAACGGCGCAATGGTCACCGTGGTTGAGGCCGCGCCCGCCGGGATCGTGGCCGAGGAGCCGAGCGGGCTGTAATCGGTCCCGTTCACCGCGGTGCCGCCCAGCGTGAAATTCACCGTCAAGGATGAACTGGTGTCGCCGGTCCGGGTGAGGGTGAACACGCCGTTGGTCGGGCCGACCCGCGAGGCGTTCGGCGCCGTGGCCGCGACCGTCACCGTCGGCAGCGTGGCGGCGACGGTGTTGCTGACGAGAACCGTGATCGGCGCGGACGTCATCTGTTGGCCGGCCGTATCCGTCGCCACGGCTGTGAAGGTGTGCGCGCCGTTGGCCACCGAGGTCGAGTTCCAGTCGCCGCCGTAAGGCGAATTCGTGAAGACCGGGCCGAGGTTGGCGCCGTCCAGTTGGAACTGGACGCCGGCGATGCCGACGCTGGACGAGGCGCTGGCCAAAATGGAGATGCCGCCGGACACAGTTGCGCCATTGGTCGGCGCGGTGATCGAGACGGTCGGCGGCGTGATTTGGTTCTGGCCATAAGGGACGATGGTGATGGCGCCCAGTTGGGTCAGGCCCTCCCGGCCGCGGATGATCAGTTGGTGCGTGCCGGCCGTCAGGTTGAAGACGATCGGCGAGTATTGGGCATCGAAGCCACTGGGGCTGTTCGTATCAAGGCCGCCGTTGCCCCGCCACGAAACCGTCTCGCTGACCAAGCCGCTCGTGACCGGAATGTCCCAAATCATCGTCGGGTCGGTGGGCTGGGCGTCCACGTTCACGAAGAACGAATTGTTGTCCGTGCCGGGCGCGTTCACCAGGGCCGAAACCACGTAGCTGCCGGCGGCGCTGATGTTGAACGTATAGACTGCCTGGCCGCCGGCGCTCACCCCCGTATAGGCCGGCTGGACGATGGCGTCATTGTTGGTCACGTAGAACGGGGCGCTGATCGCTCCGGACGTCGAGGGAAACGTCAGCAGACCCAGCGACGAGACGACGTTGCTGACGTTGACGGTGAGCGCCGCCGCCGCCGTCTGGTTGCCCGACGTGTCCGTGGCCACCGCCGTGAGTTGGTGCGTCCCGTCGGCCACAGCCGTCGAATCCCACGTCAGCGCGTAGGGCGTGGCCGTCAGCGCCGAACCCAGGTTCGCGCCGTCCAGCTTGAACTGCACGCTGGCCACTCCCACGTTGTCCGAGGCATTGGCCGAAACCCCCACCGCCGTGCCGGAAACCGTCGCACCATTGCCAGGCGCAGTCATGGAAACCGTCGGCGGCGTGGTGTCACTGGATCCCCCGGACCCGGTGGACCCGCTGGAGGAATAAACATAAGCCCCCAAGTCCCACACCCCCGAAGAGGGCCGCGGCGCGCCCGCCAGGTCCGTCGTGAACAGCGAGTAAAAATTGTATCCAGCCCCGATGGCCGGAGAGCCGGAATTCAAGTGCGCGTCGAAGCCCGATGAGGTTTCATTGGCCAGGAGCGGATCAGAAGAAACGGTGGTTCCCAGCGTATAGGAGACCGTCGAGCCGCCGTTGCTGAAACTGCTGTAGTTGCCCGAGCCGTTGCCATAAATCAGGTTGTGGTCCATCACCACCCCGCTGCCCGTGGCCGCATAGAAATAGATGCCGTAGTTTCCGTTGTGGTAGAGGACGTTGTTTTTCACGTCCACGCCGCTCATCGCCATCCAGACGATGATGCCGTCGCTGCCGTTCCAGGCGAACACGTTGTTGTACACCTTCATGTTGCTGACGGTGCTGTAGCCGGCGATTTGCAGACCGCTACTGTCGTTGCGGATCACCACGTTGTTGAAGACCTGATCGTTGTCGCCGCACAGATACAGGCCGTGGTCCAGGTTGCTGCCACCGGTCCGCCCGTTGTCATGAATGTAGTTGCCTTCGTAGATGTTGCCCGAAGTGCTCTGGTCCTCATAAATGCCGTCCCGGCCGTTGCTGCTGGTGCTGGAGGGACTGCCGTTGTGATCAATCTCGTTGTCCAGGATCTCGTTGCCGCTGCCATAGACGGCCATGCCCCCGTTGGGGCCGTTCTTGATCTCAAAGCCCTCCACCACGTTGTAACTGCCGTCCAGGTAGATGGCCTCGTTGCGGTCGGTGGCGTTCTGCCCGTCAATGATCGCCCCGCCCCGCACCTGGGACTCCAGCACAATGGGATTGGACGCCGTGCCGCTCTTGCCCAGGTGCAGTCCCCAGCCGCTGGTGTAGTCGCTGTAGGTGCCCGGCGCCACCATGATGGTGGTCCCGGCGCCGGCCTGGCTGTAGGCGTAAGTAATGGTCCGAAACGGCTGGCTCGAGGTCCCTGGATTGGAATCGCTCCCCGTCGTGGACACATACAACGTCGCCGCCCGCAGGCCGGCCAGCGACGTGGTCAGAAAGAACAGACTTAATTTGCAAACAATAGATTTAATTGTCATGCCCCCAGCGTGGGGCATCCACGCTTTCCGCGTTATCCTCGGCTGTCTGATTTTCCTGTCGGCGTCCCGCCATTCCTCCTGTCCCATTTCGTCTGACACGAGGCGGCCCCGGAGAGGCGCAGGCTTGCCGCAAGCATGTTGAACAAAACGCCTTGTTTGCGGCGGCGCAGGCGGCTTTAATTTTCGCTCGTGGGGATGTCATGGCGCGCGGGCAACCGCATTTTCAACCGAGGCACAGATCATGGAAATGATGCGACACAAATTCAGGACCGGATTCATTTTGGTTGCAGCGATGCTGTCGGGGCTTCCCGCCGACGCCGCTCCAGCCCAAACCGCGTCCGACATGGCCCCGGATTTGAAGAACATCCCGGCTCCGGCCGCGCCGGTCCTCAACCCCAACCTGCCGGGCATCTTCATCGCAGGGGATTCCACGGCGGCCCGAGGCGCCGGCGCCTCGCAACAAGGCTGGGCGGTGCCTTTCGCAGACTACTTTGACCCGCCAAAAGTCAATGTCGTCAATGGCGCGCGCGGCGGCCGGAGCAGCCGCACGTTCATTACCGAGGGTTTATGGGCCAGACTGCTGGCCCGGGTAAAGCCGGGAGACATCGTGTTGATTCAATTCGGACACAACGACGCCGGGCTCATCAACGACCGCCGCCGCGCCCGGGGCTCGCTCCCCGGACTGGGTGATCAAACGGAAGCGATCACCAACCTGGAAACCGGGAAGCCCGAAATCGTGCATACCTACGGTTGGTATATGCGCAAGATGATCGAGGATGCCAAGGCCAAGGGCGCCACGCCCATTGTGCTGACGCTCACCGTGCGCGACATCTGGCATCATGGCCGCGTCGAGCGCGGTCCCGGCCGCTACAGCGCGTGGGCCTCCGAGGTCGCGTGGGCCGAGCACGCGCTGTTCATTGATTTGACCGACCTGCTGGCCGACCAATTTGAAGCGATGGGCGAGGACAAGGTGAAGGCGCTCTACCCCCGCGACCACACGCACTTCAACGCCATCGGGGCCGACTTGTGCGCCGCCGACGTGGTGGCCGGTTTGAAAGGACTGCGGCCCAGCCCCATCACCCGCTTTCTCTCCCCCAAGGGCAGGACGGTGCCGGCCGATTCGTTCTCCTGGCTGCAACTGCCGCTGCCCGCCAATCCCAAACTGCCGACCCTCTTTCTCATCGGCGATTCCACGGTGCGCTTCGGCCGAGGCCGGGGGCCCGAATGGGGCTGGGGCGATTTTGTCGGGCGCCATTTTGATCCGCAAAAACTCAACGTCGTCAACCGCGCCATCGGCGGCGCCAGCAGCCGCAGCTACTTCACCGGCGAATGGAAACGGGTGCTGGACATGATCAAGCCCGGCGACTTTGTGATGATGCAGTTTGGCCACAACGACCCGGGGCCATTGAACGACCGAACCCGGGCGCGCGGAACCATTCCGGGCGTCGGCGATGAAACCCAGGCCATCACCAATCTCATGACCGGCCGCCCGGAAATCGTGCACACCTACGGCTGGTACCTGCGGGAATACATTGCCGACGCCCGGGCCACGGGCGCCACACCCATGGTCTGCTCGCAGATTCCGCGCAAGATCTGGAAGGACGGCGCGATTGTCCGCAGCACGAACGGCTACGCCGGCTGGGCCGAAGAGGTGGCGAAGGCCGAACACGCGCCGTTTGTTGACCTCAACAAACTCATCGCCGAACGCTACGACGCAATGGGGCCTGCAAAGGTCAACCCGCTTTTCGGCGACGCACACACCCACACCAAGGCTGCCGGAGCGGAATTGAACGCGCAATGTGTCATCGCCGGTTTGAAGGCGCTCCCGGACGATCCGCTCGCGCGGTATCTGCTGCCCGGCAAACCGTGAACTGGGCCTTGGCATGAGCCGGGTTGATGGTTGGGTTGATGGCTTGCGTTTTTGTCGTCTTTGCCGGACGCTGCGGGCAATTTCCAGATGAAAACATCCCAATTCCTTCCATCGTGAAGCCAAGAATTGCCTTCAGCGGTCTGAGCCTCATGCTGCTGTTGCCGGCGGCAGTCACCGCAGCGAACACCCGTGCCATCGAATCTTTCGATTTCAACTGGCGTTTCCTCAAAGGCGATCCGTCCGGCGCGGAGCGGCGGCAATTCGACGACCACGCGTGGCGCGATCTCAATGTGCCGGATGATTGGAGCATTGCCGGGCCGTTTGCCAAATCCAATCCGGCGGGCGGCGCCGGTGGCTTCCTGCCATCGGGCGTCGCCTGGCATCGAAAGGATTTTACCCTGCCGGAGAGCGACGCGGACCGCCGCGTCTCTGTCCTGTTCGACGGTGTGATGGCCAACAGCGACGTCTGGATCAACGGCGTCCATCTCGGGCACCGGCCGTATGGCTACGTCAGTTTTTATTACGAATTGACCGGGCATCTCAGGTTCGGCGCCGGCCAGACCAACGTCTTGGCCGTCCGCGCGGACACCTCGGCGCAACCGGCGTCGCGCTGGTACGCCGGCGCGGGCATTGATCGGCATGTTCATCTGATCGTGACCGGCCCGGTCCACTTCACGCCATGGGGCGTGTTTGTCAGCACGCCGCGAGTCGGCGATTCCCGGGCGGCGGTGCGGGTGCAAGGCGAAGTCACCAATCAATCGGATGCGCCGCGCGAAATTTCCCTGCGGATTGTCTTGCGCGACCCCGCGGGAAGAATTTTGGCGACGACCGAAACCCAAACGCAGAGGATTGCCCCAAGCCAGTCCGCGCAATTCACGCAAAACCTGACCGGACCGGACCCGGAACGCTGGGATTTGGACACGCCGGTCCTCTATCATGCACTGGCGCAGGTCCGGTCCGGCGGAGCGATCCTCGACGAATACTCCGTCCCCTTCGGCATCCGCGAGTTTCATTTCGACGCCGCGACCGGCTTTTGGTTGAACGGGAGGAACATCAAAATCAAAGGCGTTTGTCTGCACGCCTGCGCCAGCGCCTTCGGCGCGGCGGTTCCGCTGAGCGTTTGGGAGCAGCGGTTGAAGACCTTGAGGGCGCTGGGCGTGAATGCCATTCGCACCGCGCACAATCCGCCCGCGCCGGAGTTCCTTGATTTGTGCGACCGCATGGGATTTCTGGTCATGGACGAAATGTTTGACTGCTGGACCGTGGGCAAAAATCCCTACGACTATCATTTGTATTTCGGGAAGTGGTCAAAGACCGACACGCGCGACACCGTCCGCCGCGACCGCAATCATCCGAGCATCATTCTCTACAGCGCCGGCAACGAAATTCACGATACGCCGCACGCCGAGCTGGCCAAAGGGATCCTCGCCGGATTGATCCAGGTCTTCCACGAAACGGACCCGACGCGGCCGGTGACCATGGCGCTTTTCCGCCCGAACGCCAGCCATGATTACGATGACGGTCTGGCGGACCTGCTCGACGTGGTGGGCCAAAATTACCGGGAGAATGAAATCCTGGCCGCCCACGCGCAGAAACCCGCGCGTAAAATCATCGGCACGGAAAACCATCCCGACCGCCGGACCTGGCTGGCCTTGAGGGGCAATCCGCCGTACGCCGGACAGTTTCTCTGGAGCGGCGTTGATTATCTCGGAGAATCGCGCCATTGGCCGGTGATCGCCGCCGGCTCGGGCCTTCTGGACCGCACCGCGGAACCCAAGCCCATCGGTTACGAACAGGCAAGCTGGTGGTCGGACAAGCCGATGGTCTTCGTCGCCCGCCGGATCGCCTCCGCGCAACGAGTCGGCGAGGACCCGGGATTCACCCCGCTGGAGCGGCGCCAGGTCCTGTTCCCGGACTGGACGCCGAAAAATTCGGCGCCGCATGTCGAGAACGTGGAGATTTATTCCAACTGCAAACAAGTCGAGTTGTTCCTGAACGGCAAATCGCTGGGCGCACAGACGATCCACGCCGATGCCTCTCCGCGAGTTTGGCAGGCGACTTACGCGCCCGGCACGCTCAAGGCCGTCGCCTGGAACAACGGCAAAATCCTCGCCACGGATGTGCTGCGCACCGCGGGCAAGCCTGCGAAAATTGTCCTCAAGACGAACCACAAGGCGCTCGCCGACGACTGGGATGACGTGGCTTTCGTGCGGGCGCAAGTTGTGGATCAACACGGCGTCGTGGTGCCACGCGCCGACAACTTGATTTCATTCGAGGTTTCCGGTCCCGGTGCGATCGCCGCTGTGGACAGCGCCGACAACTCCAGTCACGAACCCTTTCAGGCCCGTGAGCGCCGGGCTTACGAGGGCAAATGCGTGGTGTTCATCAAAGCGAGCGCCCCTTCCGGCCGGATTGCGGTTACCGCCTCCACGCCCGGCTTGAAAAGCGGAACAATTGTCATCCCCATCGGCAACCCGGCGGCTGCTCGAAGCCGGCCCGCCAAGGACTGACCTGCCCCCCCTGCCAAAGGCGGCTGCTTCAGCGCGCGATGTTTGAGCGCGAGCGTTCGCCGCGGGTCAACGGCGACAACCAGTTTGCGAGGGAGGCCGTCCATTCCCGGCGCAGACACCCCGCAGGCTCCGTTTTATCTCGCTTCCAATTCCAGAACGGTGATGGAATAAGCTGGAAATACGCGCGTGAACTCCGCGCCAAGACCTTCCACCGTTGTCGTGACGGGAACAAGGTTTGTGGGGTGTAGGATGGAATTCGTGTCGTCCAAGCGACTGGCCTTCAAGACAATCACCTGGCCGCTGGCGGCCACGGAACGCCCGCTGATTTTGACTTTCACCGGCTGGGGCGCTCCGAGGCAGTTCACCACCTTCAGATAAAGTGTTCCGGCCCGGCTGTCGCGCGTGGCGTCGAAGAAAAGCTGGTCAAGCTGCCGGGCGGGCGGACGCGGTTGTTCCACGCCCCGGCGCCGCCGTGCCGGCGGCTGCCAGGTCCGGGTGGGAATGTTTTCCGATCGGGTGGCGAGCACCTCGTCGCCGTGGTGCGCGCTGAACATCACCTGGGCGTAATACGACGGCGAGCCGTAACATGTCAGCGCGTCGTAGCCGATGAGGTCGCAGCGCCACTGCATCGAGCCGTCGCGCCCAAGGTCGCTGACGTTGACAAACAGCGGCGCGTAGGAGGCCATGATCACGAGGTCGGAGTTGCGTTCCAGGCCGGTCATCCACGCCGCGTCCCCCAGCGCACCGGCCATGTCGGGCGTGGGAGAGCCGACGCGCGTGGCCCATTCGCCCACGAACACCTTCTGGCCGGTGCGCGGACGGTGGTCGTATTGGTGCGCCCCCTCCTCCATCTGTTCCAGCGAGCGATAATAATGCTCGTCCATCACATCCGGCGTGCGGCTTTTCACCGGGGCCGTGGCAATGATTTGGAGTTGCGGATAGCGGGCCTTGATGGCGTCGTAAAACTGCTTGAACCGTCCGTCGTAACTGCCGGAACGGTCGAACCAGTCCTCGTTGCCCACTTCAACATAACGGAGCGGAAACGGCGCCGGATGGCCGTCCTTCGCCCGTTGGGCGCCCCAGGTCGTGTTCGTGTCGCCGGTCACGTATTCAATCTCCTCGAGCGCGCTCTGGACGAACGGTTGCAGTTCCGGGCCGGGTTTGACGTATTCGTGATCCAAAGAGTAGCCGGCATACACCGCCAGCACCGGTTGCATGCGCAGATCCTCGCACCATTCCAGGAACTCCAGCAAACCCATGCCGTCGGTGGACCAGTAACCCCACGGACTTTCGTGACCGGGCCGCTGCTCAATCGGGCCGACGGTCTTCTTCCAGTCAAAGCGTGACGCGAGGGTCCTGCCTTCCAGGTAGTTGCCGCCGGGGAATCGGAGAAATTTGGGCTGCATCGCCGCCAGCATTTCCATCACGTCCGGGCGGTTGCCGTTTGGGCGATGATTGAACGTCGGCCCGCACAACGAGACCATACTGAACCAGACGACGCCGGGCGAGGTGGTGGTAATGATCAGCCGATTCTTCTTTGAAGGTGTTACCTGGCCCGTCGTCAGCGTGACTTCGTATTTTTTCCACTCCGCCGTGAGTCCGGCGACTGGCGCGGAAGCGAAGGTTTTTTTGCCGTCGTCGCTGACCAGCGCCACCGCGAGCGGGCCGGCAAAGCCGTGCTCCGTCCGCGCGTAGAACGAGGCACGATAGGTCGTCGCCGGTTTGACCGGAATGCCCCAATACCCGCCGTTGGCGATGCCCGCCGGAGCGTCTCCGGTCGGCGCGGCCACCAGTTTCAAACTCGCGTTCAAGGCGCGGTTCAGCGGCTAGTGGGTGTCGAGCGAAAGGGTGGCGCGGCCGATAGCATTCCAGTAAACCGCATTGGTCAAATCGGCCTTGAAGGAGCGGTTGCGGATCAACTCGCCGTATAGCCCGCCGTCGTAGGAGTGATTGATCTCCTCGGTCATCAAACCGTAGAGCGTCGGCCTGACCGTGGTGACAACCTGGTTGGCCTGAATTTCCAGGGTCGGAATGAGGTTGGCCGTTTCCTCCTGAGAGGGCGCGGTCAAGGCGCCGGCGGCAAACAAACAAAGGGTCAACCGCGCAAACCGGTGTTTTCCGAAGGATTGGGTCTGACTCATAAATTGAATTCAATTTTGAAACCCACCCTACCGGCATTGTCCAGCCGATTCCAGCAAAACGAAGACGTTCGGTTCGCGCCTCAATTTTTTCGGAGCGGCCGCCGTTGACGGCTGTCAAGGAGGTCGAAGCAACGGAGGCCAGCACAGCTTCCGTGGTTTCATCCCGTGGGCGGCGCGCCGCGGGAACCCGGCAGCGGGGACGACGGTTTGCTTTTTGGCGGCACCCTGCGGAAAAGACAAGGCGTCGCCGCAACGAGCTCTTGCGGCACACTCCACCTGTGATCCAAACAGCCCTGGCGGGAACATGGGCGGGCTTTCCCAGGTTGACGGCGCTTCCTGCTTGACTTGTCGCGCCCCGTTCCGCAGGCTGATCGCTCAGTGGCGACCAGCAACAGACCCGGGGCGGCGACCGACGAGTCCTACCTCCCGCCCAAGTATTTTCAGATCAGCCGGGAGATCATCGCCCGTATCCAGCGCGGCGAACTGCCCGCCGGCGCGCCCGTGCCATCCGAAAACGAAATCATCCATCGCTATCAGGTCAGCAACACCACCGCCCGACGCGTCCTGCACGAACTGGAAAAGGCCGGCTGGGCCAATCGCGTCCGCGGCAAGGGCACCTTCGTGTGCGACTTCGCCGTGCTGCGCTCGATCGACCGTATTTTCGGGTTCACCAAGAACATGCTCGAGGCCGGGCGCAAGCCCGGCACCCGGCTCCTGGGCTTTCACCTGCGCAACGAGAACCACACCCGGACCATCAACGGCCGGACCATCACCCTCGACGCCCCGTTCTGCGAGATCGAGCGCCTGCGGTTGGCGGACGGCATTCCGATGATGAAGGAAACCCGCTACATCTCCCTGCGCTTCTGCCCGGACATCCACCGCCGCAACCTCGAACAGTCGCTTTATGACATCTTCAAGCGCGACTACGGGATTCAACTGACGGAGATCCACCAGATGCTCAGCGCCGTGGTGCTGGAGGGCGAGTGGCTCAAAATTTTTGAAGCCCGCCAACCCATCCCCGCCTTTCGCGTCGAAGGCGCCTCGTTCTGCGGCAAGGAGTTCATCGTGGAGATGGAGGACTCGGTTTATCGCGGCGACATGTACCGCTTCGCCGCCAAGGCCACGCCACAGCGCAAGGGGTGATCCGAACCGCGCCCGGCAGCGCGGCGCGCCGGACGTTGACCGCATTTTATTACTTTCCGGACGCCCTCCCGGCACGCCCGTCCGCCCGGCGTTCAGGGCAACACTTCCTGCCACGAGGTGACAAAGTAACCGCCGGGCGATTGCTGTTTGGCTAGGGACAGATCGTAATGAAACGCGGTCGAACCGCTGCTGCAGGAGAGGGAGTTGATCGTGAAATTTCCGTAGGCGTCGGAACCGCCGCTCCATTTCACGGCCGCCTCGGGCATATAGACCACGCCCCAAAATGGGGAACCGCCGCTGTAGTTGAACGTGGTGCAATCGGGCAGCCCCCAAAAATTGACGTTTTTGGCATAGCCGCTTTGATTCACCATGCTGCCACCTGAAAACTGCGGCTTATTGCCGCTGAAATAAAAATCCAGCGTGGAGTTGGTCGCCACCACGACGCTGCTGCCCGCTGCCATGTTGATATTGGTGGTGATCAGAACCACCGGGCCGTTGGTGATCAGAAACTCAGTGCTGTAGAGAGTGCCGGGGACTTTGTAGTAATTGGTGACCCCCGGTCCAAACCCGTTAAAAACATACATTTTGTTGGTCATGGTGGGCATGGGCTGCCAGCTCACGCCGGTCGGCGCCACCACATCCGGCGGCGGATCGAGATTGACGGTGTTGTTGGTCCAGCCCGATTCAATGCCCGGACCCTTCCAGCCGACGTCGCCAATGATGGTTCCCGAAGCGATGGCATCATTGGGGCCAATGTTGACGTGGGCGTGGATGATGGACCCGCCGCTGGTGGTCACGACGGTCGTCGGAGATTTGTTGCTGGCGATGGTGGTGAGATTGAAATCGGCTGTCGCCAGGCTGGGCGAATACTGGCCGTTGGTGCTGTAATTGGGGTCCTGGGAATTGAAACCGTCCAGATAGGAACCGCCGCTCAAGCTGATGCTGGTCATCACCGTCGGCCCGTCTTGGGCGTAACTCGCGAAAGCCGTGGTCACCTGCACGGTGCGGGTGAGGAGGTTGGTCACCCCCGTCGGGCCGGTCCACACCGTCGTGCCCGTGGACTTGATGACCGGAAGGTTGCTGGAGTTGACGCTCACATACACGTCGTAATAGCTCGAGTCGGTCCCCACCTGCCGTTGGACGTGATAGGTGTTGTTGGTCACGGTCCAGCCGTCGGTGGTCGCCGTATCGGACCAGTTGGTCACGACCGTGGAGGTGCCGACGTTTTGGTTGACCAGCGCCAACCCCTCCTCAATGCCCGCCTCCGCCACCACCATGGACCGGTTCCAAGCCTGCGACCGCGACGCCATCGCGTTCTCGTTCTCCACCGTCAGCAACATCCCCACCAGCATCAGGCTGATCACCAGCGTCCCGATCAGGCAGGCCAGAATCACCACGCCCTGCCCGGCCCTCAAGGTTCTCCGCGGCATCTTCATCGC
>JAGWMQ010000008.1 GCA_028873125.1 Verrucomicrobiota bacterium | reverse complement strand
TCTTTTCCGGGCGTTCAATTCTCAGTCCGAGCAAGCCCATCCGGATATTTTTTCTTGCCTATGATTGGCTTTGACCGGCTCTTGGTTCATCATACAAGATTTATAGAGGCAGGAGGGTGATGTGCAACATAGTGCCGCCTAACACCGCGCTGAGCCAACGCCGACTGCCCCTTGAGTTTATGGATGGTTTGAGTTATACAACGATTATCGAGTTTGCGGAGCCACCCGCCCGTCGGCGTGGCTCAGCTCTTAGATCGTTGACGCCATGCCACGCGCTCTTAACATAACGAGCAGGTTTTGGACTTGGCTATTCGCCGGACGCGCGAGCAAGCCCATCCCGCGGTCAGATAGCCGACTTGAAGAGTCGCACTTACTTGTTGTGATGACGTTGACTCAGGCTCAGATGCACAGGCGGCTTGGGCCAGGGACAAAATGATCGCCCCGGCGCCGCACGCCGGTTCACAGACCGTGATCGGGCCTTCGATGGGAAGCTATTCCACGTCGCCCAGTATCATGCGCGCCATCAGGTCACAGACGGTCTTGGGCGTGTGGAATTCACCGCTCCACTGCTGCCCTTTAGTGGAAACGGCGAATTCCAGGTAGTAGCCACCGAGGATGTCCTCAAAGGGCCGCGATTCCATTTCCAGGATCAGCGCGCCGAGGGCTTCCCCGAACAAATCCAGTTCCGGCTTTTGCCAGCGTTCGGCTTCTTCGCGGTATTCGGCCTCGCGGGTCTGGGCGGCCAGCGCACAGGCCGCAAGGCGGACAAATCCATCAAAGACGTGCCGGATGTCATGACGGTCGGAAATGCTTTCCAGGATTTTGCCGAAGTCGCTCGACGGCGGTTTCCGCGCGCTCATAACTGATGATCCTCGAAGGTGGCGGCCAAGCCGTCCTCGCCGTCGCCCAGCATTTCCTCCAAGGCGGCCTTGGTATGGAGCCGGTTGATGTCGGGCTGGGCGTCTTTGGGACAGCAGGGGCAACGGATGACGTTGATGACGCTGCGCCCGAATTCCCAGCCGGCGGTGTGGAACGCCTGCCGGTAACGGGCATTGAGTTTTTGACCGGGCGGCAGTGAGTGCCACGCTTCGGCTTCCTCCTGGCTCATGCCGGCTTCGTAGATGGCGTCATACCGGAGATGGTCAACATCCCACGGCTCGCCGCAGGTGGTGCAATGAACGTCCATGATTGAACTCCTTTGGTTGGGGTGGATTGGGGGAAGGGAAATGATTCCTTGTTGAAAGGAACGAACCCGATGGGAACCGTTTCCGCCACAGCGCCGGAGTATGCCGGTTCACGTCGAGTTCCCCGGCAATTTCCAGGTCTTGTTTGCCGTCGGCAGCCATTAACAAAATGCGGGAGCGAAGCGCCACCTGTTGCGGAGTGAATGGGGCTGGCACCCACTTCTCCAGTTGATTTCGATCGGCCTCGGATAGGACCACCGCGCTGGCAATTTTTGGCATCGGCAGCAATTTTGCATGGAATGCTTAGTGGTGTATCCGCAGCGGTTCGGCGCAAGTGCTTGATTCAACGGTTTGATTTACGCCCGAACCGTTGCGGATACACCACTAAGCATTATCTGGAAGTGCTGCGTCTGGCCTACAATCTGGTCACCGCGTTTCAGCGGACCTGCCTGCCGCCGCCATGGCAAGAGTTGACCTTGGGCAAACTACGGCACCGGTTATTTTGGCTGCCGGGAGAACTCACTCGCCCGCAAAACCGGCCGACCTTGCGCCTGCCCGACCGACCCGCAGTTCAAGAATGGAGCGCCCGCATCTTACGACAAGTTCACAAGCTCAAACCATTGGACGGCTGAGGGGTATTACTTCGTAAAATTGATTGACTGCTGCAAAGAAACGATCCAATCAACCTCGATTTTCGGCCATTTACGCTCGAATCACCGATTTTGACGCCGGATTTAGGTTAGTGTAACCCGGATTGTCGGTTGTCGCGAAACTGTGCAGGTTTGTAAAACCGGTGCCGTCGGCGTTGATTTCGAAGACGGTGCCGCTGCCAAAATCGCCGCCTGCCGCTGTCGCTCCATATATAACGCCATCTGATGAAACCAAGGCGCCGTAAGGACTCGCCCCGGCGGCGTTGGTCCGGAGAACGACGGTTCCCGCGAACGTGTGCAGCACCTTAAATGCTGGTGATTGCGCGCAGGTGCGCGGCGGCACGCCCACAGAAAGCAGCACACCCATGACCACGCCGAAGATGATTGGGGGGTTCACTTTCATAGGGCCATCCAGGTCGCTGAACTATCTGCCTACGCCTCTATCACGCATCTTCCGCTTATGTCAATAGATAGTTGGCAGATGTTCGACTCAATTTCGCGCCTGATTCGGTCCATTCTAAGCGCAAAGCTATCACCCGGCGATCGTAGCGCTGACCATCTCGCTCCAGTGGCCTTTTTGGCCGCGCGTGTTGGCCCAGCGCAGCCGCCTCATGCGGGAACGGGTAAAGCGACGGGCAAGGGATGGTTCAACGATTTGCTTGCGCTTGAAGACGCGACGCAACAGGGGCGGCAGGGGCAGCTTCTCGGATAGATAAACCTCCATGAGGATGCGAGCATTGGCTTGCGCCAGTTCCATCGTCTCGGCGCGATTGCGACCCTGCACGACCAGACCGGGCAGCTCGGATCAGCCCCTTGCCGACGCGGAATTTTTCAGGCAACATTCCGGGCATGAAGAAAATCAAATCATCCGATCCGATCCGCCCCTTTTCCAGCGTTCTGCTTGACGGCGACGAACGCGCCGCCGCGCGCGCCATGCTCTATCCCGTCGGCTTCAAGGAGGAGGATTTCAAAAAGTCCGTCATCGGCGTGGCCTCCACCTGGGGCAACGTCACGCCCTGCAACCTCCACATTGACAAGCTCGCGCTCGAGGCCGAGAAAGGCGCGAACGAGGCCGGCGGCAAGGCCATCGTCTTCAACACCATCACCGTCTCCGACGGCATTTCCATGGGCAGCGAAGGCATGAAATACTCGCTGGTCTCGCGCGAGGTCATCGCCGATTCCATTGAAACGGTCGTGGGCTGCGCGGGCATGGACGGCTTTGTGGCCATCGGCGGCTGCGACAAGAACATGCCCGGTTCGCTCATCGCCATTGCGCGGATGAATCGCGCGGCGGTGTTCGTCTATGGCGGCACGATTCTGCCCGGCTGCTTGACGACCGAGCGGCGCGCAGAGGACTGGCGCGCCCTACCCTCGAATTCTGCCTGGGCGGGTCACTCCGTGCCCGCCTCCGCCGCGGAAAAAATGTTGGACATCGTTTCCGTCTTCGAGGCCATCGGCGCGCACGCAAAGCACAAAATCTCCGACGCCGAATTTCGCGCGGTCGAGCAATGCGCCATCCCCGGTCCCGGCTCCTGCGGCGGCATGTACACCGCTAACACCATGGCCAGCGCCATCGAGGCGCTCGGCATGAGCCTGCCCAACAGCTCCGCCCAAAACGCCGTTTCGCCGGCGAAGATGGACGATTGCCGCCGCGCCGGCGCGTGCGTCGTGGAAATGTTGAAAACCGGCCTGCGCCCGCTCGACATTTTGACCAAAAAGGCGTTTGAAAACGCCATCACCGTGGTCATCGCGCTGGGCGGCTCGACCAACGCGGTGCTGCACCTGCTGGCCATCGCCCACGCGGCGAAGGTGAAATTGTCGCTCGACGATTTCACCCGCGTCGGCAGGCGCGTGCCGGTGCTGGCCGACTTGAAGCCGAGCGGGAAACATCTCATGTCCGAGTTGGTGGCCATCGGCGGCATCCGGCCGATGATGAAGACGCTGCTCGACGCCGGATTGCTGCGCGGCGACACGCTCACGGTGACCGGGGAGACGATGGCGCAGACGCTCGCCGACGTGAAGCCGTATCCGGACGACCAGGCGATCATTCAACCGCTCGACCATCCCATCAAAAAGGACAGCCACCTGGTCATTTTGCGCGGCAATCTGGCGCCCGAAGGGGCGGTGGCCAAGATCACCGGCAAGGAGGGACTGCGGTTCAGCGGCAGGGCGATCGTGTTCGAGTCCGAGGAAAAGGCGCTCGAGGCGATTCTCGGCGGCCGGGTGAAGGCCGGGCACGTGGTCGTCATCCGCCACGAAGGGCCGCGGGGCGGGCCGGGCATGCGCGAGATGCTCTCGCCCACCTCGGCCATCATGGGCGAGGGTCTGGGCAAGGACGTGGCGCTCATCACCGACGGACGGTTCAGCGGCGGCAGCCACGGCTTCGTGGTCGGCCACATCACGCCGGAGGCCTACGCGGGCGGCCCGATTGCCCTGGTGAAAAACGGCGACCCGATCACCATTGACGCCGAGAAACGCACCATGACGCTCGGCATCCCGGACGCGGAATTGAAGCGGCGCCGGAAGGCCTGGAAGAAGCCCGCGCCACGCTACACCCGCGGCGTGCTGGCCAAATACGCCGCCCACGTGACCAGCGCCTCCGAAGGCGCGGTGACGGACAAGGATTTGGAGTTGTGATTCCAGAATTCCTGATAGGTTTTTCACATTCGCCCGATTCTATTGGGTTTTCTTGCTAAACGCGAGGCGTTCTGAAACGATTGGCGGTTGGCTTCTTGTTTTGTCCCTTGCGACACTCATCCGGCCTGCGGCCGCCTTCTCCCGCTCCCACGAGCGAAGGAATTTATTTTGTGGGACGTCTCCCAGGGTTGCAGCCGCATGGCTCGTTGACCCGGATTTATTATCTTTTGCCCCGTTGGGGCGAGTCAGTAGCGCGTTTGCGTGAATTCGGGCGCTGCGTGTCACGCCTATGCGTTCCCTGTGTCCCTTTGCGGCGATTCGGTTTCGTGTATTTCGTGAGCTTCGCAGTTCAATTCATTTCCGCTGAAACTTTAATTCATCGCCATCGGCGCTGACTTTAATCTTATCTCCGGGCTTAAAATCCCCTTCGAGCAGTTTCATGGACAGCGGATTGAGCAATTGCTCCTGCACGGCGCGTTTGAGCGGGCGCGCGCCGAATTGCGGGTCGTAGCCTTCGCGCGCCAACAGCGTCTTCGCCGCCGCGTCCGCGTCGAGCGTGAGATTCTGCTGTGCCAGCCGTTTGCCGAGCCGATCAAGCTGGATGTCCACGATCTTCGCCAGTTCCTTTTCGTCCAGGCTTTGGAAGATGATGACGCCGTCCACGCGGTTCAGGAATTCCGGCCGGAAATGGCGCTTCAACTCCGCCATCACCTGTTGCTCCATTTCCGCTTTCCCTTTTTCGCCTTCCGCCTTTTCAAACCACTCCTGGATCATGGGCGAGCCGAGGTTGCTGGTCATGATGACGAGGGTGTTCTTGAAATCCACCGTGCGCCCCTGTCCGTCGGTGAGCCGGCCGTCGTCGAGCACCTGGAGCAGCACGTTGAACACGTCGGGGTGCGCCTTCTCGATCTCGTCGAACAGCACGACGGAATACGGCCGCCGCCGGACCGCCTCGCTCAACTGTCCGCCTTCCTCGTACCCGACGTAGCCCGGCGGCGCGCCGATGAGCCGCTGCACGGAGAACTTTTCCATGTATTCGCTCATGTCGAGGCGGATCATGGCATGCTCGTTGTCGAAGAGAAATTCCGCCAGCGCGCGGGCGGTCTCGGTCTTGCCCACGCCGGTCGGGCCGAGGAAGATGAACGAGCCGATGGGCCGGTTGGGGTCCTGCAACCCGCTGCGCGCGCGGCGCACCGCGTCGGAAACCGCCTTGAGGGCCTGCTGCTGGCCCACCACGCGCTGGGCCAGGCGCTCCTCCATTTTCACCAGCTTTTGCCGCTCGCCCTCGAGCATCCGGCTCACCGGAATGTGCGTCCAGGAGGACACGACCCTGGCGATGTCCTCGTCGGTGACTTCCTGGCGCAAAAGGGGAGCGCGCGCCTCTGGGGCGCGGTTTTCGGCGTCGCGCCGAAAACTTTGTTTGTCCGACTTTTTATCGGATGAGTCGGTTGAACGAGAATCCGGCGCGACGCCGGATTCAGCACGCGAGACGCGTGCGCTTCCCTCCATCACCGCCAATTTCTTCTCCAATTCCGGAATTTTCCCGTATTGAAGTTCCGAGGCTTTCGCCAAGTCCCCTTTGCGCTGGGCCTGCTCCAGTTCCAGCTTCGCCCGCTCCAACTGCGATTGCACCACGCTGACGGCGTTGACCGCCGCCTTTTCGTTCTGCCATTGGGCGGTGAGCGCCCTGGATTTTTCCTTGAGATTGGCGAGTTCCTTGTCGAGCCGCTTCAAACGCTCCTTGCTCGCCGGATCTTTTTCCTTCGCCAGCGAGGTGCGCTCGATTTCCAGTTGCAAAATCTGGCGGTCGAGTTGATCGAGTTCCGTCGGCTTGGAATCCAACTCCATCTTGATGCGCGACGCCGCCTCGTCCACCAGGTCAATCGCCTTGTCCGGCAGAAACCGGTCGGTGATGTAGCGGTGCGACAGCGTGGCCGCCGCCACCAGCGCCGAATCCTGGATGCGCACCCCGTGATGCACTTCGTAACGCTCCTTGAGTCCGCGCAAAATGGCGATGGTCGCCTCGACGCTGGGTTCCTCGACCATGACCGGCTGGAAACGCCGTTCCAACGCCGGATCTTTTTCAATGTGTTTGCGGTATTCGTCCAGCGTGGTGGCCCCGACGCAGCGCAATTCGCCGCGGGCGAGCTGCGGCTTCATGATGTTGGCCGCGTCCGTCGCGCCTTCCGCAGCGCCCGCGCCGACCAGCGTGTGCAACTCGTCAATGAACAAAATGATTTTGCCTTCACTGGCGGCGATTTCCTTGAGGAAGGCCTTGAGGCGGTCCTCAAATTCGCCGCGATACTTCGCGCCGGCGATCATCGCGCCGAGGTCCATCGCCACGAGCCGCTTGTTTTTCAACGATTCGGGCACGTCGCCGCTGACGATGCGCCGCGCCAGGCCTTCGGCAATGGCCGTCTTGCCCACGCCCGGCTCCCCGATGAGCACGGGATTGTTTTTGGTCCGGCGCGTGAGCACCTGCATCACCCGGCGGATTTCCTCGTCACGGCCGATGACCGGGTCAATCTTCCCCTGCCTGGCCAGCGCGGTGAGGTCGCGGCCGTATTTCTCCAGCGCTTGGAATTTGGCCTCGGGATTTTCGTCGGTGACGCGCTGGTTGCCGCGCAATTCGACCAGCGCTTTGAGCACGGCGTCGCGCTTGAGACCGTGCCTGGCGAAAATCTTCTTCAGCGCGGCGCCGCCGCCGTCCAACAGGCCGAGCAGCAGATGTTCGGTGCTGACGTATTCATCCTTGAGCCTGGCGACCTCGGATTGCGCGGCGTCGAGCGCCTTTTTCAAATCGCCTCCGGCGTAGGCGTCGCCCGCGCCCTGGACCTTGTGGCGGCGGGCGAGTTCCGCCTCCAAATCCGGCTTGAGCCGCGCCACCGGCACGCCGAGGCGTTCGAGCAAATCGGGAATCAAGCTTTCTGTTTGGGACACCAGTGCGAGCGCGAGATGTTCGCCGTCAATCTCCTGGTGCGAGTATTCGCGGGCGATGCGTTGCGCCGTCTGCAAGGCCTCCTGCGATTTGAGCGTCAATTTCTCCGGTTGCATACCCGCCTGAATCTAACGCAAACCGGCCCGGACGCAACGGCGTGAAGCGGCCTGGGATCGGGGGCAAAGACGCCGAAGAGAGGGAATTCAATTTCGGCCGCTGGCCTGCGCCACGGCGGCGGCGATGCTGTTGACGCTGTGCAAGATGGTCCGGGCCTGGGCGGCGTCGGGAATTTTCAAGCCGTAATTCTTCTCCAGCGCCACCACCAGTTGCAGCGCGTCCACGGAGTCCAGTCCCAAGCTGCCCGGCCCGAACAGCGCCTGGTCGTCTCCGATCTCCTCGGCGCCGATCTTCAACATGAGGTTGTCCACCAACATGCGCTTGATGTCCAGTTTGAGTTCCGCTGAATTGCTCATTAAAAAATTCCACCGGGCCGGTTGCGGCAGCGCAGCTTGGAGCGACCGCATCCTCCAGGCAAGCCGGAAATGGGGCCGGCGCCAAAAGTTTGCCCGGGGGTGGCCGCGGAAAACTTGAAATGGCGGGTCTTCCGGCAACGCCCGCCGGCCTCCGCGGGCTGTGCCTGACCACGCGACGGCGGTAGCCTGCGCAACTCACGCTGGAATCGCGGCGGCGGCGGTCTGGGTGGCCGCGCCGTTTGGTGATTGACGCCGGTAGAACTCCGCCAGTCCTTCCGACGACGGGACCAGCCCTTCGGCGGCGAGCGCCGCCAGCGCACGCTCTTCGGTTACGACGAACCGGTCGCGTTTGTAGATGACGTAATCATCGCGCAAATCGTCGGGCGTCAGATTGATGGTGACGAGGTTGGCGCCGGCGCGCAGGCCACGGCGGTAGCCGTTCTTTTGGACGAGATTCAGCGCGCTGACCGCGGGGATGACCCACTCCGGCCGCATCAATCGCAACGCGGCCATCGCATTGAGGGTCCGATTCGGGTCGCACGCCGGGCTGCCGGCCAACGGCGTGCCGGCACTCTGGATGAACGGGCTGACGCTGCACCCGCATAGCGGCAGCGCCCAGGCCAGTTCCAGATTTTTCAGCAGGGCACCGGGTGTTTGACCGGGCAGACCGGCGATGAAGCCCGAACTGACGCACCAGCCGCTTTTGGCGAGCAACCGGATGTCCCGCAGGCGCTCGGCCAGCGTGCCGGGCGCCTGGAACCGGGCGTATTGCGCGGCGTCGGCACACTCGAATTTCATGATGTAAATGTCCGCCCCGGCCTCCCGGAGCGCCGCGTAAAGGGCCGGCGGGAGCGTGCCCAGGCAGACACTGACGCCCAGAGGGGTTTTGCGCCGCAAGGCTTGGACCAGGGGCAGGGCGATTTCACGCGCGGCCACCGGGTCCTCACCGGCCTGGATGTTCACGTCCGTGACGCTGGCGGGGCGATGGTGGATCAGGAGTTCGGCGATCTGCTCGTGCCGGGCGCGATAACGACGCAAGGCGCGATGGTCGCGGCGCATCCCGCAATAGGCGCAGTTCTCGCGGCAGAAATTGGAAATCTCGACCACGGCGCGCACGAACACCCGGTTGCCAAACCGCCGGCGCGTCGCCGCGGCGGCGCGTTCGTGCAATGCGGCTTGCGCGGCCCCGGTTGAAGTCAAATCGGCCTCGGCGGGAATATAGGTTTGCAGCGGCACGGCGTTATTAAAATGGGCGGGACGCGTGGAGGCAACGCATTTCACCGCGCGCCGCCGGTGCCGCCGGAAAATTTCAATTTGCCCGGGCCGTATTTTGCGCCTAAGTTTCCCTGATGAAAACCAAAGGTAGATTGCTTCCCGCGCTGCTGCTCGCGTGCGCGGCCGCGTGGCCGGCCAGGGCCCGCGACCTGACGGCCTTTCAACTCGTCAAGGCGGGGAATCAATACGTCGGCGTCCAAAGCAAGGACAAGGTTGTGCAAATCCGCTCCGAAAAATCCGTCGGCTCCCTGACGCCGGACATCTGGTACGTGGTGTATTACGATCCCGATGCGACCTTCAAGTCCGTCCAGGTGAAATTCGGCGCCGGCCAGGAGATGGAGGTCACGCATCCCTGGCGGGTGCTGGAAATGGCCACCGACGCGCACACGGTGATGGACCGGGCCAAGTTGAAAGTGGATTCCGACCGCGCGCTGGCCATCGCCAAGGCCCAGCCGCTGTTGAAACATCTGGACCTCAAGGCGGCGCAACTCTGCCTGCAGAACGGCGACGAGGGGCCGCGATGGAAAGTGGAGTTTTGGGCGGCCAAATTGAAAAACCCGAATGACCAGGCCGACGTCGGCGCCGTGTATATTTCCCCGACCGACGGCTCGGTCATCGAAAACGACCTGCATCCCGACAAGGTGGATTGAACGCCAATGCCGCCAGGAGCGCGGACGCCCCGTCCGCGGGTTGGAAGGACAAGTGCGCCGCGATCATCCCCTGCTTCAACGAAGCGGCGCACATCCAACAAGTGGTTGCCGACGTCAGGCGCCTGTTGCCGCGTGTCATTGTCGTGGACGACGGCTCGACGGACGCCACGACGGAGAGGGCGAAGCTCGCCGGCGCCGAGGCTCTTTGGCTTGAAAAGAATTTCGGCAAAGGCGCGGCGTTGCGGGCCGGCTGGCAACACGCCGGCGAACTCGGCTTCGAGTGGGTGCTGATGCTGGACGGCGACGGCCAGCATTCGGCGGAGGATGTTCCGGGGTTTCTGGCCTGCGCCGAAACCACCGGCGCGAAACTGGTGGTCGGCAACCGCATGGGAAACGCCCGGAAAATTCCGCCGCTGCGCCGCTTCGTCAACCGCTGGATGTCGCGCCGGCTCTCCCGGTTGACCGGCGCGACGCTGCCCGATTCCCAGTGCGGCTTCAGGCTGGCCCGCCTGGAAACGCTGCGGCGGCTGCGCGTGCAGGCGAATCGTTTCGAAATCGAGTCCGACATGCTGGTCGCATTTCTGGCCGCCGGCCACACCGTCCGCTTCGTTCCCGTGCAAACCATCTACAGGAGCCGCGCGACCAAGATTCATCCCCTCGCAGACACGCTGCGCTGGTTCCGCTGGTGGCGCAGGCAACGCAAGCGGGGCACCGGCGGGATTCTCCTTGCGCCCGCGGCCCCGGCAAACTTATGACGCGTCCGGTGAAAAAAACGGCTGGCAAAATACAGACAGGCGACGGCAACCGGGAGGAAATCGCCTGTGGCGGTATCCCAGGCCGCGCTGCCGGGGCGACCCTGCTTTACGAGCGCTGGCGGGAGGTGGCGCGAGCGCGGCGCGGCCAGATCGCGTTGCGGGAGGCCGGCTCCGGACAGGCCTGCACCTTTGCCCAACTTTTCTCCGATGGCGAAAGGCACGGCGCGCAAAACGAAAGGGTCTTTCCGCAGGGACACTCGGCAGAATTTATTTTGGATCTGCTCTCGGCGTGGCGCGAAGGACGGGTCGCCTGCCCGCTCGAACCGGGACAGGCGCCGCCGAGGGTTTCGCCGCCGCCCGAGCCTTGCGTGCATCTCAAATGCACGTCGGCGACGACCGGCACGGGACGCCTCGTCGCCCTCACCGCCGCCCAACTCGCGGCCGACGCGGACAACATCGTGGCGACGATGGGCCTGCGCGCGGACTGGCCGAATCTGGGCGTCGTCTCGCTGGCGCATTCCTACGGCTTTTCCAACCTGATTTTGCCGCTGCTGCTCCACGGCATTCCGCTGGTGCTGGCGCCGTCCCCGCTGCCGGAAATCGTCCGGCGCGCGGCTGCGGGCGAAAGGTCTTTGACCGTGGCCGCTGTTCCGGCGTTATGGCGCGCCTGGCATGAGGCCGGGGCCATTCCGGAAAACGTCCGCCTGGCGATCTCCGCCGGCGCCCCGCTGCCGCTGAAATTGGAAACGGAAATCTACAAGGCGAACGGACTGAAAATCCACAATTTCCTGGGCGCGTCCGAATGCGGTGGCATTGCCTATGACGCCACCGACGCGCCGCGCACGGACGCCGCACTGGCCGGCCCGCCGTTGCAAAACGTTCGTCTGGCGCTGGACGAAAACGGCTGTTTGGTCGTCCGCAGCCGCGCCGTCGCCGAAACTTATTGGCCGGAGAGATCGCCGCTGCTCGACGGCGGGGTCTTTCAGACGAACGATCTGGCGGAGCTGAAAGCCGGCCGGGTCTTCCTGCGCGGACGATTGAGCGACCAGATCAACGTGGCCGGGCGCAAGTTGCCGCCGGAAACGGTCGAACGCGCACTGCTGGCCCACCCGCGCGTCCGCGAGTGCCTGGTCCTCGGCGCACCCGGTCCCGGCGCGCTGGCCGACCGGACCGAAATCATCGTCGCCGTTGTTGCGTCGGACGCGCGGGAATCGGAGTTGAGGCAATTCCTGCTGGAGAGGCTGCCCGCCTGGCAGGTGCCGCGGGAGTGGCGGTTTGTGGAATCCATCGCGGTGAACGCGCGCGGGAAAATGCCGCGTCACGAATGGCGCCGGACCCTTACTTCAACGCCCGGGCCAGACGGGATTTCTTGCGGTTGACGGCGGAACGCGGCAGCACCGCCGATTTGACGGCCTTGTCCAGGGCGGAATGAACGCGCGGCAGGAATTGGACGGCTTCCTCTTTCTTGCCGGCGGCCAGGAGCGCGCGGTAGTCCTTTTCCAGCCGGTGCAGACTGGATTTGACGCGGCGGTTGTGGAGGCGCTTGCGTTCGCTGTTGCGCATCCGGCGTTCGGCGGATTTGGTGTTCGGCATAAAACAAACGGTCTTTCGAATTCGCGAACGGTTACGTTAGGCAAACACGCGCCAATGTCAATGACGAAACGCCTTTGGATTGGGCGCGGCGGCTCACGCGGCGCACGGCGCCAGAATCGCGTCGTTCATGCCGTGGACGATTTTTTTGTCCGCCGGGACGATCGTCGCCAGCACCCCGCCCAGTTGCGGACGCGCCGCGTCGCCTTCGCCGGCGACAAAATAATACGGGCACAGGCGGGCGCGGCCTTTCATGGGCGCCGTTTCATTCTTGTCGAAGTCAAACCACGGCGCCTCGACGAGTCTGGGTTTTTCGAATCGCTGCAAGACGAACGGCGAGGTCTCAAACCTGGCGACGGCCTCGTCCACGGCGGCGCCCCAGTCCTTGTGCGACAGGTCGCTGCCCAGGAAGACGCCGCGCGCGCCCCAGGCCTTTTCGGAGAAGCCGGAGACCTTCAAAATCAATTCGCGCTCGCGCTGGGAGAAGGTCTTGAGTTGGCGCCAGTCGGTGAGATTGAGTTCGGGTATCGCCGCGTGCGGCGGCAGCGGCGTCGGGTCCACGATCCACGTGTAAGGAATCAACCTTTTGAGGCGGCTGAAGAAGCCTTCGCCCAGTTCCTGCCGCCAGAAGTCGCGAAGATGGCGGTTCCAGAGCAGCGCGAAGAGCATTTTTTCCTCGAAGAGCGGCTTGGGTGGCGGGGTGAGGCGAATCTTCTTTGCGGCTGCCAGTCCAAAAATTTTTCCGGCGTTCGGCACGTTCGGCAGATCGAACAATTCAAAAAAGCGGTAAACCGCGTCGCCGTCGCCGAACTCCTCGAACTCCGGGCTTTGGACCTGGATCCTGGCGCCTGGAACTTGATTCGCCAGCCAGACCATTTCCGGTTTGTAAGTCGCCGCTTCCTCGGAAACGACGATGTGAACCCGTCCTGCGTTGCCAAAGATGGATTCAAACCCGCGAAGCATTCCGTCGGCGCCGCCAATGAGTTGGGAGTTGGGAGTTGGGAGTTGGGAGTTGGAATAAGTCGCATTCAGCCAAGCCGTCAGGCCAATGCCGCCGGGAACGGAATCCAGTTCGGTTATGCTGAACCCGGTCTCGGTCAGCAGAATGTCGGGACGGATGACGCGCGGCACGTCGTTTTTGAACGCGGGCGAACGTTGCAGCTCGACCAGCTCGCGCGGTTTGCCGAGGTCCAGCCAGCGCGCGATCCATTCCGGCTCTTTGCCCTCAGCGCTCTTGCGGTAGAGCAGATTGACGGCGCGGTAAAATTGCAGCAGCACCCGGCCCAGTGATTCGATCTCCTTCGCCAGATTTTCGCCCAGCGGAAACGGCTCCGGCGAAACGCGCCAACCTTGTCCGGCAAACAATCCGCCTTTTGGCAATCGTTCACGAACAAAACGCGCGGCATCCGCCGCCGATGAAACGGTGCAGTTCACTTTTAGCAGCCATAGATTGAACGAAGATGAAACAAGGATGCAGCATCAAAATCCGTGTTCAATCTGTGTTTCATCCGTGGCTTAAAATCACGTCCGGACCTGCCCGCTGCCAATGCCGATCCACTTGTAGCTGGTCAATTCCTCCAGGCCCATCGGGCCGCGCGCGCCGATCTTGTCGGTGCTGATGCCGATTTCGGCGCCCATGCCGAATTCGCCGCCGTCGGTGAACCGGGTCGAGGCGTTCCAATACACCGCCGCCGAGTCCACCTCGGCGAGAAACTGCCGGGCGTGCGCCTCGTTCTTCGTCACGATGCTGTCCGAGTGCGCCGAGCCGTAGCGGTTGATGTGGTCAATGGCCGCCTGCACGCCGTCCACCACGCGCACATTCAGGATATAATCGTTGTATTCGGTGTAAAAGTCCTGCTCGCTGGCGCGGCGGATTGGGGATTTGGGATTGGGGATTTCGGACTTCAAAATCGCCTCGGCCTCGGGGTCGGCGCGCAATTCCACGTGCTTTTCGCCGAGCCGCTGTCCGATGGCGGGCAGGAACGATCTGGCGATATTGCGGTCCACCAGCAGCGTCTCCATGGCGTTGCACACCGCGGGGCGCTGCACCTTGGCGTTCATGGCGATTTCCCCGGCCATGGCCAGGTCCGCGTCGGCATCCACAAAAACGTGGCAGACGCCCTTGTAATGTTTGATCACCGGCACCTTCGAGCACTCGGCCACGGCGCGGATCAATCCTTCGCCGCCGCGCGGCATGCAGAGGTCAACGTATTGCGTCAGCGAAAGCAGGATCGGAATGGCCTCGCGGTCCGTCACGGGCACGACTTGAATCGCGGATTCAGGAAAGCGCGGGAGTGTCTTCTTGCCGGCGTCAATCATCGTCCGCGCGATGGCCTGGTTCGAGTGCAGCGCCTCCCGGCCGCCGCGCAGGATGGTGGCGTTGCCGGATTTGAAGCACAGGCCGGCGGCGTCCGCGGTCACGTTGGGACGCGATTCATAAATGATGACCACGACGCCGATGGGCGTGGAAATTTTTTGGAGCTTCAGGCCGTTGGGCCGGGCGCGCTCCTCCAGGATTTTACCAACGGGATCGGGCAACGCCGCCACTTCGCGCAAGCCCCTCGCCATGGCGCCAATCCGTTTGGCATCAAGCCGGAGCCGATCCAACATGGCGGCGGACAGGCCGCTTTTCGCCGCGGCCTCGGCATCCAGCGCGTTGGCTTCCCGAAGGGTGGGGGCATCTTTTTCGATCGCTTCAGCCATGGCCAGCAGGCAATCGTTTTTTTCGCGCGTGGAGAGCTTCGCCAGTTCGCGCGAAGCGGCCCTGGCCTGTTGGGACAGTTGCGTGATTTGCTCCGTCAACATCATGACCTCAAGTTAAGCCAAATTTCCCCGCTGAAAAGGGCAAATGCGCCCCATCGTTTTTGCTTGCCAAATGGCGGCGGCTGTTCCTTACTCCATCTGGTTTGGGAAGTTAGACCGATTCAGCGAGCATGAAGTTTATGAAAATTCCTCTCCTCCGAGCGGGTTGCCGATTGACCGTTTTTTCCCTGGGTTGGCTGCTGTGGCCAGCCGGAATGTCGGCGCTGACTTTTACCGTCACGCCTTCTTCCGTCAGCAACACTTATGTGGGTCCGGTCACATTGCAGATCGGCGGCCTGAGCAGTGGGAGCACGGTCGTGGTGCAGAAATTTCTCGACGCCAATGCGAACGGCGTCGTGGATGCGCCCGACCTACTGCTCCAGCAGTTTAGTTTGACCGACGGCCAGCCGGGCATGGTGATTGGCGGCGTGACCAATCTCAATGTGCCCGGCGACACCGACGGCGCCGCCAACGGCCAAATCAGCGCCCTCCTGAATTTTCCGAACGGCGACACGCCGCAGAAGATCATCGGGAAATATCTTTTCGTGCTTTCCAGCCCGGCCGGCCGTTTGACGAATGTGTTCACCGTTACCAATTTCCCCTACGCGCAGAAAATCACCGGCACTGTGATCAGCAACGGCACCAACGTGCCCAATGCCGTGGTCATTTTGTTCCCGCCTCCTCGAGCCGGGCATGGACCGGGAAATCCCGTGGCGCTTGCGGCCGCAAACAATTCCGGCGGCTACACCATCCAAGCGCCGGCGGGCAGCTACATGCCGGTGGCGTTCAAGAACAATTACGTCGCCAATTTCGGAATGTCGCCAGTGCTCACGCTAGGCAGCGGCCAGACGCTCACTACCAATCTGGCCCTCACCAACGCCACGGAGAGCATTTCCGGCAAAATGGTTGACGCCAACAACAATGCCATCGGACTGCCCGGCATTTTCGTCGGCAACGGTTCCAGCGGGGGGTTCATTGCGACCGGCGGAACGGACACCAACGGCAATTTCACCGAGCAGGTCACGGCCGATTATTGGAAGCTGGATGGGGAACCTTCCGGCATTCTTTTGCATGGCTATGTCGGCTACAACAACGGCACGAACATAGACACCACCAGCGGTAGCGTGTCGGGGCTTGTCCTGGGCTTCCCCAAAGCCACCGCGCTCTTTTATGGCACGGTCAAAGATACCAACGGCGTTCCCCTGGCCGGGATTGATGTTTATGCGAGCGACAACAACGGCGAGTATTCCGCCGACGGTTATTCAGATGCGAACGGGAACTATGCCGTGGCCGCATTGGGCTTGGGCGGGAGCGATCCCTGGTATGCAAGCGTCAGCAGCGACACGGCGCCCACCAATTACATCTTTTCGCAAGGGCAGAACGCCAGTCTGAGCGCCGGACAAGCTTATCACTACAATTTCATCGCCATTGTTGCCACCAATCACATCACCGGCAATGTCCAGTTTAACGGCACAAATGTCGTTGGCGTACAGGTCTATGCCAACACATACATCAATGGGCAGTACTATCAAGCACAGATGGACACCGATTCCGGCGGAAATTATGTGTTGAATGTCGCCAATGGCGATTGGAACGTCGGTGTGAATTGTAGTTACGGCGGCAGCGACAGTCTGGACGGCATTCTCGGCGCCGGCACCTATCAGTGCCCGAACAATCAGAACGTCACCATCGCCAACAACAACAGCAACAACGTGAATTTCACCGTGCAGCCTTGTAACGGCGTTCAAATTGCCACGACATCCCTGCCGGACGGCCAGGAGAACACCTATTACGACCAGTGGTTGTATGCGTCCAGTTGCAGCGGCAACATTTCGTGGTCGCTCTTTTCCGGCTCCTTGCCGTCGGGCTTGAATTTGGACTCCACCGGGGAACTTCACGGGACGCCCAACTCCAGCGGCACGTTTAATTTTTCCGTGGAGGCGAACGACGGCAACGGCCATTCGACGAACCAATCCCTGTCGCTTTATATCGCGCCGCCGTTCCAAATTACGACGACTTCGCTGCCCGACGGCACGAACGGTGTGCCTTACAGTCAGCAGCTTCAAGCATCGGGCGGGCCGACTCCCTACACGTGGTCATTGAATGGCAATTCACCGTTTGGTCTGACGCTGTCCACCAACGGGGTTCTCTCCGGCACCCCGAACTACGCCGGCACGAATACGTTTACCGTGTTTGTGACGGACAACAACGGAACCCAGGCGTTCAGCAATCTGACGCTGATCGTCCTTGCGGCGGCGGCCCCGCTTCAAATCAACACCACCTTCCTGCCCAATACGACCAACGGCGCATTCTACACCCAGACTCTCCAGGCGTCCGGCGGGACGCCGCCCTATGGCTGGTCACTCACGCCCGGTTCCCTCGGTCTGCCGCCGAATTTGGCTCTGGCTTCGAACGGCGTGCTTTCGGGCACGTTGGCCACGAACGGCTATTTCACCTTTTACGTGCGGGTGACGGACAGCACCACGGCAACGGTGGATCAATCCTTGTCGCTGGACGTGGTCAATCCGCCGCTGCAAATCACGACCGGCTCATTGCCCAATGGCATCGTCGGCGTGGGCTACACGAACCAGCTTGCAGCCACCGGCGGCAATCCGCCTTACTCCTGGTCGCTGGCCTCAGGTTCGGCCGCGCTGCCGGCGAATTTGACTTTGGGAACCAACGGCATCCTTTCCGGCGTGCCCGCCGCTGCCGGGACCAACAGCTTCATCGTGCAAGTGCGGGACAGTTCGTATTCCTCCCAGACCAAACCGCTGACCTTGGTCATCAACGGCCAGCCCGTGCTGGGTTCGCCGCTCTGGCTGGCGAACCGGTTCCAGATGCGGCTGACCGGCGCCTCGAATCAAAATTACACGGTCCAGATGTCCGCCGGCTTGAATTCAACCAACTGGACCTCGCTCTTCATCACCAACAACACGCAGACCAATTCCTTCATCGTGACCGATCCCAACGCCACGAACCGGCAGCGCTTCTACCGCGTGTTGGTGGGCCCGTGATGACGGACGGTCTGTGGCCGGCCATTTGCGTGCCGGCGTGAATACTTCGCATCCGGCTTCCGCCGCATTCACGGCGACTGAACTCGGTAGAACCGCATGGCCGCGCCCGCCGGCGTCGTGAACCGATACGAAGCGCCGATGACATTGGTGGTGAACACTGCGCCGGTGTTTGTGCTCCACGCCCCGCCGGGCTGATCGGCCTGGAGCAGCTTGAAGGTGGAAGCCGCGCCCGACACGCCGAAGTTGATTTGCACCTGCCCGCCGGAAACGACCGGCACACCCAGGGTGATGAGCGGCGCGCTACCGGCGACGGCGGTGACGGTTTTGACCGGCCCCCAACTGAGGGGATACTGAGTGAAAATGACCGGCCGGGCCTGGAGAGCATAACCGCCGGTTTGCGCGGGAGTGAACGTGAGGTTGGTTGAGACCGTGGTATTCGTGACCAGGTTGGCCAGTTGCTGCGCGTTGGTCACCACGATGTTCTCCAGACACCAGCCGACGGGAGGATCAATCTCTGGAAAATAGGTTCCGCCCTGATAGTCGTAATCAAAGCGCAACAAGGTATGTTCCCCGGCGTAAGCGGACAGGGGGAGGGTGTGTGGCGTGAACGTCGCTTCACATTGGCTCGGTGTGCCTGAACCGGAATAACACCCGGCTTCGGCAAAAAGGTCCTGCCAGGAACTTCCGCCGTCGGTTGAAACCTGCACGCGCGCGGTTTCATCGCTGCTGGCGTAGCCGAGCAGGCTATTGAAGCTCACCACCGTGTTGGACGACGGCAACAGCAATTCATTCAATTCCAGCAGTTGTGGCACCAGATTGGTGTGCGTCAAGTGAAAACAGTTGCCCGAACCGTCCGGCGCGTCGGTGATGATGGGATAAACCGGCGCCGGCGAAATGGTGAAGTTCGCCAGGCCGTTCTGCGCATTGTCCACCAAGTTGCCGCTGGGGGCCTGCGCGGTCAGCCATTGATACCCCGTCACGCTCGGATTGGTCGAGGGTGTGCAGGCGTAGGGGTTGCTGGCATTGACGAAAGGTTGACTGGGACCGCTGACGGCCGTGGCCACATAATCCGCGCCGGGCACCGCCGGATCAAACACGGTCACCGAGTAACTGAAATTTTTCGCGCCCGCGCCGGTCATGACGTTGCTGACGGCGACGGTATAAACCGTGTCCGTGCCGCTGAATGGAAAGGTGCTCGAATAGCTGCTTGGATCCAAACTCGAGGGATGCCAAACCAAAGTATTCTCGCCATACCCCGTCAGATAGGGTTGGACCGTCACGGCCACGTTCACGCCGTTGCTTTGCATGGCCACCGTGGCCGCGCTCAAATCGGCGTTGGACAAGGCAAACGACCATTGCGGGAAGACGATTGGGGAGGGCACATAACCCGCCGACGGCCAGGCCACGAACGGCGTGCGCGTGGCCGGACGCGGGCCGCCGTAATTCGCGTCAATCACCCACGTCGCGTTTGCGGCGTACAAGCCGCCTTCGGCGGGCACGTCGCCGGTGGCCATGACCTGCGTCTGCGGATACAAAATCCAGCGGCGATGGCCGGCCTCGTAATTGTTCGCGCCGTAATCCCAGATATAGCCCGTGATGGCGTCGGGGCCGTCGGAGCCCAGTGCCAGGTTGGATTTGCCGGCCGCGTTGGTCCCGTCGGCTGTGACGCAACTCCAGCCCGTCCAGTCGCCCACGTGTTGCAGCCGTCCGTTGGACGACATGATGACCGCCGCCTGCTGGTCCTTGTCGCTTTCCATGGCGTCAAAGGTGACGGACGCCGGAACCCCCGCCATCGCGCGGTACCAGTTGATGCGCCGCAGGGTGGCCTCGGCGAACGCCGGCGAATTGGTGCCGGGAAAGCAGCTCGAGGTGTTCGCGGTCGAGTTGATCGGCACGCCGTCGGAGGACGTGTAAACGGCGTTGTAGAACTCGCGCACCTGCTCGCGCGAGTTGGCGTTCACCGTGAATCCGCCGTTCACGTCCAGCGGATGCGGCCCGCCGCCGGGCAGGCCGGAAACGTCGCTGGGGGCGCGCGGCGCGTCACCCAGGGTCGGCTGCGCGCGCAGCGGAGTGGAAGTCCAGAAGGCCGTCGTCAGGGCCGCCAGGCAGGCGAAGTCTTTCATCTTCCGCATAGGTTGGTGGAAAACAAAACCAAGTCCGGCGAGGAAGGTCAACTGAAAGAGCGCATCGCTTTGACACCCGGGCCTGGAGCGTCCGACGGGACCGGCCTGTTTCCGAGGCGGACGTTTCGGCCGGTTCAGACGCCGAAAGACGGCGCAAGACGCGGGTCTTTGCCGGCGGCGCCGTTACCGTCGCGGTGCCGCCGCGCCAGTTCAGGGTCGTTTGATGGTGAACCGGAAATGGCCCTGCGTGCGGTGTCCGTCCTCGGCAATGGCGCGCCAGAAAACCCGGTAGGCGCCCGGGGGAAGTTTGGGCAACGAAACTCGCAGCAGGGCTGCGTCCTTGAAATCGCGGTGCGAATCCTTCTTGTCCACCGTCTTGCCCCGGGCGTCCAGGACCTGGATCGTGCTGCCGTGCGGCTTCAGATGTTCCGTGAACCAGATTTTTACTTCCGCCGGCGAGTTGGTGGGGGTGCTGCCGACCTTGGGAACGGAGTAATCCAGGAACGCGTGCGCCCCGGCGGGAGCTTGCGTGGCCAAAAATAAAACCACCGCCGGAATCCAACTCCGTAACGGCGTAATTTGCAGGATGCTTTTCATGTTGTTTCTTAATATGAGTTTGATTTCCAAAAAATCGGACGACCAAACATTGTGGGCAGCAAATCGTCCAGATAGAATTGAATTTGGAATACCGCGCCGACTTCGCTGCCGGTGTCGCTGTTGGCCGGAATGATCGCCTCGGCGCCAAGCTGAAAATATTTGGTTTCCCAAAGAACGCCCGGATTGATGGTGCCGGTCGTCGGCCCGCCGCCGCGGTTTTCCGGGGTCTCAAACGAAAATTCCACCAGCGGGATCATGTTTTTGAACGGCGCGGGCAGGCCGATGTCCTTCATCTGCGATTCCATGTACGGCAGGCTGTATTCCAGCGCAAAACCCCATTCCAGACTGTCGGGGGCGGCGCTGGTGGGCAGCGCCTCGCCAATCACGCCTGTGAGCGCGAACGGCTTCACGTAATTCAGCGCGTCGGGCAAATCGCCGAAACCTTTGCCGAAATAAATCGTCGGCGTGAACGTGTTCGCGGAATCCGCGCCGATCTTTTTCGCGCCCGTGCCGCCCACGTCCCAATCCGCGCCGACGGAAAAGATGGACTCGTACGGCGCGTTGACCCACAACTGACACTTCGCGTTCAACCCGAGATTGTCAAAGCCGCTGACCGTCGAACCCCCTTCCGGCGTCTGGAAAATGTAATTTTCCTCAGCGCCCAACGCGAAGTTGGGGAAAATCAGCTTGCTGAAGCTGACGCCGACGTCCGTTTCCCGCGTCGCAGGATCGCCGGGAGTTTTGAACGTGGAAACGGTCGGCAACGCCAACTCGTCCGCCACAAACGGATCGTCCGTCTGGATCGTCGGCGGGAAAAACCGCGCGCCGGCAAATCCGTGCGCCTGAGCGCTGGGCGCGCCCGGAGCTATGGCCGTAATAATCGCTCCCGAAGCGGCCAGCCAACCGCATCCGCTTTTCCCAACTGCAAATTTTATTCTTGTATCCTTCACTTTCAAATTTCAAGGTTGGAAGACACCGCGACACAGCGGGTCTCCTGGTTGAATCTTTTGGGACCAATTGGCCGGGACGACCTGCCGGTCGCCCGTGGCGGCGCGACCCGCCGCCCTGCCATTCGATGGAAATCAAACGGAGAAACCGCGCGGCGGGGGCGTCGGCGGTTTTTGCGTCAGCGATTCGGCAAACGTGTCATCTGCCCTTGGCAAAGACTCAAACTGTGTCGGCGCCACCAGCACGACACCTTCCCGCGCGGGCGGGAATTCGAGCTTTTTGACCCGGAGCATGGAGGGGTTGTTCTTCCCGGATTTCTTGGCGGCGGCGATGGCCTTGCAAAGACAGCAGGGATGCTTGCCGTCAAACGTCTCCTTCAGCGCCACGGTCAGCGGCGCCTTCTCCGAGTAGCTGACGATCATGCCCATCCAGGCGATGGACTGCAGCGCGGCCCACTGCGTCCCGGTGGTCACGAGCAGCGCGGCCGCCAGAAAGATGTTGCCGAACCGTTTGAACATTCGAGCACCCTAGGCCAGATTTTCCCAAATCGCAAACCGTCAAAATCGTCGCAGGGTGAAAGTACGGAAGCATCTCCCGCGCCCGAAGCCCCCTTCAACGCCTGAGAGCGTGTCCGAAAAATGGCAGCCGCCGGCGCGAGCCGGCCCTGGCCACTGGCTGACCCACAGGTTTGACAATGAAGTTTGAGCCGACTCACGCCGGCGGCTGCGACGGAAGAAGATTTTTCAGAAACGTTCTGAGCGCTTCAACCCCTCAACGTTCCGCAATCCACACCAGCGTGCCCACCGGCAGTCTGTCGAACAGCGGAACCAGGTCCGCGTCGGCTAGGTGAATGCAGCCGCACGACGCCGGCCGGCCGATGGACGTTTGGTCCGCCGTACCGTGGATGTAGATGTAGCGCGCTCGCGAATCCACGTTGCCACCGCGGTTGAAGCCGGGTTCGAGCCCTTCCAGCCACAGGATGCGCGTGGTGATCTTGGCGTCCGCAAACTGCGGCTGAGACGTGTGCCCGACGATTTGGCGCGCTTGAAAAACCGTTCCCGCCGGCGCGCCCGCGCCGATTTTTTCCGCGATGCGATGCAATCCCAGCGGCGTGCAGTTGGAACCTTCCGTCCGGCCGACGCCGAACCGCGACGTGGAGCAGGGAAATTCCTTTGCCAGGCGGTTTTTCTCGAAAAGTGAAACGCGTTGCCCGGCGATGCTGACCACCAGCGCAAAATCAGTCGGTTCCATGTTGCGCACTCCACGGGCGCGGAGGAAAGCCGCCGGCAAATTGGACGAAGCAGTCATGGGCAACAGGGTCATTTCAATTTATTGACCAGCGCCTTGGAATGTCTGCCGTTCTGCTCGTATTTCTCGCGGCGCGCGGGCGGCAAATTGTCGGGCGTGCCTCCGGCAAATATCAAGCTGGTTCCAGTTTGCTGGGAAATTTTTCCAAAGCTGTTTTGGGCAGCCGTCCCATGCGCACAGCGCGTTCCACCGCTTTGCGCGCATAATAATGATGCTCGCGCACTCCGGCGAGCAAGCCTTCGACTCCAATGTCGGCGTCCAGTTCCGGCCAATAGACGGACGAACCGTTAATCTCAAACCGACCGCGTTCTTCCGGCGTGGCCAGCGCGAGCGTCGGGTAAAATGCGACAGGCACGCTGATAAACCGTCCGTCTTCCAAATGGAAACCGAGCAGTTCGTCGTTCACAACCACGTTCGTAATGGCTGGCGGCATTTGCATCTACAAAAGAATTCTAGTTCTCATTGCGCCCGTGTTCAAGCCATCGCTCAACAATTTCCGCGCGTCGTTCTGAAACCATTCGCCTGATTTCGGCGACTTCGTGCGGCTTGAATCCGCGGTTGAAAGCCAACGCCAGATCATCCAGCCAGATTTTGCTTTCGTGGCCGCCTTTGAAAATATGAACGTGCATCCGTTCGGCCAAATCGTAACTATAGAAACTGACACGATAACCGTTCTGAATGAAAACCGTTGGTATAGCGCAACCTTATTTCAGTTTCTTCACCAACACCTTGGAATGTCTGCCGCTCTGCTCGTACTTCTCGCGGCGCGCGGGCGGCAAATCGTCGGGCGTGCCCTCCACGAAGCCGCCCTTGGATTGAAAGTAGGTGAAGGCCTGCGTCGAGAGCGCCAGAAGCTCGCCCAGGCCCATCTCTCTGGCCTAGTTTTCGACGAATTGAATCAGCTTGCGCCCGATGCCCTGGTTTTCATGCGAGGCGCTCACGTAAAGGCAGGCCAGTTCGCCCTTTTTCTGTTCAGGATAAACGTGCAGCGCGACACAGGCCACGGGATTTTTGTCAATTTCAAAGATGAAATAGTCGCCAAGGTTCTTTTCGATTGCCGCCCGGCTGCGCTTGATCAATTCGTCGGATTCCACGGACGCCTTCGTCAGCAGTTGAATCGCCCGCACGTCCTTCTTACGCGCCGGCCGGATTTGCTGGTATTCGTTCGCGTAGATCAAGGTGCCGATGCCGTCGTTGGAAAACACCTCGGCCAGCAGGCCCTCGTCCACGCGGCCGTTGATGACGTGGACGCGCGGGATGCCGGCCTTGCACGCGGCGGCGGCGTGCTGCGCCTTCGACAACAGTTCCGGGGCGAACCCGGCGCCGTTTTGCTGCAACAATTTTTCCAGTTCCACCACCAACATCTGCCTGATGAGCCGGCCGTTGTGGATCAACCCGTCGCCGGACGTGATGAAAATGAGCTTGATCGCCTTGAGCGCCTCGGCGACCGCCAGGGCCACGCCGTCGGAATTGACGCGATACGTTCGGCCGTCGCCGTCAAAACCCAGCGGCGGGATGACGGGGATGATGCCCTGTGTCAACAGCGTCTGGAGCAGTTCGGTGTCCACGCGCTCGACCTTGCCGGTGAAGAGATGGTCCACGCCCTGGATGATGCCCATCGGATGGGCGATGATGACGTTGGTGCTGGCGGCGCGCAGGTCGTTGGCCGAAAGCCCCTCCAGGATTTCGTGCGTGAGCCGGTTGGCGGCGGTCAGGGCCAGCTTGAGCGTGTCCGCGTCCGTGACGCCCGAGCCGGCGAGATCGGAGGGGGTGACGTTTTTCTCCTCGGCCAGCGCGCGGATTTGCGCCGAAGCGCCGTGAACGAGCACGACGCGGATGTTCAGCGAGCGCAGAACCGCCACGTCCAGCAGCAGCGTGGCGAAATTCTCGTCCGTGACGATGGCGCCGTCCACCGCCAGAATGAACGTCCTGTCGCGGAACTGCGGAATGTATTGCAGGATGCCCCGCAGGTCAGTCGGTTTCACTTTGGTTCGCCCGTGTCATTTCTGCGCAATACATATTCGGTTTTCCGCCGGGTTCAACTGTTTATTTCAATCGCCGGAAACTGAATCGTCGCCTGGACGATTTTGAATTCTCGATTTGCGGATGGTTTCACTGTCCTTAGGCGCGCCAATGACAAATCGAAAACCGCAAATTTTCTGTCGGATTTCCGCCGGCGGCGGCGATATGCTTATGAACATGACGGCGAGCGACCTGGATTTGCTGGCGAGGTTCGCGCGGGAAAATGCGCAGGACGCCTTCGGCGAAATTGTCCGGCGGCATCTGAACCTGGTCTATTCCGCCGCGCTGCGCCAGGTCCGCTCGCCGCCCCTGGCCGAGGAAATCGCGCAATCTGTCTTTACCGACCTGGCGCGCCATGCCGGCAGGCTGAAGTCGGATACCATTTTGACGGCGTGGCTTTACGCCGTCACGCGCCGGACCGCGATAGACGCCATCCGCAAGGAATCGCGCCGCCGGTTGCGCGAGCAAATCGCCGTGGAAATGAGCAGCATGAACGCCACCGCAAACGACTGGACGCAAATTGAGCCGCTCCTGGACGACGCCCTGGCTGCGCTCGACGAAACCGACCGCGCGGCCATTCTGCTGCGTTATTTTGAAAACAAAAGCCTGCGCGAAGTCGGCGAGGCGCCGGGCGCGAGCGAAGATGCCGCGCAAAAGCGCGTCAGCCGCGCCCTGGAGCGTCTGCGCGAATTTTTCTCGAAACGGAACATAACCATCGGCGCGGGCGGACTGGCGGTTTTGATTTCGGCTAACGCCGTGCAATCCGCGCCGGCGGGGTTGGCCACCGCCATTTCCACCGCCGCCGCTCTTGCAGGGACAACCATTTCAACCTCAACCGCAATTGCCGCAACCAAAACCATTGCCATGACCGAACTGCAAAAAGCCATCATCGGGGCGGCGCTCGTCGCCGCCGTGGGAACCGGAGCCTATGAAGCGCATCAAGCCGCGCAACTGCGCGAGAAAAACCAAACGCTCCAGCAACAGCAAGCGCCGCCGGCCGACCGAATCTGGCAGTTGCAGCGCGAGCGCAATGACGCGACCAACCGGTTGGCGGAATTGGAAACTGAAAACACGCAACTGCAAGCCGATCAGAACGAGGCCGCACTTCTGAAATTGCGCGGCGAGGTGTCGCAATTGGAAGAAAGTGCTGCTGAAAGAGAAAAAGCCTTGGACGATTCCGAACTGGCCGAGACGGTGGCTAGAATCAACCAAGTCAAAGAATGGTTGAAACAATCGCCGACAGAAAACATCCCAGAACTTATGCTCCTCTCGGCCCGCGATTGGATAAATTACGCGGATACGCCTGCTCTGTGGCACGGAACCACGAACGATTTTGAATGGGTTTTGGGCAACTTACGCACAGACGCCAAGAAAGAATTTGCCGCCTTTCTTGGCTCTGCTTTAGATGATTACCTTCTCGCCAATGGCGGTCAATTGCCGAATGATCTTTCAGAATTAGAGCCTTATGTCGCCAATGCCGAGAAGGAGTTCCACACTCCTGGCGAGATGCAAGCTCCCGAACTTACTGCCGCCATGCTTCAACGCTATCAATTGCTTCATACCGGCAATGTGAGTGACCTTACCCAATCAGAACCATTGATTGCTGAAAAGTCACCGATTCAAAATGTCCTATATGATGCGCTGTTCAGGATTGGAGCGTTTAGCTATTCATGCACTGGCGTATCATTGGATCATTTGACTAACAGTGGGCCAGTACCATTCCTCCATGCCGGCGAGCTTGAAAAGCTATTTAAGAAGCAATGATCGCCTGAGCGTTTCCGCCGCTATGTCGCGGTGGAAATGCGCGCCACCGAAATGGATTTTTCCCGGGGAGCACGACCGTCCCGGTTGCCGTTCCCGGCGTCGCGCCGGGAACTTTCTTTCCGCGCCGTTTTCACGGATGAAACCGGAATGATTCGGGCGCGACGCCCGAATCTGCACGCGGGACGCGCGCGCTCCCCTTCGCCCCGATGTCGCGGCGGAAATGCGCGCCGTCAAAATGAATTTTCTCCACGGCGGCGTAGGCGGCGGCTTGCGCGCCTTTCAAATCCCTGCCCAGCGCCGTTACGCCCATCACGCGCCCGCCGTTGGTGACGATTTGCCCGTCTTTCAAGGCCGTGCCGGCGTGGAAGACTTTCGTGTTCGGCAGCGCGCCGGAGGCGTCCAGGCCGGTGATGACCATGCCTTTTGCGTAATTCCCCGGATAACCGCCGCTGGCCATCACCACGCAGACGCCCGCCTGCGGACTCCATGCCAACTCGATTTTGTCGAGCGTGCCATTCACGCTGGCGTCAAGCAATTCGACCAGATCGGTTTCCAGCCGGGTGAGATAGACCTGCGTTTCCGGGTCGCCGAAGCGCGCGTTGAATTCCAAAACCTTGGGGCCGCTTTCGGTGAGCATGACGCCGGGATACAGAATCCCGTGAAAATCAATTCTCTCCTCCGCGCAGCCCCGCAGCCACGGATTCAAGATCGCTTCGCCGGCCTTCCGGAGTTCGGCGTCGCTCAAGAACGGCGTCGGCGAATAGGCGCCCATGCCGCCGGTGTTCAAGCCCCGGTCGCCATCGTCCGCGCGCTTGTGGTCCTGCGAAGTCGGAAACAGTCTCGCCGTCCGGCCGTCGCACAGCGCGTGCAGCGAAATCTCCAGACCCTCGAGAAATTCCTGGAGGACGATCCTCGCGCCCGCCGCACCGAAGGCGTGGTTGACAAGGATTTCATCAATCGCCTTGTTTGCTTCGGCCACGTTGGAACAAATCAAAACGCCTTTGCCGAGCGCAAGGCCGTCGGCCTTCACCGCGCATTTGCCGCCCAGCGTTTCGGCGAATTTTTTCGCCGTCGCCGGATCCGCAAAGGTTCCGGCGCGCGCGGTCGGGATGCCGTATTTCTCCATGAACCGCTGGGCAAAGACTTTTGAGGATTCAAATTGCGCGGCTTTTTGATTTGGCCCCCAGATCCGCAGGCCGTTTTTCTGGAACAAGTCCACGACGCCCAGCGCCAGCGGATTGTCCGGCCCGACCACGGTGAGTTCGATTTTTTTTTTCTGCGCAAACGCGAGGAGATTCGGCAAATCCTCCGCGCCGATTGACACGCATTCGACCGGCGAAGAATTTTTCGCGAGCCGTTCCCGGGCGATGCCGGCGTTGCCCGGCGCGCACCAAATCGCCGTGGCGTGGGGCGATTGCGCCAGTTTCCAGACCAGCGCGTGTTCACGTCCACCCGATCCAATGACCAGAATTTTCATGAAAATGGTGGAGGCAAATTAAAATAAAAAATGGCGGTTGACAGCCTTTTTCGGCGGGCGCAAGCTCGCGGCGTATGGATGTTCTCACGTTGTCCCGCATCCAATTCGGTCTGACCATCGGCTTTCACTATCTCTATCCGCCGCTGAGCATCGGGCTGGGCGTCATGCTGGTCATCATGGAGGCGCTCTGGCTCAAGACCCAAAATCCGGTCTATCATCAGATGGCGCGGTTCTGGACGAAGGTCTTCGCGCTGACCTTCGCCCTAGGCGTGGCCACGGGCATCGTGATGGAATTCGAGTTTGGGACCAACTGGGCGGCCTATTCGCGCTTTGTCGGCGACGTGTTCGGCAGCGCGCTGGCCGCGGAAGGCATTTTCGCCTTCTTTCTCGAATCCGGTTTTCTGGCGGTGCTGCTGTTTGGCTGGGACAAGGTCAGCCGCAAACTCCACTTCTTCTCGACGTGCATGGTCTGCCTGGGCGCGCACTTCAGCGCGGTGTGGATCACGGTGGCGAATTCCTGGATGCAAACGCCGGCGGGCTACCACATCGTGACCCGTGATGGCGTGCCGCGCGCGGAGATCGCGGATTTTTGGGCGATGGTGTTCAGCCCGTCCTCGATGGACCGCCTGTTTCACACACTCTGCGGCGCGTGGCAGGCGGGCGCCTTCCTGGTCGTGAGCGTCAGCGCATGGTATCTGCTGAAAAACAAGTTCAACGACTTCGCGCGGGCGTCGCTGCGGGTTGGCCTGACCGTCGGGCTGATCGCCTCCCTGCTCCAACTGGTGAGCGGCGACAGCAGCGCGCGCGAGGTGGCGAACTACCAGCCGGCCAAGCTGGCGGCGTTCGAGGGGCTTTACCAGACGACCTCCAACGCGCCGCTCACGCTCGTGGGCTACGTGGACGAAACGGATCAAAAGGTGGTCGGCCTGCAATGGCCGGGGCTGTTGAGCTGGCTGGTGAATTTCGACACCCACACGACAGTCACCGGCCTGGACGCGATTCCGCCGCAGGACCGGCCGCCGGTGGAGGCGTCGTTTTTGTTTTTCCACGGCATGGTGGGGATCGGCTTCGCGATGATTGCGATTGCGGCGCTGGGATTCTTTTATTTCCGCCACGGCTCGCTGCACGAACGGCGCTGGCTACTGTGGATCCTGGTATTCTCGGTGCTCGGGCCGGAAATCGCCAATCAACTCGGCTGGTTCGCGGCGGAGGTGGGCCGGCAACCGTGGATCGTCTGGCACGAGTTGCGGACGCCGGACGGCTTGTCCGCCGTGGTGAAGGCGAACGTTGTGCTGGCGTCGCTGATCCTGTTTACGGTGCTCTATTTTCTGCTGTTCGCGGTTTTCATTTATCTGCTCAACGACAAAATCCAGCGCGGCCCGGATGAACAGGACTTGATTCCGTCCGGCAAACTGGCTTTGCCCACCAAATCCAAATGAGCGCGAATGAAAACATGCCCGTTGAAACGTTAAAGCGTTTAAGCGTTGAAGCATGGCAACGGGAACTGCCGTTTCGCTTAAACACTTCAACGCTTCAACGCACTACGCCATGAATTACGATTTGAACACCGTCTGGTTCATCCTGGTCGGCGTGCTCTTCACCGGCTACGCCATGCTCGACGGCTTCGACCTGGGCATCGGCGCGCTGCACCTGTTCACCCGGGACGACATCGAGCGCCGCATCCTGATGAACGCCATCGGACCGGTCTGGGACGGCAACGAAGTCTGGCTGGTCACCGGCGGCGGTGCGCTGTTCGCGGCGTTCCCGGACGTGTATGCCACGGTCTTCTCCGGTTTTTACCTGGCCTTCATCCTGTTGCTGTTCGCGCTGATCTTCCGCGCCGTGGCCATTGAATTCCGCAGCAAGCAGCCGATGCGCTGGTGGCGGCAGATGTGGGACATCGGTTTTTCCGCCGGCAGCCTGGTGTCGGCGCTGCTTATCGGGGTGGCGATGGGCAACATCGCCTGGGGCGTTCCCATTGATGCGAAAGGCGAATTCGCCGGGACTTTTTTGGGTCTGCTTCGGCCCTTTCCGCTCCTGCTGGGGGTCGCCACCGTGGCGCTGTTCATGATGCACGGCGCCATATACGGCCTGATGAAAACCGAGGGCGCGCTGCACGATAAACTGCGCGGCTGGGCGATGAACAGCATCATTTTCTTCGTGATTTGCGCGGCCATCACCACCATGGCGACGCTGCTCTATGTGCCGCACATGGCCGCGCGGGTGCGGGAAAATCCGTGGCTCTTCAGCCTCGCGCTGGCGAACATGCTGGCCATCGCCAACATCCCGCGCGAGTTTTACCACGGCCGCGACTGGCGGGCCTTTCTGTCCTCCTGCGCGACCATGCTCACGCTGATGGCGCTCTTTGGCATTGACCAGTATCCGAACCTGGTGTTCAGCCAGCCGGACCCGCGGAACAGCCTGACCATTTACAATGCCGCGTCTTCGCAGAAGACGCTCGGCATCATGCTGGCCATCGCCGGCATCGGTGTGCCGGTGGTGATTGCCTACACCATCAGCATCTATTGGATCTTCCGCGGCAAGGTGAAGATGGACCGGATGAGCTACTGAAGCACCGAATGGGGCTTCGTCAAGCTGATTGAAATCGGTTTGGCGTCGCCCTGCTCGTAGTCCACCGGGTTTCCCAGGTGGATCCGGTCTTCGCGGTTTCCAACCTTCACCGTCACCAGCACTGAGCCATCCGCTTCACGGTGAAATTGGACCGCATCGGCCCTCCATTTCTCCTCCACGCCCCGCCAGGGCCGCAGGACGGCAAGAAATTGGGCCTGCCTGGATTTCTGTCGCAGCACCAACAACGGCACCCGCCTGATTTCCGGCGTGGGAAACCTTCCCGTGAAGGCGGTTTGATTGGAACTGCTCAACGCCCACAAATCCAAACCGCCGCCGTCCGAGGCCCAGCGCGCGACTGATGCCAGTCCGCCGAGGGTGTAATTGTGGACGTCGGTGATGAATGGATAGGAAAATTCTCCCTTGATTTCGTCGGGAGACGATTGGGCTTTCCCCACGTGGCGAAGTGAAAACTCTTTTCCTTCCGCATGAAAGAACCAGTCGTATTGGTGTTCGGTCGCCCCGTCAATGCGGTCCCAGATGACGGCATACTCATCGGCCAGCATGACGGTCCGCGTCCAGATGGTTCCGGGCGCCAGTTCGGAAGTGCGGGCCGCCGCCAGTTTGAATTCCGGCGTGTTCGTAAAGGCGACGAGGTCCCGGTCGCGGGTGCGCCTCTGGTTTTTTCCGTCAACGACAATCGTGTTGTGGCCGGGGGCGCTCTGGAGAAAGCGGCTCAACCCGATGCCGTACCCGCTCGTCCCGTAATCGGGCGCCAGCAGCCGGCCTTGGGCAAAAAGGGTCACCCCCATTTTGTCGTAATGTCCGTGGCCGAGAAACGGCCCGTAGTGAAGGGTCATCATCATCTCCCGGTTGGGCGGCAATCCGGAACCCTGCCGGAGTATGGCGATGCCCAGCACCGGAAAGTTGGTCGAAGTGAAGACGGGCTTGGGAATCCTCGACGGCAATTTTTTCCCATAAAGCAGATAGCGGTAATACCGGGGCATGAATTCACCGGGGTTTCCGCTTTCGCCTTCACGCCGGAGTTTGCGGACTGCCCAGGCAAACTCCGGCGCCCCATAACGATGGCAGGCCAGGGTGTACTGGTCGGCGGGAAGCCACGACTCAAACCAACCGTCGTTGATCTCGGCCAGCCGCAAATTCGGATACGCATACCAGAGCGGGGCTTCAAACATCGCCTCGAGGCTCTTGCCGGGCTTGGGCGACCAGTGGTAAAGGTCCTGGCCGCAATTTGCCGACGCCTCGGCAAACCCCAGGAAGGCGTCGAGCGCATAGAAGTGATACGTGCCCACCGACTCCGGCCACAGCCCGTCGTCGCCAAGCTGGTTGGCGATTTGGGATTTGAATTCCCGGGTCGCGAAATCAATGAACCGCTGGTGCCGCGTGGCATAACCGATGACGCCGATGGCCGACAAATGCCACGAACCCCAGTTCCCGGCGAAGCCGGCGTGAGTCAATGATTGCGTCGCCGGCCAGAAGAAGTCCCGCTCGACGTGCCGGCGTTGCGCCGGCGTCATCGTGTCGCAGACCAGGTCATACGCCTCGGCCAGGGGAATCAGGCAGACCGCCTCGCTAAGCGTCATGCCCTGAAAGCCGCCTTCGCCCAGTTCATGCGGATAGGCGTCGGCATATTTGAGCAGGATTTCCGCCGCCTGGTGCGCGTATTCCGGCCTTTGTTCAATGGCGTAAGTCAGGGCCAGGTCGCGCGCCGCGCCCGCCAGCCAGTAATGTTCAAAGAACCGGCGCGCGCCCAGAATCTTGGGATCGAGATAGGCCTTGCCGCAAACCGGACATCGGCTGGGAACCTCCGGATTGAACTCCTGATCCGTGGGCAGTCCCAGCATGGTCCCGTCGGTGCAGAAAAAATCGTGCGCCCAGCCGCCGACGCCGGGAATGACGATCCGCCGATGCAGCCACCGGTCCGCATTGGCTTTGATGTCTTTCTGATAAATCGTCCGTCTTTCTCCGCGTCCGCGCAGGACTTCCCGGCGAACCCGCGCCAATCGCTGCGGAGTGACCAACACGCTTGGCCGTGCCAACGAATCCCATTTGCAAGGTTTGGCGCCTTCGTCCGCTCCTCCGCGGCTGGCCAGAATTTTGGCCGTCCGGGCGGTCGTCTCGTCGAAAATTCCGTCCTGGGCCAGGCGATACACCTCGCTGCCGGCCAGCAGGAACGCGCCGGTGACATATTCCTGCGAATTGTTCCGCGCGACCGCGGCGGGACGATCACCGACAGGCTGACCCCACTGGACTTTCCCTTCGGGGCTGACGCTGTTCACCAGCCCCGCCCAAGCCCTTTTCACGGCGGGCTGATAAGTGTCGAAATCCAGCAAGCCGTTGCGGACACCCCAGGCCAGGCCGTAGCAAAAAAAGCCCGTGCCGCTGGTTTCCGGCATGGGGAACTCGTCCGGGTCGTCCAGGTTGGGCCGCCAGAGGCCGTCGGATGGCTGCCGTTGAACCAACGCCGCCGCCATCTGCTTGAACAAGGACTCGTATTGCGCGCGATGCGGATCTTCTTCCGGCAACCACGTCAGGATGCGCGACAGGCTGGCAAAGACCCAGCCATTGCCGCGTGACCAGAAAACTTTCCTTCCGTCGGCGGTCTGTTTCCCGATGAACCGCTTGTCGCGGTAAAACAATCCGGCCTCCTCGTCGAACAAGGCTCGCTGGACGTCCTGGAAAAAGGCGTTCATCCAATCCAGGTATCTGGGGTCGCCGGTGGCCTTGGCCAGCATCGCCAGCGTCGGCGCGCCCACGTAGAGCGAGTCGGCGTAGCGAAGATGGTTGTCCAGATACCACAACCTGGCGCCGCTGGGCGTATTGGGCCGGCCGGAATCGAGCCATTGAATGGTCGGTTCGATGAACGCGCGGTTGGTGGCGATGAAGTAAAGTTCGAGATAGGTCTGACAGCAGGCCAGCGCGTTGGCGCCGGCCTTCTCCGTGCCCGGTTTCCATTGCTGCCGCCCGGCCCAGCGCATGGCCTGATCCAGATACGCCCTGTCGCCGGTGGCCAAATAAGCCCCCATCACTCCCGTAAACCAGGTGCCCCGCTCCCAATTCCGGCTGTTGCCCTTGATCGCCGGATGCGCGATCTGCCAGGCATTCGCCTTCTTCATCACGGCGGCGATGGCCGGCGGAGAAAACAAATCGTCCGCGCCGCTTGATTGGCCGCTGCCGGAGGCCGGATGCATCATCAGCACGGCGGCTGCGCCCAACGCCGCGGCCGGCTTGGAGAGGAAACGTCTGGCGTCCTTCATTTATGGCGGGGCGATGAACCGGTCAAATCACGGCCGTTTGGCCCCGGCCTTGGACCACCTCGCCGATCCGCCAGGCGGGATGTTTTTGGGCGCGGATGAATTTCAACACCGCGTCCGCCCGGTCCCTCGACACGATGGCCGCCATGCCGATGCCCATGTTGAACACCTGGTAAAGCTCGGCCTCCGGCACGCCGCCGCGTTCCGTGATGACCCGGAAAATCGGCGGCATGTCCCAGGAACCTTTGCGGATGACCGCGTCGCAGTTATTCGGCAGCACGCGCGGGAGGTTGTCCATAAACCCGCCGCCGGTGATGTGGGCGAAGGCCTTGATGGGAAGCTGGAAGTTGGAAGCTGCAAGTTGGGGGTGAAAGCGTTTGAGCAATTTCCGAACGAGCGGGCCGTAGCTGACGTGGACTTTCAGCAGTTCGTCGCCAATCGTGTTGTTCAATTCCGCAAGGCGGCTGGCCGGCCGCAGCTTCATCTCCTCGAAGAAAATCTTCCGCGCCAGCGAATAGCCGTTGGTGTGCAGGCCGCTGGAGGCGATGCCGAGGACGGCGTCTCCCGCCTTGACGGTTTTCCGGCCGTCGAGCATCCGGGATTTTTCCACCACGCCGACAATCGTGCCGCTCAGGTCGTATTCGCCATCCTGGTAGAAGCCCGGCATCTGCGCCGTTTCGCCGCCGATGAGCGCGCACCGGTTTTCCGCGCAGGCGCGGGCGAAGCCGCGGATGATCGCGGTGAACACGTGCGGCTCGAGTTTGCCGGTGCCGAGGTAATCGAGGAAAAACAGCGGCTCGGCGCCCAGCACGGCGATGTCGTTGACGCAATGGTTCACCAGGTCCGCGCCGATCGTGTCATGCCGGTCCATGGCGAAGGCGATCTTGAGCTTGGTACCCACGCCGTCCACCGAGGACACGAGCACCGGCTCGCGGTATTTTTTCACGTCCAGCGCGAACAGGCCGCCGAACCCGCCGACCTTGCCGAGCACCTCGCGGCGGCGCGTGGACGCGAGCAATTGTGGCAGCGTGGCCTTGACCTGGTTGCCCAGGCCGATGTCCACACCGGCGGCGGCGTAGGCGCTCTGTTTCATGCGGCGGAGATTAAACCGGCGGGGTGCCGCGCCAAGATTAAAAAGCAACTTTTGGGCAAACGGAGGAAACGATGTTACCGTGCAACGTGAACCGCCTCACCCAAGAAATGATTGAAGCCATCCGGGAACTAACCGAAATGCGCTACGAAGACCCGGAATTTACTGGGGAAGAATCTATCGCGGTGAAGAACGGAATCGTAAAAATCCGGGTGGAATCGTGGACTGATGTCTGTGTGAGTTGGGCGGCCGAACGCGGCTTGAAAATCGAAGATTTCGACGAGGAGATTTTCCGGGACTGGCAACTTGAAGAAGCCGGCCAAGGCTTTTCGCTGCTGGACAATTCGTTTGATTTTGACCCGGCGGCCGGCGTTTTCGGACAACATTTCGCATTTTACTTCAAACCGCTTTGAAATTTTGTGCTATAAAAAAGTTGATTTCTGTACCGATTTATGTACAAAGCCAGCGTGATTGGCCAATTTTTTACGCCCGAATTCGTCGCCCAAAGCATGTTTCGCATGGCTGGCATTCGTTCCGGCCAAAAGGTGATTGATCCAAGTTGTGGTGACGGCGTGTTCGTTCGCAGCGTGCTCCCAGGTTGCGAAGTCTTTTGCTGCGAAATTGATCCGCATTATGGCGATCTCGTTCGTCCGCTTTTAAAAAAGGAACATTTTGTTGCTGGCGATGCGTTGACGGATCTTTTGCCGTTTTGGGGGACATTCGACTTGGCGATTGGTAATCCGCCGTTTAGTGCGCAAGCCCATTTGGAAAAACGTCCGCAAATTCTCCGGGGCTTCGACCTTGGCTTTGGCAGGATTTCGCAGTGTTTGGAAATTTTGTTTCTGGAACTTTTTCTGAAGCTGGCCAAGCCCAAAGGCCGCATCGCCATCATTCTGCCAGACGGCCCATTAAGCAACAGACCTTTCAAGTATGTCCGCGATTGGCTTCTATGCCGCGCGCATGTTGAAGCAATCGTCAGTTTGCCGCGGGGGATTTTTACGCGAACAACGGCCAAGACAAACATTCTGATTGCCCAAAAGCTTTTTCCCGCCCATCAGCCTTATCGCGAGCCCACATCTCTGCTGGTTTGTAGCGACGTGAATGAGCTGAAGCCTTTAAGCTTGCCAGATTGGCGGGCAATCGACAAACGTTGGCAAAAAGCTGTTTTGGCTGACGAATTGGACTGGCGGCCCGAGGCACACTACCCTGAAAGCCGCACAACCACGTTTGAAAATGTAAGACTGGGCGACCTCTTTCGCCTTCGCACTGGATTCGCTTTGTATGGCCGGCAGCGCGAATTGCAACATTCACCCGCTCCCAATAGAATTTTGTTGATCCGCGCGAAAAACCTCGCGCCTGAAGGCGGATTGAGGTTGAACGAAAACTGCGCCTATATCAGCCGCCACGGCGATGCTTTTTGCGAAGACTCACTGGTCCGTCCGGGGGAAATTCTCTTTGTCCGGGTGGGCGCTGGCTGCTATGGACGAGCGGCCTTGATGCCTGCCGGCCTCGAAGCGCAAGCCGACGATTGGATTCACATCCTCACCCCGACTGCGGAGGTTGATTGTGCCAGGCTCGTAGGATGGTTGAACAGCGGTGAAGGACGCAGCCAGATTCGCCGTCTGGCAAAAGGCGTCGGGACCTTGAGCATTTCCAAAGCTTCTCTCGCTGAGATGAAAATTCCCGTCAGATTTGTCCGCTCGAACGACTTAGTGCTCGCTGAGGAGCCTGCGCCATACGGCGTTAGGCCGCGCCAAAGCGTGGGCGTCCGGGCAAGAAGGGCGGTATCGCATGTCCCCAAAGCGACGGTTCGTCATCCTTATCACGGCTGACTTTCGGCGCAAGATGATCAAAAAACTTTTCCTGAGTCAGGCTGCATTGAAGCCGTCGTTGCGATTTGGAGTCAATCTTTGGATTCGCGCGAAAAACGGACTCGGAAAAGGGAGGGGCGTTAACGACGGCGCGGGCCAGTGCGCGAGCAGTTTTGTAGCTATTATTCCTGTTTCTAATTTGCTCGTCCAATATTTTTAAATGGCGAAATTTGACCGGAATCCAAAGCGAAGCCCACAAATGGAGTTCGACGGTCGCGGAGACAATTTTAACGACGCGCTTCCTCAAACCATCGCGTTCTCAAAAACCAACAACCAGAGTAAAAGGCTGGGCAATTTGAAATTGCCGCCGCGCATCGCCGAATCCAATGCTGGAATTCCATTTAGCAGTCTTGACAGAAACCGGACCGTCCGCCGGATTTGGATTCAGCGACGCGGGCAAATCCCATTCGTCAGTGTACCCGGTTTCTGCCGCGGGCGGCTTTCCATTCTTGACTTCGTAGAGATATTTGGCGAGTTCGATAGTCCACTTCTGAAACGCAAAACCATGTTGTTGTTCTTCAACCATGCGGATTTAGTGCCAGTTATTTCACAAACGTCAACTCCACAATCTGCTCTGCCTTCAGTGCCATTGGCGGAATCAAGAACCGCATCAAACATCGCCGGGGGTCCGACGAGTCTAAATTGGTGCTTGTCTGCGAAGAATCCGCGGTTTAGAAAAAAGACATTTGGGTTTGAGACAACGGCGCATTCTTATGAAACTGACGAACACCCTGCTCCCGACGGCGGCCCTTTTGGGCGGCTTTTTGCTCCCCGGCCCGTCCGCCGCGGCCCAAAGCTGGTTCCAAACCAGCGCCCCCACCAACAGTTGGTATTCCATCGCCTCATCGTCCGACGGCGCCAAACTGGCGGCGGTCGCCTACAACGGGGACATTTACACCTCCACCAATTCGGGCGTGGATTGGGCAAAGCAAATCAACGCGCCGTCCTTGAACTGGTATTCCATCGCCTCGTCGTCCGACGGCACACACCTGGTCGCCGCGGCGGGCGGGCTTAGTCCGGGACCGATTTACACCTCGACGGATTCGGGCGCCACCTGGACCTCGAACGACGCGCCTTTGCTGGTCTGGGCTTCGGTCGCTTCGTCGGCGGACGGAACCAAGCTGGCGGCCGCGGCCTATTCGGATGTCAATGTCAATGCGAGTCTGATTTACCTTTCCTCGGACGCGGGCGCGCATTGGACGGCGGCGACCGCCCCGAGCAATTATTGGTATTCCATTGCTTCATCGGCGGATGGGACCCGGCTGGCCGCGGTGGTTTTTGGCGGAGGCATCTGGACTTCGGCGGATGCGGGAACGAATTGGACGCTTAGCGGTGCGCCCAGCCAATCCTGGGAGACGATCGCCTCGTCGAGCGACGGCATCAAGCTGGTAGCGGCGATTTATGGCGGGGGCATTTGGACCTCGATGGATGCGGGCACCAACTGGACGGAGTCCGCCACCGCGCCCAACACGGTTTATTGGGCTGGTGTCGCCTCGTCGGCCAACGGCGCCAAACTGGCCGCCGTGGGATTGGAGGATGAATCTTACAATGCGGTTCCGCCTTACTTGTCCACGGATTCCGACACGAATTGGACGGCGACGCTCATTGCGACCAATCAATACAATTCCCTGACTAATCAATTCAACTGGTATTCCGTTGCCTCGTCCGCCGACGGCAGCAAGCTGGCGGCGGTCGTCAACGGCGGCGGCATTTTCACCCTGCAAACCTCGACGCCCCCGCCGCCGACACCGACGTTGAACATCGCCGTCTCCGGCACCAATGTGATTTTTTCCTGGTCCGCCGCCGCCACGGGTTTTGTGTTGCAGCAGAATGCCAGCCTCTCCACGGGCAACTGGCAGGACGTGACCAACCCGGTGATTGTGACGAACGGACTGTTTGAGGTGATCCTGCCGTTGTCACAGGCGGGCAATTATTTTTACCGGCTCTCGGCCCAGTCCACGGTCGTCACCTCGCCGGCGCTGAGCATTGCGCGTTCGGGCGGCAACGTTCTGCTGTCGTGGCCGGCGACCGTGACCGGTTTCGGGTTGCAGCAAAACTCCAGCCTGGCCGCGGCGAACTGGGTGGCGGTGACGAATCCAGTGGTCGTGGCGAACGGGCAGAATCAGGTGACGGTGACGCCCTCGTCCGGCAGCCAGTTTTACCGGCTGATCTCGCCGCCCTAGCGGCGGCCCCCCGGGCGGGATTGGACCAGCACCCGGAAGGCGCGTCCCAAGTGTTCCGGGTGCGTGAGGGTCTGGAACTGGCGCGCGCGGGCGGAAGTCCATTCCCCGAAAGTTTTGTCGCGTTGCGTGCCGGCCAGAATTTGCGTCAGAAATTTTGCCTGGCTCGAAAAAAGTTCGGTCTGCAAGCCGGCCTCCTCGCCCGCCTTTTGGATCGCGGAAAAATTCACGTGCGCGGTCAGGTCCTGTTCGCCGGGGTTGGCCAGGGGGTCGGCGGCGGCGTGATGGCGGAAATAGGCGCGCAGCGTCCCCCGCGTCCGGCCGGGCGAAAACAATTCGTCGTCGGTCAGGCCGTAATCCAGCGCCATCAATTTTCCGCGGGCCAGGCTGGCGGCGGCCTCGCGCCACCAGCGTTCGGCGGCCGGGGAAATCTCGACGGTGCAGCCGTCGGGCAACACTTCCAAAAGCGAGGAGGGCAGGTCCAGAATCACCGGCGGCAACGCCTCCATTCCGGCTTTCTCCCCGTGGGACGCAGCGGTGGAACGAGGGCAGCGCGCCCAGACAAGTTTTCCGCCGTCGAAGGCCACGCCCCACTCGAACCACTGTTTGTTCCAGGCGTCCCAGCCCAGGCGGCGGACGGGCATGGCGTCGAGAAGTTCGTTGCAGAAAATGATGCCGCTGAATGCTTGGGGCGTGGTCACGTCGAAACCGGAAAGCCAGCGGACACGCGACAGATGGTCCTTCAACGTCTGGCGTTGCCAAGCCTGCCGTCGTGGCGAGGGTTCGAGGATGACGTATTCAATTTTGGCGAAAAGCCGCGGGCGGCAATCTTTCAGCCAGCTCAAAATGTCCGCGGCCAGTTTTCCGTCGTGTGCGCCGGCTTCAACAATCCGTCTCCCGTCATCCGGCCGCTGCATTTCATCGAGCCACTCGGCGAATTGAAAGGCGAGCAGTTGGCCGAACAAGGCGCCCACGCTGACGCTGGTGTAGAAGTCGCCGCGGCGGCCGGCCGCGTCCATTTTCATTTCATAATATCCACAATCAGGACAGTAGAGGGCCAGTTCCATGAAGCGCACGAAGGGCAGAACCGCGTCCCGGGCCGTCTCCCGGCGCAAAATGGCGTGCAACGGTTTCATGGCTTGAAGTGTGGCGCGAGTCTAGCTATCATGCCTGCCGGAGCCCGGAGTTATGGCCAAAATTGACGCGTTTTTCAACCTGATGTTCGAGCAGAAGGCGTCGGACCTGCACATGTCGTCCGGCAATCCGCCGGTGTTGCGCATCAACGGCGAACTGCACCGCGTGGATTATCCGCCCCTGGAGAGCGACGGGCTCAAGGCCATGCTCTACGAGATCGCGCCCGAGATCAAAATCAAACACTTCGAGGAAACGGGGGACGTCGACTTCGGCTACGAAATCCCGAACATCTCGCGCTTTCGCGTCAACTTTTTCAACCAGCGCAATGGCATGGCCGCCGTGTTCCGGCAGATCCCCACGCGCGTCCTTTCGTTCGAGGACTTCGAGAAACTCGGGGCGCCGCTGCCCTTGGTGTTCAAGAAGTTCGCCATGCTCAACCGGGGGCTGGTCGTCGTCACCGGGCCGACCGGCTCGGGCAAGTCCACCACGCTGGCGACCATCGTGGATTACGCCAACCGCAACCGCAAGGACCACATCATCACGGTGGAGGACCCGATAGAATTTGTGCATGAGAGCAAGGGCTGTCTGATCAACCACCGCGAGGTGGGCGTCCACACCAAGTCCTTCGCCGCCGCGCTGCGCGGCGCGTTGCGCGAAGACCCGGACATCATCCTGGTGGGCGAAATGCGGGACTTGGAGACGATCGAACTGGCGCTGACGGCGGCGAGCACCGGCCACCTGGTCTTTGGCACGCTCCACACCCAAAGCGCGGCCAAGACGGTGGACCGCATCATTGACGTTTTTCCGTCCGAACAGCAGAACAAGATCCGGCAGACCCTCTCCGAATCGCTCCGCGGCATCGTGGCGCAAACCCTCTTCCGGCGCACCGACAAAAAGGGCCGGGTGGCGGCATTTGAAATCCTGGTGTTCACCACGGCCATTGCCAACCTGGTGCGCGAAGGCAAGACCCACCAGATTCCCGGCATGATCCAGGTGGGCAAAAAGATCGGCAATCAGCCGCTGGACGACCACATCATGGAACACCTGCGCATGAAGCGCATCGCGCCCGAGGACGCCTACGAGAAGGCGCTGGACCGCAAGAAATTCCGGGCTTTTCTAAGCCGCCCGCCGGAGGACGAGGACGCCTGAGTATGCGCCGCCCCGAATTGGACCAATTGCTGAGCGCGATGCTGGCCTCGCAGCCGGAGGTGTCGGACGTGCTGTTCACCGTGGGCCGGCCGCCGCAGGTCGAAGCCTACGGCGAACTCCAGCCGGTCGCCCTGACGCCGCCTATCGAGACACTGACGCCCTTTCAGACCGAGACCATCGCCCTGAACCTCATCGGCGACAACATCCAACACCTGGATCAACTGCTTCGGCACGGCGCGTCGGACTCCGCCTACGCCCTGTCCGAGAAGGCGCGCTTCCGCGTTAATGTTTTTTCGCAGCGCGGCTGTTATTCCATCGTCTGCCGGCAGTTGAACACGGTGGTCCCCACGCTGGAGAAGCTCAAATTTCCGCCCGTCTTCAAGGAAATTGCCAGGGAAAAGACCGGACTGGTGCTGCTGACCGGCGCCACCGGTTCGGGCAAAACGACCACCTTGGCGGCGATCCTCAACGAAATCAACCACGCCAAACCCGTCCACATCGTCACCCTCGAAGACCCCGTCGAATATGTCCACCCCCACCTCAAGGCCACCTTCAATCAGCGCGAACTGGGCATAGATTTCGACACCTACGCCAACGGTCTGCGGGCCGCGCTGCGCCAGGCCCCCAAGATCATCCTGGTGGGCGAAATGCGCGACCGCGAAACCGTCAAGATCGCCCTCAGCGCGGCGGAGACGGGACACCTGGTGTTGAGCACGCTGCACACGATCAACGCCGGCGAAACCGTCAACCGCATCCTGGGCATGTTCGAGCCGGAGGAGCAGGATCAAATCCGGGTGCGGCTGGCTGATTCCATGCGCTGGATCGTCAGCCAGCGGCTGGCCCCCAAGGTCGGCGGCGGACGGTTCGCGCTGCTGGAAATCATGGGCCACAATCTGCGCACCGAGGAGAGCATCCGCTTGGGCGAGAGCGAGGGCAAAACATTCTACGAAATCATCGAGGCCAGCTACCCCTTCGGCTGGCGCACCTTCGACCACGCCTGCCTGGAGGCCTTCGAAAAGGGCCTTGTCACCGAGGAAACCGCCCTGCTCTATTGCAGCAAACGCGGCGTCGTCACCCGGGGCATGGACAGCATCAAAAAGGCGCGCGGGGAAACCACCGCCGAGGTCAGCGTCCTGAGAATGAAGACGCCCGTCCGCACCGACGAGCCGTCGCCCACCGTCAAACTCAAGAAGTAAGCCATGGCCAGCGAATTCGAGACCCAGTTCATCACCGCCGCCGACAAGCCGGCCCTCATCGCCTGCTCCACTCCGGCGTGGCTGGAGGCCGCCCGGGAGGCCCTGCGAACCCTCGGCTACAAAATCAACGGGGTCAGCGCGCACACCGACTTCCACTCGCGCTTCAGCCGCGTTCGTTACCAGGTGGTCGTCATCGAGGACATCTTTGGCGCCGACAGAATCGAGGACAACGACTCCCTCAGATCGCTGCAAAACATGCCCATGGGCCACCGCCGCCATGCCACCATCTTCCTGGTGGGCGCCGCCTTTCCGACGCTCGATTCGATGGAGGCGTTCAGGCACAGCGTCCATGCCGTCATTGGCGCCTCCGAAATGCCCATGCTCAAGCAACTCATCGAAAAGGTGGTCGCCGAAAGCGAGTTGTTCCTCTATAATTACCGCGAAGCCCACAGCCGCGCGTCCCGTCTTTGAAGAACGTGCGGGCGGGATGAATCTTCCCGGTTCCGGTTCCTTTCCGATGTGACGATGAAGTGGGTCCGCCTGGCGCCTGGCGCCGTCAATTCAGGGTTGCCGGGGTGGAACCAATGCGGCTCAATACCTCGATGCTTCGCCTGGACCAAGCCCTCGTCGAACGCGGCCTCTGTCCGAGCCGCGAAAAAGCCAAACGCGCCGTCCTCGCCGGCCAGGTGCGCATCAACGCCCGGCCCGCCCGCAAACCCGGCGACCCGGTCAAGCCGGAGGACACCCTCACGCTGGACACCGCCGATCCCTATGTCAGCCGCGGCGGCCACAAGCTCGCACGTGCCTTGGACCGGTTTGAACTGGAGGTTGCCGGACTCGTCGCTCTCGACCTGGGCGCGTCCACCGGCGGCTTCACCGATTGCCTCCTCCAGCGCGGCGCGGCCAAGGTCTTCGCCGTGGATGTTGGCCGTGGACAACTGGCCTGGAAACTCCGCCGCGACCCGCGCGTCGTGGTCATGGAAGGAACCAACGCCCGGCATCTGACCGCCGCGCAACTTTCCCAGCCGTTCGATCTGGTGGTGATGGACTGCTCCTTCATTTCGCTCAAGAAAATCCTGCCGACGGCCGCGCCCCTGTTGAAGCCCGGCGGCAAAATGGTCGCGCTGGTCAAGCCCCAATTTGAAGCCGGCAAGGCCGAGGCGGACAAGGGCCGCGGCGTGATCCGCGACCCGGCGGTGCACGCGAGGATCCTGGAGGACCTCCGGGAGTTTGTCGCCACCCGGTCTGGCCTTTCGTGGCGGAATGTGGTTGAATCGCCGCTGACCGGCCCGGCCGGCAACAAAGAATTTTTGGCGCTGATTGAAAAACAAGCGTGACGCGTGAAGCGTGAAATGTGAAGCCTGCGGACTGAAATTCGCGTTTTACACTTCACGTTGGACTCTTGAGCAAATTGAAAGCCGACAAAATCAAGCGCGTCGGTCTCATCGGTAATCCCGAAAAGGCCGAAGGCAAGGCCGTCCTGCGCCGGGTCGTGCGCCTCATCGAGCGCGCCGGGCGCCGGGCCGTTTGCGACGCCGACGCCGCGGCGCTCGCGCGCCGGACGGATTTGCTGCTGGTCTTTGGCGGCGACGGCACGCTCCTGCGGGTGGCCCGCGAAATCGCCGGCGCGGCCACGCCGCTGCTGGGCGTCAACATCGGGAGCCTCGGTTTTCTCACCGCCGTGCCGTCCAGCGACCTGCCGCGCGCGCTCCGCCAGGTCTGGAACGGCGAATTCAAATACGAAGATCGCGCGCTGCTCCAGGTCGCCGGGCGCGCCGAAGGCCGGGCGTTTGACAAAACCGCGCTGAACGACGTCGTCGTCAGCCGCGGCGCCGTTTCCCGCCTCATCGGCCTGGACGTGAGCGTGGACGGCGAATCGGTCACGCACTATCGCTGCGACGGATTGATTGTCAGTTCACCAACCGGCTCGACGGCGTATTCGCTGGCGGCGGGCGGCCCGGCGATTTATCCGACCGCCGAGGTGGTCGTGGTGACGCCCATCTGTCCGCACGCGCTGTCCAACCGCCCGCTGGTCCTGCCGCTGGACGCAGTCATTCGCATCCAGCCCGCCCATCCCAAACTGGCGACGACCTTCCTGAGTGTGGATGGCCAGAGCATCGCCGAGTTGGGCGCCGGCGACGCGGTCACGATCCGGCGCAGCCGCCGGGTGGTCCGTCTGGTTCATCTGGCCGGCGATTCCTTCTGGATCACCCTGCGCCACAAGTTGCACTGGCGCGGCGCCTCGGTGTAAAGGATGCATGATGAAGGATGAAAAAAATCTGCGCGCCCGGACGAAAATGTTCGCCCGTCGAATCATTCGTTTGTATTGTGCTCTGCCGAAGAACGACGTGGTTGCTCAAACACCTGGCACATCCTTCTGAACATGGTCCGGCTCAAAGACATCGCCCAGCAGGCCGGCGTCTCGGTGATGACCGTTTCCAAGGCGCTGCGCGATGAGCCGGACGTGTCGGCGGCGACCAAGGCGCGCCTCAAGGCGCTCGCCCGGCAGATGGGTTACGTGCCCGACACGACCGCCCAATGCCTGCGCACGCGCAAGACCAAGCTTTTTGGCCTGGTCATTCCCACCAGCACCAATCCCGTCTTCGCCCGCATCGTCTTCGCCATCGAGGAACGCGCCCACGAACTGGGCTACGACCTGCTGCTGGCGCACACCCACAACATGCCCCAGCGCGAGGAGCATTGCGTGCGCCGCCTTCTGTCGCGGCGCGTGGACGGGCTGTTCCTCTCGCCGGTGTATCGCTTTGAAACCGAGGCGCGCATTTACCAGGAACTGTTGGCCCGCCGCACGCCGGTGGTTCTGCTCGGCCCGCCGGCGCCGTTTTGTAAGTCCTTCGTCGCCGTCGAAATCGAGGAGGCGCTCGCCAGCCGCGCCGTCACCCAGCATCTGCTCAAGCTCGGACACAGGCGCATCGCCTATCTGACCGGCCCGCCGGCCGCGCCGTGGGCGCGCGAGCGGTTCGAGGGCTACCGCCGCGCGCTGCGCGAGGCGGGCCTGGACGTGGATGACCGGCTGGTGTTCCAGGCCGGCATCACGATCGAGGACGGCGCCAAGGCGGCGCTGCAAATTCTCAACGAGTCCTGCTCCGCCACGGCCGTCCAAGCCGTCAACGACCTCGCGGCCGTCGGCTGCGCCCGGACGCTGCTGGCGCAGGGGCTGAAGATCCCCGGCGACGTTTCCGTGGCAGGTTTCGGGAACGTGCTCCTGGCCGAGCATTTCAGCGTGCCGCTGACGACGGTGCGCCAGCCCAAATTCCGGCTGGGTCTGGCGGCGGTGGAGGCCATGCTGCAATTGCTGCGCGGCCAGCGGCCCGAGGCCAAGTTGCTGTCCGCCGAACTGGTCGAACGCCAAAGCACCGGGCCGCCGAAAAGTTAAGTTGGTGTTGAGGACGCCGGAGGCAGCCCGAAATTCGCGAAGCAATCAATTACGGAATCGCCAGCCGGTTGGTGGCCAAGCCGGTTTGTTGAAGCGCCTGACGCAAACCAAGTTGAGTTGTTTGCTGAACACTGTCGTCGGAAAGAACAATGTTGCCTCGAAATCCATGCCGCACGGCCGTCCAGGAAATAGGATCATTCGTCCAAAGATACAGCAAGCCGGATCTTACCGGCACGCCGCCAATGGCAAAATTGTCGTCGCCGGAGAGAATTCGTTGCGGATATCTGTCGTTGGCATCCAAGCCGACGAGGTAGCTAACGTGTGAATTGTTGATGGCGGAAAAATTGGTCGCGGTGACATGGTTTTTGTCTTCGGGACAAATCAAAACTTTTGGTGTCGGCAATTCATTGGAGAGTACCTGGAAAGGCGCAGCGATGTCTCCGGCGGCGATCAATTCTTTCGCGCCGCCGTCTGCGGTCGAAACTTGCATCGGAAATCGGTCGTTATGATCGCCTTCCCATTCCCGGAAGGCCCATCCGATTTGTTTCAAGTTCTCAACGCAAACGTCATGCGGCATCGGCCCCGGTGGAGTGCTCATACGATTAATGACCCAAAAGAACACGACAATCAGAAGCCCCAGAATCATGAACACCACCTCCGTCCGCGTCAGCGCGTCCTTCGCCCGGCTTGCCCGGCGCGGTTTCACGGCCGCGGCGCGTTGTTGTGGGGGACAAAAGTGAAGACGAACAGGAGCAAGCCCAGGATCACCACGCCGATGATCACCGCGACGATCCAAAACCAGCGGTTGACCTGGTTGCTCTTTTTGGAGAAGCCGCCCACCGTGTCCAGCATCGGCGCGCGGCCGCCCTGTTCCAACTGGTCCAGCCGCACGCCGGCGGAAACGGTTTTGGCCGGTTCCGATTTCTTCGGCGGGGCCGGCGCGGGGGCGCCGGGGGCGGCGGGCGCCCCGTTTTCCAGGCGCAATTCCACGTTGCCCAGGCGCAGCGTCTGGCCGGGCTTCAAAACGCCCTCGGAAATTTTTTCGCCGGCAATGAAGGTGCCGTTGGTGGAGTTGGAGTCCTTGACCACCACCTCGTCGCCGCGCAGCATGACCTCGCAGTGATGGCTGGAAACCGACGGCTCGGCGATTTGAAATGCGTTGTCCTCGACACGGCCAATCGTGGTGCGCTCCGTCGTCAGTTCGTGCGCGCGGCCAGCCAGGCTTTGGGTCAGGATCACAAGTTTCGCCATAGCTTAGTGGAGCCGATTATGACCGCCGCGCCCGCCAAGTCAAATCCAAATGTTCAACACAATACAAAGACGCTCATGACGGAGCCGGCGCCCGAAAAAGTCCCGAACCGCGTTCGGGGTCGGACCCGGATGCGTCCTCCGAGTTTTCGGTTCGACCACCGCGCAGCCGCCTGAAGCGGCTTTCGCCAACGTCAACCACGACGTTCAATCAGCGACCGGAATTGCGCGAACAGCGGCGTCGAATCGTGCGGCCCCGGCGAGGCTTCGGGATGATATTGAACGCAGAAAATCGGTTTGCGCCGGTGGCGCAGGCCTTCAACGGTCCGGTCGTTGAGATTGATCCGGTCCACCACAACGTCCGGCGGCAGGGACTGGGGATCCACCGCGAAGCCGTGGTTTTGGGCGGTGATTTCGATCCGGCCGGTTTCCAGGTCCTTGACCGGCTGGTTGCCGCCGCGGTGGCCGAACTTGAGCTTGAAGGTTTTTCCGCCGAAGGCCTGGCCGAGAATCTGGTGCCCGAGGCAGATGCCGAAAATGGGAATGCCCGTGCCGGCGAGCGTGCGCACTTCGCGCACCAGATAATCCAGCGCCGCCGGGTCGCCGGGGCCGTTGGAGAGGAAAATGCCCGCCGGCTTGTGTTGCAGGGCGTCGTCCGCCGAGGCCGTGGCCGGCAGGACCTGGACGGCAAACCCGTGCTGCCGCAACCGGCGCAGGATGTTGTATTTCAGGCCGTAATCGAACGCGACGATGGGAATGTCCGCCGGCGGCAGCGGTTGGCCGTGATGCCGCGCGTCCGTGCTGACGTTGCCCTGGACCAGGTCGAACGCCGCGCTCTGCTCGTCCTTTTCGTCCCAGCGAAAGGCCCTCTTGTGCGTGACCTCCCGAACGTAATCCACCCCCACGAACACAAATTCCCTGGCGCGCTTGACGGCTTCGGCGTCCGAGACGTCCCCGGTGGAAATGAACCCGTTCATCGCGCCGCTCACGCGGAGTTTTTTGGTGAGCGCGCGCGTGTCAACGCCCTGAACGCCCGGAATGCCATGCTGCTCCAGGAATTCGGCCAGGGAACAGTCCGCCCGCCAGTTGCTGACGACCGGCGAGAGTTCGCGGATGACGAAGCCGGCAACGTGCGGCCGCCACGACTCCACGTCCAGCTCGTTGACGCCGTAGTTGCCGACGAGCGGATAGGTCATGGTGACAATCTGGCCCTTGTACGAGGGGTCGGTGAGGATCTCCTGGTAGCCGGTCATGGAGGTGTTGAAACACACTTCACCGCACGCGGCGGCGCGCGCGCCGAAACCTTGTCCGCGAAACAACGAGCCGTCCTCGAGGGCCAGAATTGCGTTCATCAAACCCGCTGAGCCTAAGCGGGAAGACCGTTCGAGGCAAAAAAAAAGCGCGGCAATTTGCGCCGCGCTCCGACGTTGCAAAGTCTCACTGCTTGCCGAACGTGTCCAGCTTGGCGATGAACGTCTTCGGCCCGCCCGGTTCGTATTCCGCTTGCCGTCCAATTTCCTTCCCGTCAGAGTTGAGCACCACGAACGTCGGAAAACCGTCCACGTTGTATTTCTTTAACAAGGCCCGGTTGGCGGCTTTCAAATCGGCGCTTTGCTCCTTCTTGTGCGGGAAATCCACCAGCACCAGCTCCAGGTGCGCCTTGGCGTAGTCGGCAAACTGGTCGGTGTTCAGCACCTCCTTGTCGAATTTAATGCACCACGGGCACCAGTCCGAGCCGGTGAAATCCAGGAGCACCATTTTGTGTTCCGACTTGGCCTGCGCCAGCGCCTTGGGCAAATCCGTTCCCCAAGCCAAGTCCGCCGCCTGCGTTTGCAGCCAAACGCAGCCGATCGCCAGTCCAACGAGTATTTTTTTCATAATTTTCATGGGTCCGTTTCAACACTAGACTTTACCCTCGGGCCGCTGTTCAGGCAAACCCAAATTGCGCGCCGTAGAGGGCAAAGCGGCCAACCAAAGGTGGGACGATAGTTTCAATTTCCCGCCGCCACGAGCCGGGCGTTTTCTGACCAAGCCATCCTGCCGCCGACGATCGTTGCCACGGCTCTGCCCCTCAGCTTCCAGCCGTCGAACGGACTGTTTTGGGATTTGCTGGCCGAGGTTTCCGCCTGGAAGTTCCACTCCGCCTCGGGATCGAACACCGTCACATCCGCGTCCGCGCCCGGGGTCAGCGCGCCTTTGGGCAGGCTCAGCAGCCGCGCCGGATTGACCGTGAATTTGGCGATCAAATCCGCGAGCGAAGTCTTTTTCGAGTGGACCAATTGCATCAGCGAAAGCGCCAGCTCGGTTTCCAGGCCCGTGATGCCGAAGGGCGCGTAATCGAACTCCACTTCCTTTTCGTAATCGCAATGCGGCGCGTGGTCGCTGCACAGGATTTCAATGGTGCCGTCGGCCAGTCCTTCGAGCACCGCCTCGCGGTCACGCGCCGAGCGCAGCGGCGGGTTCATTTTGAAATTCGTGTGGTATTTGGGCCAGCCCGGCAGCGCGCCGTTTTGAAGCTTTGCCAACTCCTTTCCGTCCTCCGCCCAGAATTTCTCGCCGCCGGCGACCGCCGCGTCAGTGAGGGTGAAATGATGCGGGCAGGCTTCGCCGGAAATCGGCACGCCGCGCTGGCGGGCCTGGCGCAGCAGGGCCACGCTGCCCGCGGCGCTCAGGTGCTGGCAATGGATTCTCGCCCCGGTCAACTCCGCCAGCAAGATGTTGCGCGCGACCATCATCTCCTCGCCCGACGCCGGCCACCCGCGCAGGCCCAGCGCCGTGCTCCAGCGCCCTTCGTGCATCACCCCGTCGCTCACCAGCGAATAATCCTGGCAATGATCCATCACCGGCAGGCCGAACATCCGGGCGTATTCGCAGGCGCGGCGCATCAACTCGTGGTTCTGAACGCAACGGCCGTCGTCGGTAATGGCCACGACGCCGGCGCGTTTGAGCCCGCCGATGGGCGCCAGTTCCTCGCCGGCGCTGTTTTTGGAAATCGCGGCGGCGACAAACACGTTCACGCAGCCCTCGCGGGCCGCGCGTTCGCGGATGAGGGCGACGGTGCCGGCGTTGTCGATGACCGGCGAGGTGTTGGGCATGCACACCAGGGAGGTGAATCCGCCTCGCGCGGCGGCGGCCGTGCCGGTGGCCAGCGTTTCCTTGGTCGTCTGGCCCGGTTCGCGGAGGTGCACGTGGATGTCAATCAAGCCGGGGCAGACAATTTTTCCCCGGACGTCGAGGGTTTCCGCTCCCGCTGGCGGAGGGAGCGGCTTGCCGACGGCAGAAATTTTTCCGTCCAGAATCAAAACGTCCGCAGTCGCGTCGAGATGGTTGGCCGGATCCAGGACGCGTCCGCCGGTCAAAAGGAGCGCTGCCATGCCCGCGAGGATAGTGACGGGGGATTGACAAGGCAAGCGCGGGCATTATGATTGGCTTGCGGCAGGGCTGCAGTTGGCGCCTCGGGCCGGCGTGGCCGCGCTGCAGCGCGACGCTGCGGGCGTAGTTCAATGGTAGAACGGAAGCCTTCCAAGCTTCACACGAGGGTTCGATTCCCTTCGCCCGCTCCATTTATAATAAAGAAGTTATGAACGAGTGCAGTAAAAGTGCAGTAAATCGAGCCGCGAAGTCTTTATCTTGCGCCGTATTTGTCGAAACGCACATTGTGCTCTGAACGGCGGTCAGTCCCAGCAGTGATATTTTCAATCGCCGTGACCAGCGCGCTTTCATCCTTCCTCCACGGACTGACGGTCGGCCCTGTGCCCCTCACGACCCGCCCTTTTTTCGCAGAAAAGGTTGTCGGCACGAGCGGCATCGGTTGGCAATGAAAAATCCGCGCGCTTCCGCCTGTGATTCGCCGACGGTTGCTCCGCTCCGACTCTCTTCCAATCGTCACCCCGCCTCCGCTCCGCTTTCCCGTTCGCCGAATCCCACGCCGATTGGCTCAAAAAGTTCTCTGAAAAATTCCCTTGCCAAAAATGAAACGACATTCAAAATGATCTCATGGTTTGATCCCGAGCGCGGATTTATGTTGGAATCATTTGGAAATTCTCTCGAACGTCCGTAGACGTCCGGATCAGTGCAGAGCGACGAAGCCGCTGCAATAATGTCGCCATGCAAAGAATATCTTCACACAAGCCGACTGCGCAGCAGGTGGAATCAGGCGTCGCGTCCTTCGAGCCGATGATGGATTGAACTGGGCCATGAGAACCATGAACGAAATTTGGAAACAGAAATTGGCCGCTTTTCTGCATGACCCGCCGCACAAACCCGTCGGCATCCGTGACCATGAAAAACAGCGCGACTCATTCTTGAACCGTTTCGGACTTTCTGTGGAGGACATGGTCGCGTTTGAAAAATCTTCGGACTGGCAGGCCGCGGCCGCAGATCGCCTCATTTTCCCTGATCCCGCGAAATCCGGGCTGCGTGTGGATTGGAAGGAAAGCTGGCTGGAGTTCCGGCATCCGCTAGGCGGAGGACGACTCAGGGCAGGCGCCTTCCCCCCAACCACAGCCCAGTTGGAAACTGAATTGACGCGGGCGTTGGAGGCCGCAGCCTTGACTGATGCCGAGGACTGGCAACGGAAATTCATCACCGGGTGGCGACTGTGGCCAGAATTGGCAGCGCGAGAGAAGAATAGCCATTTTGCCTATCTCGTCGCCGATACGCGGATTCCCGACCACACCCTCTGGCATCACAACGCGCTCGCCGCTGCGTTCAGCGCATGCGAAGGGCGTCCGGCTTTCCTGCTGTTCCAGATTGGGCCAGTGCAGGACTTCATTGCGCAGGCGCGGAAGACTCAAGACCTGTGGTCCGGCAGCTATCTGCTTAGTTTTCTGATTGCCCAAGCCATGCTCGCGGTGGCAGAAGGTGGAAATTTAGCCAACGGAGCCGAAGTCACCGGGGTCGGCCCCGATGCAATCGTCTTTCCGCAAATGCGTGGCTTGCCCTTGGCCGACTTTCATTGGTGGAAGCGCGGTTATTTTGGCAACCTCAAGCTCCGCGCCAGCCACGAAAACGAACTCCTAACCCCCAATTTGCCGAATCGCTTCCTTGCTCTGGTGCCGGCGGCTCGCGCGAATGAACTGGCGGAATTGGCTTCCGCTGCCGTGAACGCTGTGTGGGGCAGAATCGTCGCAAGTGTGAAGGCTTTCTTGGAATCGCAACTCAATGGCCAGTGCCCAGGCTGGGACCAGCACTGGCACGCGCAGGTCGCTCGCTTCCCGATCGTGGACTGGGTGGTGCATCCTTGGACCGACACGCGAGCGGCGCTGCAATCTGCGGCTGCGGGCACACCTCCGTTGCACGGCGGTTGGAATCAGCATCCGCTGCGGCTCTTACAACGCTGGGCCGAAGAGTTTATTCCCGCGAATGAACGTGAAAGCTATGGACCGAGCTCAAATGCCGGTTTCACTTGGGCGCTGCATTACGCTGTCACCGACTGGAAATTCGCCGCACGCAAGAATGCCCGTGGCTTTGCCCCCTGGCACCGCGCCGGCCAGTTGGAAGCCGACGGCGTGCCGAAGGACCATCTCGACGGCCGCAGTGAAGTGCTCGGCGGCAAGGAGCATAAGCGCTTCTGGGAACTGCTTCGGAACCATCCGCTGCTTGGCGAAAAGACCCGTGAGCATCCCCAAGCTGAGCGCCATTTCATCGGCGGCCAAATATATGGAGCGCTGACCGTCATCAAGCGTCTTTGGGCGCGGGCTTTTCTTTCCACCGGAAGGGACAGTCTCAACGGTCTCTTCGACTTCGATGTCGGACACGCATTGCGGGAGCATTTCAAGTCGGTCATCGAGATCGCGTCCGGCAGTCGCAAGCCGTTCTTCTGGGATGAAGCCGACTCCGACTTGGACAGGCTGAAGCCACAGGAATCCTACTATGCCGTCCTCGCCATGGACGGTGACGACATGGGTCAGTGGGTTAGCGGTGAAAAAGCCGCGCCTCTGGTTAACAGCCTCGCGGAGAAAGCACAGGAGTATTTCCTGAAACACTGGGATGCTGCTCGATCCTTGGTGTCGGCGGAGCAAGTCAAGCGACCGCTTTCCCCGGGTTACCACGCGGCGTTGTCCGAAGCGCTCTCGAACTTCAGCCTCTACTGTGCCGGACCTATCGTGAAGGCGTTCGGCGGACAACTTCTTTACGCGGGCGGCGATGATGTCCTGACGATGCTGCCCGCCCGGAACGCCCTCGACTGCGCCCAGGCTCTGCAATTAACGTTCCGTGGCGTCACCCCCGATTCGCCCTCAGCACACGCCTCGACCGAAGCAAGAAAAGTGCTCGCAGAGTTGTTCGACTTCTCTCGCCACGTGGACGGCTTCCCTGCGTGATGGACCGCGTCGTGCAGCAGGCTGCCGCCCAAATTCTTGCGCCCGTATGGGAACGACGTTTTTCCAGCCACAGTTATGCTTATCGGCCGGGGCGAGGAACACGTGACGCGCTCGTGGCGGTCGAAAAAGCCTTCAACCGCGGTGCTCGGCACGTGTTGCACCTCGACATCGAAGATTTTTTCGATTCGGTTCCTCATTCCGTCGTCCTCACGACGCTGGCAAATGATTTGGCTGATGAGCATTTCGCTAAATTGGTCAAATGCATATTGGTGTGTGGGGTCTATGAAAATGGCTTGGTGCGTTCCTCCGTTGCAGGCTTGGCTCAAGGCAGTCCGCTTTCCCCCTTGCTGGCCAATATCGTTCTGCATCGCTTGGATGCAGAACTTGAGGCAGCCGGCTGGGAATTCGCGCGTTATGCTGACGATTGTCTCGTGCTGCTCCCCAGCCCGGAACTCGGATCGCAAGCACACGAACTGGTGGTGCGAACACTTCAGGATCTGGGATTGCACTTGAACCAGCGGAAGACGGTATTTACCGGTTTCACGGAGGCCCGTTTCCTCGGTTTTGCCTTTCGCCGCGACGACCGTGGCCGAATCATCCGCACGGTCAGTCCGGAGGAGTTGGCTGAAGCCGAACAATTTCTCCTGCGGCTTGTGCAAACCGCCGGCAATCACGGCGAAGCAGTGGCGGCTGAGGCCGCAAGGACGTTGCAAAGTTGGCTCTCGTATTTCTACACGCCGCACGATGAAGCTATTCTCCGTGCGCTGGCAAAACGTGTTGCGACGGCATGGCAGCGGCGATTTCAAAGCGCATCATTACCCGGTTGCCTCTGTTGGGAAGCGCTACGTGGCGTGGGTCGTTCCGGCGAACGCGTGGATTACTCGGGACATTTTCAAGACTCCGGTGCTTTTGAAAACTCGGTGGATTGGAGTGGGACTTGGCGCTGCTTCGTGCTCCGCCTGTTGCGTTCACGTTGGTGGCACGTGGAATATGATCTGGGTTTAAAACGCCGGCCTGTTGTGCGCTTGCAGGTGGGGTGCCACCGCCTCAACCTGAGGTTTTGACTATGCCGCTTCTCAGTGTCCAGACTCCCCGCGCCGAGGTTTCGCTCCACTCGGAACGGTTGACCGTTCGGCTCCCAAACGGCGAAACTCAATTGCTAAAATCCGAGGTTCCGCTCGGTGAGTTGGAGCGCGTGGTTTTTGCGGAGGGAGTGTTCGTCTCCACCCCCGCAATGTGCGAATTGCTCAAGCGGCAAATTCCAGTCACTTTCCTTGCATGGAACGGGCGTTTGCTGGGCTCTTTCGAGCCGCCCACTCCGCCCCGCGGTTCCTCGCGGATGCTTCAATATCAATTGGCCGGCAGCCCTGCGGCCTGCCTTGCCATTGCCAGAAAACTGGTCGAGGCCAAGATCGCCAACGGTCGCCGTCTATTGCAGCGTCTGGATGCCAACCATCACCTGTTGGACGCCACAGCGTTCGATTCGTTGAACGCCCGCGAACGCGACGCCAAACAAGCCGCAGACTTGCCGTCCTTGCTTGGTTCCGAAGGCGCTGCCGCCGTTTTGTTCTACAACGCTTGGTCGAACTTTCTGCCGTCCGAATTCCCGTTCGGTCAACGCTCCACGCGCCCGCCGGGCAATCCGGTCAACGCCTGTCTCTCCTACCTCTCCGCTTTGGTCTATGGCGAACTGCTCACTGCCTGCGTCGTGCGCGGACTTGATCCGGCCTTGGGCTGTCTGCACCAACCGCAAGATGGTCGCTGGTCGCTCCCACTGGACTTGATGGAGCCGTTTCGTCCCGCGCTGATCGAACCGTTGACGCTGCGACTTTTCTCTCATCGCATCTTGCAAAAATCACATTTCGAGGCGCACGACCACGGCGTGTGGCTCGCCCGCGACGGACGCCGGACCCTCATCCAACACTACGAACAGCGGCTGCAACGCGAATTTCTCTCCGAACACGCCGGTTGCCGCACTACGCTGCGCCAGCAGTTGCAAAATGCTGCCGTCCAATTCAAACTAGCCTTGGTGCAGCCCCAAAATTATGCCCCGTTCCGACTCAATTGAACTCCACCAACGAACTCGACTGGTGGGAGGACCTCCTGCCCGTCCAGCCTCACCGACATCCACCCAGTGCTGACGAGATGCTCCGCGTTGTTGCCTATGACATTGCTTGCCCACGCCGGCTCCGTCGTGTGGCCGAAGTCTGCCAGGACCACGGCGTGCGCGTGCAAAAGAGCGTCTTCGAATGCTGGCTGGATGAAGACCGGTTCGAATTGTTCTGGCGGCGGCTGCAACAAACCATCAAATCCCACGAAGATCACCTTGTAGCATACACTCTGGATGCCACCGCGGCACGTCGCCGCCGTGCGGCCGGCAACTTTGCTGTCGTGTCCGAGAAACGGAGCCACTATGTGCTTTGAACCCACCACCGAACTCAGGTGCGGGCAAGCCAACCAAGGCAAACAGGGGGGCTTTGACCTGTGTCGCAACTCATTGATGAGGTTTGGATTAGAGTGGAATCCGGCCGAGTTGAGTCGCTTGCAAAGGCGCCGGACCAAATTCCACCAACCGACCTCGGACCTTTGCACGGGCTTGCATTCAGCGCCGCAATAGTTTATGAGCCTAACAGTCGTGAGTCGGGAAACCGCCGAAAGGCAATGGGGGCTTGGTTCGGCAATTGGTTTGTGAACCTCGCTGGCTCGCATTGCGTTTTCTACGTCGGCGGACGTCCAATTCCGTGCAAGCCTTCGCATCTCTGTCACAATGGCTCCATGAACGAAAACTCAAAAATCCCGACATGGAAGAAGGTTCTCAAGCGGATCGCTGCAACATTGGTGGGAGTCGTCGTGTTGGACTGGTTGTTTGACGGTCGCCTGCGCGAACGGCTGCCGTTCCGCCGCCGGCGGAACCCCCAACCGCCGCCAATGCAATGACGTCATGACTCTTCCCGGCCACAATCGTCCGTTCCTGTTCCGCGCCGTTGTGCGCGATGTGCTGGTGCTGGTGCTCGCCGAGGCAGTCGTGTTCGCGCTGGCCTGGTGCCTGACGGCGCGAGGCAAGGCATGGCTGTTGAAGCTGTTTGGCGCCAGGCAGCCGGGCAATCCCAGCAATCGGCCCGGTGCAACCACTATTGGCGTATGACCACGACATCTCCCTCAGTTCGCCGTTGGCTGTTCCGGCTTTTGCTCGGAACCATGTTCGCCACGTTGGTAGCGTTGATGCTGGGTGTCATTTTCATTGCCATCCCCATCACCCGCCGGCTCGTGGTCGTGGGCCTCGCCGAATGGATGCTCGGTGGCCGCCTGGAATCGCTGGCCGTTGACCTCGAC
>JAGWMQ010000112.1 GCA_028873125.1 Verrucomicrobiota bacterium | reverse complement strand
GACCGAAGCCGGAGGCAAGAGCGTCTCGGATTTGCGTTGCGCCCTGCAAAGCAACCGCTGGGACGAATGCTGGAACCGTCTGCATGAATCCGAGCGCCTCAAAATCCGGGCCGTCGCATGAATCCAGGTTACTTTCCGGCCACACACCCCTCCACCCACAGCATTCTCGCCAGCGGTTGAATTGTTCTTTCGCTGAATTCAAACTGGCTACCCGCGTCTTGGAACAACTTTGGCAACCGAGGCCAGCGGCGCACTGCCTGTATTTCCTCTCCCCGTTGGACGGGGAGATGGAGAAGAACCGCTGGGTGCAGCGCTACAATTTTGCCAGTTCCTCCCTCAGCATTTTCGCCAGCGGCTGAATCGTTCGTTCGCTGAATTCAAAGCGGCAGCCGGCGGCGGAAAACAGCTCCGGCAGCGGACGCGAGCCGCCCAGCGCCAGGGATTTTTTGTAGTCGTCCAGCGCCTTCGTCCCGTCGCGTTTTGAATTGGCCCAAACCTGCAGAGCGCCGAGTTGTGCGATGCCGTATTCGATGTAGTAAAACGGGTGGATGAAAATGTGCAACTGCCGGTGCCAGAGATTGGCCCGCGCGATTTCATAGCCGCTCCAGTCCACGTCGCCGCCAAAGCGGTCCATCAAATCCAGCCACGCCCGGCGGCGTTCGTCGCGCGTGTGCTCCGGGTGCGTGTAGAACCAGTGCTGGAAGGCGTCCACCGTCGCAATCCACGGAAACACGCCCACCACGCCTTCGAGATGCGCGCGCCGCGCGCGGCTGGCGTCGGCGGCGGAATAAAATTCCTCGATGAACCCGGTGCCGAGCAGTTCCATGCTCATCGAGGCCACCTCGCAAAATTCAATCGGCGCGCTGCGGTAGGCGTACAAGTCTTCCTCCCGCGTCGCCAGCGCGTGGAAGGCGTGGCCGGCTTCGTGCAGGAGGGTCTCCACGTCGCGCTGCAGGCCCACCGCGTTCATGAAAATGAACGGCAGCCGCGCCTCGGCCAGCGTGCATTGGTAGCCGCCGGGCGCCTTGCCCTTGCGATTGTCCAGGTCGAGCAGCCGCCCGTCCTGCATCTGCCGGAAGCCGCCAGCCAGTTCGCCGTCCAGCCGGTTGAAAATGTTTTGAGTGCGCGACACCATCTCGCCGACTTCCCGGAACGGTTTGAGCGGCGGACGGTTCAGAAGGTCCACCGCCAGGTCCCAGGGACGCAATTTTTCCAGTTTCAATTGCGCGCGCCGCCGCGCCTGCATTTCGCGCAGCACGGGCATGACTTCCCGTTCCACGGCCTCGTGGAATTTTTCGCAATCCCGCGGCGTGTAATCGAAGCGACCCAGCCTGCGGAAGGCGTAGTCGCGGTAATCGTCGAACCCGGCGTTGCGGGCGATTTGCGCGCGCAACTGGAGTTGTTGGTCGAAAATGCCGTCGAACTTGTCGGCCTCCTGCAGGCGGCGCCGGGCGACGAGTTCCCAGGCCTCCTGCCGCAGCGCCCGGTCCGGCTCCTCGAGGTATCGCCCCATCTGGACGAGCGTCCTTTCCTCGCCGCGGAAATTCACCGTGAGCGAGCCGCTCAACTTCTGGTATTGCTGGCAGAGCTTGGCTTCCTCGGTTTCCAGCGGCACGTTTTCCGGGCGGAACAGCTCGACGTGGTTTCTCGCGTCGCGGTCAAAAACGTCATAGCGGCGGGGCGCCGGCCAGCCAGCCGGCAGCCCGGGTTCGGCAGGCTCGAAACGCGGCCCGCCGGTGGCCGGCGCTCCAATCTGGAGCAATTCACCGCGCAGGGGATGCGCGACGTAAATTTTCTCCAGGGCGAACTGGCGCGACTTGAGTTGAGGCTCGACGTTTTCCACGAAATGGAGATACGCCTTTTCCGCGTCGGCGTTGTCCGTGTGGCAGGTCATGGCGATGTACCGGCGCGAGGCCTCCTCGTCGAGTGCCGCGGAAAGCTCGCCCCAATCCAGGAGCCAGCGTTCAAGTTCCGACGCGGTTTGGCAGGCCCCAACCCGGGCTTCCAGCCGGTCGAACAGCGGCGCGATTTGCGGCCAGTCGCCAAGGTCGGCGGCCGGAGGGACAAACGTCCGCGACCGGTGCGCGGGCAATATGCCAAAGGGTAGCAGGTTCATGCGCGCGCAGGATAAACAAGGCGGCGGCGGTCCTTCAACTCCTCTTGTCATTTCCCCGCACCGGATTATTCTTCCAGTCATGGACGAAAAATGGTCGCGCCGGCTGCCATGGGTGTTCGTGGCGCTGTTCGCGGTTTCACGGATTCCGGGCCTGCTGCCACCGGATTTCAGCGCTGCTTACGCCTTCGCGTTTTGCGCGGGCGCCTTTTTCACGGGCGCGGCGGCCTGGCGGCTGCCGCTGGGCGCGATGGCCGTCACGGACGTGGCGCTGAATGTTTTTTATTATCACATCGCCCCGTTCGGCATTTATCTGGCGCTCAATTACGCGGTCTATGGGCTGCTCATTGCGCTGGGCAAATGGTTCGGCCGGCGCGCGCCGTTCTTGAAGCTGCTGCTGGGTGGTCTGCTCGGCGCGGCCCTTTTTTACCTCGTCACCAACACCCTGGCCTGGCTGCAGGACCCCGCCTACGCCAAGACCGTTGCCGGCTGGATCCAGGCCTTGACGAGGGGGCGGTTGGACGTGCATCCGACGACATGGCAGTTGTTCCGCAACACCATCCTGAGCGGCGGCCTGTTCACCGCCCTGTTCGCCGGCGCGGCCAAACTGGCGGCCGCCGAGTCGCCGGCGGAAAAGGAGGCGGCGGGGCGCGAAACGGCCGAAGAGGAAGCGCCCGTGGAGGCGAAGGCATGAACCGTTGAACCGGTTGCGTGCTTCGGCGCCCGGGCGGCTCGAATTTTCCTTTCGCCAATCCCGGACATTTGCTAGAAAAACTCCCGTGCGCACACTCTGCGGGACAATTCTGGGCCTCTGGCTTTGCGAGCTGGCGCTGACGGCGGCCGGCGCGGACGCGTATTCCTTGAACGGCGGCGGTTCGGTGACCGGCGACATCGTGACCTTCAACGACAGCGGGATCACCTTCCGCCTCGCCGACGACACCTACACCAATCTGACGTGGCCGAAATTCTCGCAGGATTCCCTCAAGCAACTGGCGCGAAATCCGAAGATCAAACCCTTGGTTGATCCGTTCATCGAAACTCCGCCGGCGGCGCTCGTCCACAAGGCGCCCATCAAGATTCACGAGGTGTCGCGTCTGGCGCTGCCGCCGAAACAATCCCTGATTGGCGCGCTCTTTTCCTCGTCGCTCGGAGTGTTGTTGCTGTTGCTGCTTTATGCCGCCAATCTCTACGCGGCGTTTGAAATCTCGATCTTCCGCGCCCGCCCGCTCGCGCAGGTTGTCGGGTTGGCGGCCATCCTGCCGGTGATCGGGCCGGTCATTTTTCTGTCCATGCCCACCTCTCTGCCGCCCAGCGAAGAAACGGCGGCGCAGGAGGAAGCCCCGGCCGCGTCGTTTGTGGTGCCGGGCGCCGCCGCGCCGGAGCCCCACGCCGAGCCGGCGGCGGGCGGCCTGCACATCGCGCCGGCGGCGGGGCACGAGGCGGCCGCCAGCCACCCTCAACCGCAGGTTTTTCAGCGCGGTCAGTTCACCTTCAACCGCCGGTTTTTCGAGACGAAATTTTCGGGTTTCTTTGGCGTCACGCGCCGCGCGGCCGAAAAGGACCTGGTGCTGGCCGTCAAGACGCTGCGCGGCAGCTACCTCGTCCAGCGCATCACGCGGATTGCCGCCAACGACATCCATTTTGAAATCGTCAAAGGCGCCGCCAGCCAGGAAGTGATGGTGCCCTTTGCCGAGATCCAGGAAATTCAACTCAAGCACAAGGACGCGTGACGAACAAGGCGCGACGGGCGACGCGGTTGCGTCCTCGGCCGGCCCCTCCTTCGTTTCCGCCGCCCGTCGCATGAAGTACCGCACCATCCTCATGTTTGGCGCGCCCGGCTCCGGCAAGGGCACGCACGGCCGCGTCCTCGGCGCCATTCCCAACTTCTTCCATTGCGCCTGCGGCGACGTCTTCCGCAGCCTGCGGCCCGAGGGTCCGCTCGGCAAGACATTCCTGGAATACTCCAGCCACGGGCAGTTGGTGCCCGACGGGCCGACCATTCAACTGTGGCGGCGGTTCATTGACAGCAGCACCCAGACCGGGCGCTTCCATCCGGCCGCCGACACGCTGGTGCTCGACGGCATCCCGCGCAACCTGACCCAGGCGCGGATGTTGAGCGACACGCTCGACGTCGTGGCCGTCTTTTATCTCACCTCCAGGAAACGCGAGAATCTCGTCGCGCGGATGCAGCGCCGCGCCCTCAAGGACAACCGCCTCGACGACGCGAATCTCGACGTCATCCGCCAGCGCCTCAAGACCTACGAGAAGGAAACCAAGCCCGTGCTCAATTTCTACGGCAAGGACCTCGTCCGCCGCATCAACACCGACGGTCCGCCGGTCAAGACGTTTCTCGACATCCTCAAGCACGTCGTCAAGCTCCGCTGAAATTGCGCCGGATTCGTGACTGGCGAGGTGTCAGGGCCATCGCGCGCCGAAAACCATCCATCCTGGACCGCCAACCACAAATGAAGATTGTTTTCATGGGCACGGCGGAACTGGCCTGCGCCAGTCTCGAAGCGCTGGCGCGTGATTCACGATTTCAGCTGGCCGCCGTCGTCACGCAGCCCGACCGGCCCAAGGGCCGGGACCTGGCATTGCAGCCGTCCCCGGTGAAAAACCTGGCGCAGCAATTCAACCTGCCGGTCCTGCAACCGGCCAAGGCCCGTGATGAAGATTTCGTCGCCGGACTCCGCGCGCTGGCGCCGGATTTGATCGTCGTGGCCGCCTACGGTCAGATCCTGCCGCAGCCGGTTCTGGATTTGCCGGCGTCCGGCTGTTTGAACGTCCACGCCTCGCTGCTCCCAAAATACCGCGGCGCCTCACCGATCCAATCCGCCCTGCTCAACGGCGAAACGGAGACCGGTGTGACGATCATGAAAATGGACGCGGGGCTGGACACCGGCGGCATTCTGGCGCAGACGCGTGCGCCCATCCTGCCCCGAGACGACGCGCAAAGGCTTCATCACCGGCTCGCGCGGTTGGGCGCGGAATTGCTCGTGCAAACCATTCCCGGCTATGTCGCCGGGAAAATTCCGCCCCGGCCGCAGCCGTCCGAAGGCGTGAGTTACGCGCCCAAAATCAAAAAGCAGGACGGGCGGATTGATTGGCGCGAACCGGCGCAGAAAATCTGGAACCGTCTGCGGGCCTTCACGCCGTGGCCGGGCGTCTTTGCATTCTTGCCGGCGGAACGCAGGCCACACTTGCTCAAGATCTGGAAGGTGGAGGCGGCCGGCTTCACCGGTCCGGCCGGCGAGATTTTGCGCGCCGACAAAGACGGAATCGTTGTGGGCTGCGGCAAAGACGCGCTGCGCATTCTGGAATTGCAGCGCGAGGGCGGCAGACGACTGATCGCGGCGGAGTTTCTCGCCGGCCATCCGCTGAAGGCCGGCGACAGACTGGCTTGAACCCGACAACCGGAGTTGGGTAGCACCCCCGCCTCGGGGGATGCTGGACGCGCCTCGCGTCCAGCGGCTTGGCGCGCGATGACGTCCGCGAATCCCCGAATGGATTTCGCGCATTGAACCCCCCGAACAATTCGATCGGAGCGCCGAGCACCGCCTCGGCGCTTTGGGAAAACAGCTTTGAAGCTGGCCGAGGCGGTGCCCGGCGCTCCACGGTTCGTGGGGAGTTTCGACCTCCAAGATTGGACGCGCATCGGGGCCATGAACTCCGTGTCGTCGGTAGCGCAGGCGTCATCGCCTGCGGGTTCACCCGGCGTCTCGCAGGGTGTTGGGACTGGCGGCGAGACGCCGCCGCAACCCGCAGTTGGGACGACTGCGCTACGGGGTTCATGGAAAGCCAGGAAAACCGCGCGCGAGGCGCGTGCTCTCCCCATTCAGCTTCGGTTTTCGGGTTGAAGGCCGGTCAGGGCAACGAGAGTCTTTTCGGGTCGGGCACGGGGCCTTCGCGCCGGTCCGGCTCAAAATCCGCCGTGCGCCAATGGACGACGAACCGGGTTTTGCCCGCCAATGCCAGGGCTTCCAGCATCTCCCAATCGGTCAAGCCGCAGGCCGCGAAGCTGTGCCGGTAAAAATGCCACGAAGCAGACGACCCCCGCCAGGGGCGCAGCCCGATGTGCAGCCGATGACGCAGCCCCGCCAGCACGCCATCCCAATCGTCGTCCTCAAAAATCAGGCGGCCAGGCACGATGAACCGGCGCAGCCTGGCGGCGGTGGATTCATTTTCGGTGATTGCAATCACGTCCAGTGAATCTTCCGTGGTGTGCAACAGCAAAAAGGGCGGACGGAAGTCGGCCTGGATGAAGGTTCGATGGGTCAACGCCGCGACCGCGTCGAGCAACGTGGGATGGGCATTGGTCAATCTTGCATGCGCCCGCTGGAAAAAATAAATTTCGTCCGTGGCGCCGGGCATGAAGATGAGCGCCTTGACGACGCCGTTGGATTGAAAGGCATTCAGCAGGAGCGGCACGCAATTCGTCCGGTCCAACTCCGCCGCACCCGTGCCCAGAGGCATCCGGCTCAAGGCATTTTGCCAGGTCTCCTGAGCGGCCGCGGCCGCCGCCGCCAGCCACGCGCATGCGATCAAACAGGCAATTCTCATAAGGTCAATTGCACCATCCGTTCCTTAATCTGGCTGTTCCAGCGGTTGAAGTAGCCGAACCGCCGGTATAATTCTTCCAGGCGGCGCAACGGTTCCGCGTGCGCCTCCCGCCCGGCCGCGGTCCAGGCGGCGTCGAGCGACTTGAGTTCATCCAACAAATTGTCGTGGAACACGCCGAGCCTTTTTTGCAGGGAACCCAGGGTGTCCATCCATTCGTGCGCGCGCTCGAACAGTTGCGCCCGCACGAGCGGCGAGGTGGCGCGGCTCCTTTCGGCAAGAAAGGCGTCCGCGTTCCGGCAGGCGGTCGCGACCTCGGCGAACAAATCGGCCAGCGCGGGCGGAACTTGCTGGACGTCCGCCGGCCGGGCGCCCTGTTCCAGTTCGACCAGGTGCCGCAGGCGCGATTTGGGGTCGGCCAGGCACTGGTAGGCGGCGTTCAATTCGGCGAAGTGCGTCGCGGCGTCACGGCGCTTCTGTTCGCCGGCGTCGTGAATTTTATCGGGGTGGGCGTCGGAGGAGAGCGCGAGGAATTTTTGCCTGAGCGAATCGGGGTCAAGCCACGGTCGGCGCGGCTCGTCAAGCAGAGCGAAGTAATCGGGCATTTCCCCAAGGGATTTTAAACACAATTTACAGAATCAACAAAATGGAAGTTTTAATTCCGAGAATTCTGTTCATCCTGTCAAAAAACTTTCACGCGCTGAAACTCTCGCCGCAGGAGCACGTCGTCGCGGCGTTGGGATTTTTGACTTTGAACCCGCCGTCGAGCGCGTCCAGATAATCCAGTTCGCTGCCGGTCACATACAGCGCGCTCTTGGGGTCCACCACCACGCGCACCCCGCCGGTTTCGACGAGGATGTCGCGGTTGGCCGGGCCATCCTGCAAATCCATTTTGTATTGCAGCCCGGAACAGCCGCCGCCGATCACCGCCACGCGCAGCACGCCGGCGGGCCGGCCCTGCTTGGCCAGCAGCGACGAGACCTTCTGCGCCGCGCTGGGCGTGAGCCGCACGAGCCGTTCGTCGCCGACGCGGAAGTTTGGCGGCGCGGCATTGGGCTGGGCGGTTCGGGCAATCACGTCCAGCAAATTAACCGCGCGCCTGGCCGCCGTCAACGACCGGATGCGTTGCCGGATGCGTTGCGACCGAATGCGTTGCCGGCGTTGAGGCGCGAGGGTGGCGCGCCGCACGATTCAACCCCGCCGAGAAATCGTGTTTATTTGCGGCGGCGTGTGGTTTATTTTGCGCGCATGAGACTGATTTCCTGGAACGTCAACGGCCTGCGCGCCGCGCTCAAAAGAAACTTCCTGGAGTATCTGGAGGCCGAGAAGCCGGACGCGCTCTGTCTCCAGGAAATCAAGTGCGGCCCCAACGACGTCGAGCAACTCTGGCCCGCCGCCTACACCACCTATTGGAACGCCGCCGAAAGAAAGGGCTACGCCGGCACGGCGATGTTCACGAAAACCCGCCCGCTCAAGGTGGTCCCGCACATTGACGTCGCCGAGCACGACCGCGAAGGGCGCGTGTTGACCGCCGAGTTCGCCGATTTCTTCCTCGTGAACGTCTATGTGCCCAATGCCAAGCGCGACCTTTCCCGGCTGGCCTACCGCCAGAAATGGGACCGCGATTTTCTCGCCTACCTGAAAAGTCTGGAGAAGAGGAAGCCGGTGGTTTTTTGCGGCGACCTGAACGTGGCTCACACCGAAATTGACCTGGCCAATCCCAAGGCCAACGTCCACAACCACGGCTTCACGCCGGAGGAACGGGCCGGATTCGACGCCTTCGTCCGGGCCGGTTTCGTGGACACGTTCCGCGAATTTGAGAAAGGCGGCGGACACTACTCTTGGTGGAGCCAGATGGGCGGGGCGCGCTCGCGCAACGTCGGCTGGCGCATTGATTACTTTCTGGTTTCCAAATCGCTCCGCCCGCGGCTCAAACGCGCCTTCATCCGCGCCGACGTCGAGGGTTCGGACCACTGTCCGGTGGGCATTGAAATTGTCTAGCCAGGAAACTTCGCCGGGCGAAGCAGACTGCGGAACAGGCGCGGTGCCGCGCCGCTCTGCTCTCACAGCGACAAAGACACCACTATCGTCACCGTCGCCGAGCCGGGCGATCCGACGGTATAGCTCGAGTCCGGCGAAATCGTCAGCACGACGGTCTTCAGGACGTTCACCAGGCCCAATGGCTGGACGACAACCGATGCCGAACTTGAACCGGCAGCGATCGTCGCGACGCCCGGTAATGTTTGGTAATCCACCCCGTTTTGCGCCGTGCCGCCCAGAGAATAATAGACCGCCAACGACGAGGTTGTGTCGCCGCTGCGACTGATGGTAAACACGCCCGGTGTCAGGCTCGTCGCCAGAGGCTGTGACACCACCACCGTTACCGTTGAAGACGACGGTGGCGGCGGCGCATTGGTCACGGTAATGGTCTGGCCGGCGCTGCTGGTCTGACCGCTGCTCCCCGTCACCGTCAACGTGGCCGTGTAGCTTCCGGCGTTGTTGTAAGTATGAAATGGATTCTGCGCGGTGCTGGTTGAGCCGTCGCCAAAATTCCAACTCCACGAGGAAACCGGCCCGCTGGACTGGTCGTTGAACTGGACGCCCAGAGGCGCCTGCCCGCTCGTCGGGTTGGCCGAGAAGCCGGCCGTCACCGGAGCCGGCGCATTGGTTACGGTGATCGTCTCGCTCTTGCTGCTGGTCTGACCGCTGCTGCCGGTCACCGTCAGCGTGGCCGTGAAGTTGCCGGCGTTGGTGTAGGTGTGCGCGGGGTTCTGCATCGAACTGTCCGGCGTGCCGTCGCCAAAGGTCCAGTCCCAACTGGTCGGGCTGCCGCTGGACGTGTCGGTAAACTGCACCGTCAAGGGCGCCGGCCCACTCGCCGGATTAGCCGTGAAATCCGCCACCGGCCCCGAGGAAGCGCCATGAATGGTCACCGTGGCGCTGTTGGAGGCGCCAATCTGGTAGGCCGATCCGGGCGCCAGCGTGACGATCACTGTCTGGTCGTTGGTTTGCCCGTGATTAATGGGGGTGATGGTCAGGTCGGCGTCCGCCTGGCCGGCTGGGAAGGGACTGTCGGTGGGCAATGGCCCATAATCCACCCCGTTGGAGGCCGTGCCCGAGAAGGTCCAATACACCTCATAAGCCTGCGAGGTGTCGCCGGTGCGATGAAAGCGGACCACGCCGGGAACCTGCCCGCTGACATAGGCGTCCGGCTGGGTTGCCGCCAGCGTGATGACCGGCAGACTGGACGAGGACCCATTGGTCACGGCGAGGGTCTGGCTGGCGCTGCTGGTCTGGCCGCCGCTGCCGGTCACCGTCAACGTGGCCGTGTAACTGCCGGCGTTGGTGTAGGTATGCGATGGATTCTGCGCCGGGCTGTCGGCCGAGCCGTCCCCGAAGCTCCAATCCCAACTCGTCGGATTGCCGGTGGAGGTGTCCGTGAATTGAACCGTCAGCGGCGCTTGGCCGCTGCTGGGAATGGCCGTGAAACTGGCGGTCAACGGCGGCGGGGCCGCGCCACCCGTCAGCGCCTTGTATAGATTCAGCCGCCCGCCGCTGATGCACTTGCCCTGCAGGCTGGGCAGCGGATCCACGTTGGCCAGAAGCTGCTGCTTGATCTGCTGGTAGCCGTCATCGGGAAAATGGGCCTCCATCACCGCCGCCGCTCCCGACACCATCGCACAGGCCATCGAAGTCCCGTCGTCGTATTGGTAATCACTGTTGGAGCCGTTCCAACATGAGAAAATTTCGGCGCCCGGCGCCGCCAGGTCCACATTCGTGGCGCCATAATCCGACCAACTGGTCAGCGTGTCGCTGGGGTCGCTAGCGGCGACGGAGATGACGTTGTCCAGGTCCGAATAACTGGCCGGATAGACCGGGGCCACGTCGTTGTCCGCCCCGGAATTGCCGGCCGCCGCCACAAACAAAATGCCCGCGTCCCGCAAGCTGGCGATGGCGTCGTGCAACGCCTGCGACGTGAAACTGCTGGCCCCCCAACTGGCGTTGACGATCTTCGCCCCGTGCGCCCGCGCGTAGTCCAGGCAGGCGATCGCCCCGTCTATCGTCCCGTTGCCCGTCGCATCCAGAAACTTGCAGGCCATGATCTGCACGCGCCAGGCCACTCCCACCACCCCGATCTCATTATTGCCCACTGCCCCGATGGTCCCGGCCACGTGCGTCCCGTGCCCGTAATCGTCGCCCGGATCGGTGTTGCCGGCCACCACGTTGGTCCCGTGGCTGCCGTCGGCCGGGTTGACCCACATGTTGGCCGCCAGGTCCTCGTGCGTGTAGCGCACCCCCGTGTCCACCACCGCCACGATGATGTTGCTGGCATCATGCTGGATGTCCCAGGCCTCCGGCGCGTCAATGTCCGCGTTAGTCTTGCCCCCAAACTGCCCGTAGTTGTGCAAGCCCCACAGATTGCCCTGCGCGTAATAAAAATCGTCCGGCGCGGCCAGCGCGCGCACGTAAAAATCGTGCTCGGCGTATTGGGCCAGGCCGCTCTGCTGATACAGCGCAATCAAGGTGCTGGAGGTCATCGAAGATGGCACCTGGATCACCTGCAAATTGCCGATGGCCGGATAGACGCTGAGCACGTGTACCCCCAGCGTCAGGTTCAACGCCGACAAACTCACCCCGGCCCTGGGCTTGACCAGAACTTTCTCCGGCGCAAAATCATCCTCCCCTAGACCGGTCAGGTCCAGCGGCACCGCCCGATAAAAGCGTTGGGAGAATTGGCCGGCTTGGGCATCTGTGAAGAGAATGGTTCCATCGCGGCCAGCCCGCTGGGAAAGGCCCTTCCAGTTGACCAAATTAGTGGAGGCCTGGATTTCATACACCCGGTTGGACGACAAGCCGCTGAACTGCAGTTGAATGTCATTGGTCCCCGAAGTGACCCTCACTTTGGCGGTGTCGGCTCGGGTGGATAACACCGTTATGGCCGCCAGCGCCGCAAACACCATCCCGACAAAAACCCGCGGCCGCCATGCGGCGCGCAAAATTGAGGGTGGATTATAAAAGAATGCCTTCGATTCCGTTGTTGGTTGAATTTTCATGGATGATGTCTGGTTGCGTTGGATCGGTCGGAGCGGACGGCGCGCCGTTGATGATGACGCGCAGCGCGTTAGCGGTGATGGAGGCGGAATCGGAGTCCTGGGAAATGTTCTGCTCGTTGATGACGACCTCGCCGCCGACGATGGATACGGTCTGGTTTGGCTGGCCGCTCACGGTGACCGGCGTGCCATTGACCACCAGATTGGCGATGTCCGCCGGGCCGCTGACGGACGGGTCCGTACAGCAGGAAGCCTGCGCCTTGGCGAACAACGCGTCGGCCTGGATGATGTTTCCCGGCCCGGGCGTCAGGTTCAAGTCGGCGCATGACGCCTCCGAATGCACGTCATCATCCTGGCCGATGGTGGCTGCGGGGCAGACATGCACGCTGAGCATTCCGGCGAAATCCTCTGCAATCAGCGAGGCTTGCAACGCCCCGCCCGAACTGGGCAGCGGGCCGGTATCGGAAATGGTCACCGGCGCCAGCCCCAGCGAATTGCTGAAGGCGCCCCGGACGACGGTGGCTTCCCCGCTGCAGGACGTGGTCGTTCCTCCGGCAAACGCCTGTGTCGGGGCAGCCGTCCACCCCAACGGCCCCGCGCCGGCGCCCACGGCGGCGGCCGCTCTAAAGATCCGCGAAAAAAGAGTCTTTGCACTCATCATCGTCCTTTCGTTGCTGCTTCATTGTTCATCATGGAAACCACGTGCTTTGCACGTGGTCAGAAACATCGCTACGCGGTTTCGTTCGTTTTTCATCTGATCAGGGAAACGATTTGAGCAACCCGCGTGTGATAGCCGCAAACC
>JAGWMQ010000201.1 GCA_028873125.1 Verrucomicrobiota bacterium | reverse complement strand
GATGCAGACCGGATGGCGCGTCATCACGTCCTTCAAGCGCCGCGTCAGCAGGTTTTCATCGGCCGCGATGCCCCGGCGGAAATCCCCGTCGGTGAACACGCCGGCGAGTTTGCCGCGGGCGTTGACGACGCTGAGGCTGCCGGACTTGGCGCGCGTCATGACCAGCAGCGCCTCCTTGACGGACTGGTGTTCGCCGGCGACGGCGTTGCGCGCGCCCGAGCGCATGATGTCGCCCACGCGCAGCAGCATGGCGCGCCCAATGGCGCCGCCCGGGTGCAGGCGCGCGTAATCGCTTCGCTTGAAGCCGCGGGCGTGCAGGACCGCCATCGCCAGCGCGTCGCCCATCACCAGCATGGCCGTCGTGGACGCGGTGGGCGCCAGGTTGAACGGGCAGGCTTCGCGGGGAACCCTGACGCTCAGGGAAACGTCGCTGTGCCGGGCCAGGGCCGACTTTAGATTGCCGGTCAACGAAAGAATCTTGACCGAAAAGCGCCGAAGGGCCGGCAACAACCGGAGCAATTCTTCCGACTCGCCGGAGTAGCTCAAGGTGAGGATCGCGTCGCCGTCGCTGACGACCCCCAGGTCGCCGTGCAAGGCGTCCACGCTGTTGAGGACGACGCTGGTGGCGCCGGTGCTGGTGAGGGTGGCGGCGATTTTGCCTCCGATGTTGCCGGACTTGCCGATGCCCACCACAATGATTTTGCCGCGTCGCCGGAGTATTTCGACCAAGAGTTCGACAGCGGTGTCAAACGAGCCGTCGAGTTGGGCGCGCACTTTTTTAAGCGCGGCCAGTTCGATGTCGAACACGGCTTTGGCGCGGGCCAGGTGATTCACGCCGGCAGGATAGCGGGCGGCGGCGCGGTTTCAAACAGGATTCGGGCGGGTTGTGTCCCGGGCGGCCGGAGGCGCGAATCGGCAATTGAAAGTCCGCAGGACGTTTGAACGCATGACCCTTCGGCCGCCAACCTGCCGGCGTTCGCGTTGCCTGCGCCCGTGGCTACGCCTACCGCGGCGCCGGCCCCTGGGTCACTTCCACAAGGTCGCTCGGGCGGAGCCATTGGGCGAAGGCGGCCTGGACGTCGCGGGCGGTAAGGTTCATGTAAATGCGGGCCGCGCGAACCGGCTCGTCCAATGGCAGCCCCAGAATCGAGCGGGCGAGCCAGCCTTGGGCGATGGAATTGACGCTCGATTCGGAAAGCGGAATTTCCCGCAGAAGCAACATTTGCGCCTGGCGCAGTTCGTGCGGCGTCACCGGCTTCGCCCGCATGGCCTTGAGATCGCTCACGATGATCGCGCGCGCCTTGGAAACGTTGGGCGGATCGCAGGCGTAGCTTACCTGATAAACCCCACGGGTCAGACCGACGTTGAACTGCGAATCCACGTAATAAACCAGCCCGCTCTTTTCCCGCAGGTCGCGGTAAAGCCGGGTCGCGTAAAACGCGCCGCCCAGCACGTGGTTGCCCAATTGCAGCGCGTAGTAATCTGCGTTGGTGCGGGTCAACCGCAGTGTCTCGGCCAGCGTCACCTTGTCCTGCACGCGACTGGTGTCGGGCACCTGGGTCGTGGACGGTGAATTTTCCGGCGCCGGCGGAAAGAGGGTGTCGGGCTTTCGCCCTTCCGCCTTCCAATCGCCGAAATATTTTTCGATGACGGCGACGGCCCGGGCCGGCGTGACCTTGCCGATGACCACCAAGGTCGTCATGTCCGGCCGGAACACTTTCTGATAATAATCCCGCACGTCCTGGATGGTGAGCGATTTGACGGTGGCCGGCGTGGTTTCGCGCTGCACCGGGTCGTTGGTGGGAAACAGGGCCGCCGCCAGGGCGCGATTGGCCAGGTGATCCGGACTCTGAATCTCTCCGGCGACGGCGGCGGCCAGTTGCGGCTGGATGATCTTGAAATCCTTTTCGGGCAGGGCCGGCGACAGTTCGTTGTCGGCCAGCAATTGCGCGCCGCGGTCAAATTTGTCGCTCAGGATCTGCAACGAAAAATCCGCGCCGGCCGATTCCGTCGCGCCGATGTCATCCAGCGCCTTCTGAAAGGCCAGGCGGTCCAGGGTTTGGGTGCCGTAGGAAAACAATTCGTCCAGCGCCTGGTCCACGCCGTCCTGGCCCTTGGCCGCTTCCAGCTTGGGATTGTTTTTGACGCGGCCATAGACGCTGACGGTGTCGCTGACGCTCTCCGGCTGCACGATCAGCCGGATGCCGTTGGGCAGGTTCGTGACGAACGGATTGAGCGTCAGCGCCGGGATGGCCGTCTGTTCGGCCGCCGGCCGGGCCCACGCCGGCAGTTTGACGCGGGCGCT
>JAGWMQ010000007.1 GCA_028873125.1 Verrucomicrobiota bacterium | reverse complement strand
GTTGATCCGGTTGACCCGGCTGCGCTCGGCTCATGCCGAGGAACAATATCGCATCCGCAGCAGTCTTCGCCATTCGCACGAAGAAGTCGAAACTTGGACGGAACGGCTGGCAAATTTGCGGGAGGATTTGAAATTGTGGCTGGATACGTCCGGCGACAAGTTCCGCATCGAACTGGATAAGCAAATTCTTGATAACCGTGGCATCGCCGGCGAATTGATTTTGCGGCGGGCGGAAAAAATCAAACAACGGTTCGGCGAGGACATCCGCATCGGGCGGTTCGCCGGCTTCGATTTGTTCATCCGCGCCAGTTTCAATAACAGCGCCGAACTCGTCTTGCGGGGTAAAAATAGTTACGGCACGCGCGTTACGGACACGGCCTTGGGCACCATCCGTTCTCTGGAATCCACCGTGCAGGGCTTCGAGGAACGCGCCGGGCGGCTCGAAGCCGACATCAAAGATTCGCAAAAGCGTTCGGTCGAACTGGAAGCCAAGGTGGGCGCACCCTTCGAGAAGGAGGAGCGGTATCATCACCTGGCCCGACGCCAGTCGGAAATTGAGGAGAAACTTGACCTCACCAAAAATCAGGCCCCCAACCAGCTTGAAGCCGCTGAAAACACCGAGGCCATCGTTGAAGGGGAGCAACCCGATAAAAATGAAACCATCAAACCCAAGCCCACCCGGAGAATGAAAGTCTGAGCAACGGTAAATTTTTTGTGAACACCAGCCCAAAATTGCCAATGAATGCCGACTCGCTTGATAGCGGCAGCCGTTCCGCGCCGCATCGGGCAGCGCAGTTCATGGCCGACCGGAACGGTGATTTGCCGGTTTGGGTTCGCGCGCCAAAGCGCGGGCATGAATTTTATTCCGGCTGCTCGCGGGCAAAACTCTACGATTGGGCGGCCAAAAGTTTTATCCGCTCCGTCTCCATTCGTGAACCCGGACGGATAAAAGGCGTCCGGCTTTTCCATCTTACCAGCATTCTGGCATTCATTGAGCAGTGTGAAGTCCGGGCAAATTCCGACCGAAGCGACACTGGCGAACAACCCTGAACACGGGTAAATTTATTGTTGCTGCCAAGCCGGGAGCGTTCAAACGATTCCTCAAGCAGTATGAAATTCAGGCGGATTCCGACCTGTGTGACATTGACAAATAACCCTGAATACAGGTAGATTTGTTGCCACTAGATGTTGCCACTGACACCAAAAATTCAATAAAACAATTGATTTTATTGAATGGCGGAGAGAGGGGGATTCGAACCCCCGATACGGCTTTTGACCGTATAACGGTTTAGCAAACCGCCGCCTTCAGCCACTCGGCCACCTCTCCAAACATTGATTCAAACGACCCGCAATGTCGTCAGGCGCAACGGTTTGGCCCTTTGACGCCGGCTTCGGGCGCTGGGGGTCAGAAACCGACAAAGACAGCATCGCCAGCCTGCCCGACAGCAATTGGCAAAGACGCTGGTTCTCATGTCCAACCGTCACATCCCGTCTGGCAGTTATTTCCCAAGAAATCATGCTGGTGGCAAGCTGTTTCGCAAAACTCCTGACGCCAGCGTATTGACGACCGTTCCGCCGCCATCATCCGATGCTGCAAGTCTGGCCGGCACGAATGGAAAGGGGCACTGAAAATTCGAGCCTGCTGACGGCGCCCTCCCGCGACACCGCGGCTTCCACCGCGCGGCCGGCGAGGCGGACGGACGGTTGAGTATTGGGCAGGCTCACCCAAAGCCGTTTGAATGTCAGCGCGCCGGAGTGGCAGTCGAAGATCAGCGATCCGGCCTTTCGGCTGAGACGGCCAAAACCGTCGGCGGTGACCCATGGCGCATGAAAATCGCCGGGCACGCCGGGCAGGACGGCGAGTGACTGCGCGGGACGGTCCGGCTTGAAACCGGTGGCGGCCAGGAGCGTGGTCCAACTGCTCATGGCGCGGGTGTAATGGCTCCCGCATTCGACGTGGTTCCACGGCATGCCCGCCCGGAGGTAGCGGCGGTGGACGGCTTCGACCAGCCGCGCGCCATCGGCGAAGCGTCCATGATCCATCAGGAACGACGCGAAGGCGTATTCGATGCCCGACCAGACACCGCCGGCCTGGAGGTTGTCCATGACCAGGCCGTCCGGCCCGCCGCGCGGCGCGGTGGCGTTGCGCAAGCCGGTTTCCGGGCTGAAGTTGTTTTTCCAAATGCTGTCGGTCGCCGTGGCGAGATTGGCCGTGGAGGTGGTCGTGGGCAGGCCCATCAGGTGGCTGAACCACTCGCCACTGACCTGGTCGCTCATGCAGATTTCATCGCGGACGGCGCCGTCCACCCAAAGGCTGTAGTACTGGCCATTGAAGAGCACGCGGTCGAAGCTCGCCGAAGCCTTGTCCAGCAGCTCCTGCCAACGGCGGGCGTCGTCGGTTTTGCCTAGGTCTCGAGCCAGGCGGACAACCGCCCGGAGCGCGCCGATCCACAGCGAGGCGAAGTAGGACGGAGCGCCGCGCATGCTCCATTGATCATAGGTTTGGAGCCCGCAATCTTTGTCGGGCAGACCGTCACCGTCGGTATCCAGCAAAGCGGTGTATTCCATCGCCTTGGCGACGCCGGGCCATATGGCGGCCAGATACTCCTGGTCGCCGGTCCAGAGATAATCGCGGCAAACCATCATCACGAACTGCGGATTCATGTCCACCCGGCCGTAGCCGCCGCGGTCCACGCGGTCAAAACTGTCGCTGTAGTTGTGGGGCACCTGGCCTTGCGCATTCTGGAACTGGAGAATGTCTTTCATCTGGCCCAGCTTGAGTTCCGGAAACAAGGCGACGATGGAGGAACTGCCGTCGTAATCCACGTCCGTGGTGCTCAGGCCGCAGCAGCCCAGCCCCTCCCAGATGGCGTAGTGGCCGTCTTTGCTCCACCAGGTGTTTTTGACCAGGGTGCCCAGATGGCTCGACCAGGCAAAGGCCAGCGGACCGCCCAGCGACGTGTCGGCCAAGGTGCGGGCGAATCGTTCGGTGCCTTCCCGGTGACCGGCGTAATGGCGCGAGAGAAACTGGACGACTTCGGCGGCATGATTGAACCAGTTGGCGTAGCGATGGCCGATTTCCTCGCCGCGCGCGTTGTGGTGATGAGGGAAAAACCAGCCGAGCGTGAAACGGATTTCCAAGCGTTGACCGGGCGCCAGCGTGACGGTTGAAGCCAGCGCCCCGGTGCCCCACGTGGAATGTTCACGGTCTCGTCCAGCCAGGTTGCCGGAGAGGTTACGGGCAATTTCCTTGAGCAACATCCGCATTTGCTCGTCGCTGTCCGCATCCCGGGGATTGGCCGTCCGGGCCTCGGCGATCACGCGGCGAAACAACGCGTCGCCGGAGAGCCGGCCGATCCACGATTGGAGTTGGGCACGAGAGAGAGCGTTGATTTCATCGTCGTCCAGCTTGAAGTCGTGCGCGGGGTCGCGCTCGGCCTCGGTGTCCGGGAGCCGCCCGGCTTTGAAAAAATCCTGAAGCACGTCCAGCAGCATGGCATGTACCCGCCGGCTCTCCCACCGGCACAAGCCGGGCAGGGCGAACGGCTGGAACGTGCCGCTGATCCACGACGGCTTTCCTCCAGTCACAGACCAGCACAGGCTGCCCAAATCCGACTGGTCTCCAGGTTGCGCATCCGTCTCAAAAATGAGCCGGGCGGCGCCGTCCTCATGGCGCACGGTGTTCTTGAGCCGGCGGTCGGCCAGCGTGGAGACGATCGGGTTGTCGAGGATGGACAGCACTGAGGCCTGAGCAGTCTCGTCGGAAGTGTTCTCCAAAATGAAGACCACATGAAATCCCGGTGTCGCCGACTCACGGGCCTTGCCAGGCATGAACGGCGAAAAGGCAGTGGCGCCCGCCCGGACTGGCAGCGTGCGGTCATGGTAGCGGAGGGTGATCATCGGAAACCAGGCCTCGTAATCAATTGCCTCCACGTCTTGGGCATAACCCAGCGAGTAAAGGTCGTTCTCGTCGGAGCGCAGATAGAAGCGGCGAAGTTGCGGGGAACGGCGGCCGCGCTGGTTGGTCCACAGGAAAAACCGGAGATTGGGCGGCACCGGCGCATTGGGTCCGGGCGGGGTCTGCCGGCCGCTGGCCGACCAGGGTCCGCGATTGACGATATCCCAGTCGTGAAAACATCCGTCCGGACGCAATTCAACCGAGCCGGTCCCGATGCCGCCCAGCGGCGCGCCGGACCCCATGGCCATGGTCGCCGGCACGATGACGGGTATGGCGGCGGGGTCCCCCGCCCGTCCAGCAACCTCCCCATTCCGGGAGCGGCCCGTGACCTTGATCCGATACGGCGCAGCGACCTCTTCGCTCCACGCCGAGGTGAGGGCCAGCGTGGCGGAAGCGGCCGTGGCCGCCCCGAAGAATTTGCGACGGGACATTGACATAAACCAGGAATGCGAGCGTTTGAACGGTGTGATGCTTAGCTGCTTGCGGCTCGAATGAAAGCCAAAAAAGGAATTGGCAATTCCGATCGTCCATGCCACCCGACACGAAACCGTCTGGCGCTCCACTTGCAACTGGACCAGTGTTGCGACGACTTTACCCACGGCGCGGCCCCAAGTCTCGATGGGGTGTGCGGAACAAGTGTCCGGGCGGGGCCGATGAAATTGTGAGAGCCTTCAGGAGCGTGCGTGTTTTCGTCCCGTTGGCCGCAGGCATCACACCGCCACGGGATACTTGATCGGCGGGTGCGGGTCATAACTGACGATCTCGACGTCCTCGAACTGGTAATCGAAGATGGACGCGGGCTTGCGCTTGAGCAACAGTTGCGGCAACTGCCGGGGTTCCCGCTGGAGTTGCTCCCGCACGCCTTCGACCTGGTTTGAATAGATGTGGCAATCGCCGCCGGTCCAGACAAACTCGCCGGGTCGCAAATCACACTGTTGTGCAACCATGTGAGTCAGCAACGCATATTGCGCGATGTTGAAGACCAGCCCGACCGGGCAATCCGCCGAGCGCTGGTAGAGCAGGCACGAGAGCCGCCCCTCCGCCACGTAAAATTGAAAGAGGGTGTGGCAGGAAGCCAAGGCGGCCCGTCCCGCGCGGACGTTGTCCTGAGGACTCCGGCTTTCGTCCGGGAGCACCGCCGGGTTCCAGGCGCTCACGATCAGCCGACGGGACTCCGGCGTGCTCCGAATCTGCTCCATGAGACGGCTGATCTGGTCAATTCGACTCCCGCCCGGGGCCTCCCAAGAGCGCCATTGCGCGCCATACACGGGTCCCAAGTCCCCTTTTTCATCCGCCCACGCATCCCAAATGTGAACTTTGCGGTCGTTGAGATACTTGATGTTGGTGCCGCCGGCTAGAAACCACAGCAGTTCGTGGACGACCCCTTTGAAAAAAACCTTCCGCGTGGTGACCAGTGGAAATCCCTGCGACAGATCAAAGCGCAATTGCGCCCCAAAGATGCTCCGCGTCCCGGTCCCGGTCCGGTCTCCGCGGACCGCGCCGTGATCGAGGATGTGCGCCAGGAGATCGAGATACGGCTTCATCGTGGGCGCGAGCGGTGGAGGTCAGTTTTGCGAGACAATCCCGGCGCGCCCGGAAACAGATCCGCGCCGCTCGGGCAGGTCCCGTAGCGCAAACCGCCTTTGCCGCCACAGAACCGGGTGAGCGCCCGGCATGGCGGCGAGGCCGTCCGCCACGGTCTTCTGCGATCCCGGGCGTGCCTGAGCAAATCTGGGTGTTGAAGCATCGCGGGAAAAATTTAACTAGGAACGGCGTGAAAGACACGAAAACAAATCTGGCACATCAAGCGTGACCGAGGCCTCCGGCGCGGAACCCGTTCCATTCAATTGGCCTCCACGCGCAGCACTGTCGCATCCGATTTCCCCAGAATTTCACTTCGCTCCAAAGCCGCCGGCACCAGACAGAATTGGCCGGCGGACAAATCCACCGAACCGGGGCCGCTTCGAACTCCCGCCAGACCGCGCGTCACGGCCACGATTTGCAGCCGGTTCGGTTTCAGTGAGGCGCCCGCGCCGGAAGGCAACGTCCAAGCCTCGACATTGAACAAGGCATCGTTCACCAACGGGCGCTTCTGGATTTTTCCGTCGGCCACAAACCCGGTTTCCACGGGCGCCGGCTCGAAGTCGTGGAAATCAATGCTGGCCAGCGATTGGGCCACGTGCAGGGCGCGCGGTTTGCCATCCAAGCCGACGCGGTTCCAATCGAAGACCCGGTACGTGGTGTCCGAGTTCTGCTGGATCTCAAAAATCACCAGGCCGCCGCCGATGGCGTGGACGCGCCCGCTGGGCAGAAACATCGCGTCGCCCGCGCGCACGGGGACGCGATGAAAACAGTCGGCCACGCCGCCGTCCCGGATCTTTTTCTCGAAGATGGCCCGCGTGACCCCGCGCTTGAGGCCCACGAACAGTTCGGCCCCCGGCGCGGCGTCGGCGATGAACCACATCTCGGTCTTCGGCTCGCCGCCGAGTTCGGCGGCACTGCCCGCCGGCGGATGGACCTGCAGCGACAATTTTTCCCGCGCGTCGAGGATTTTGATCAGCAGCGGAAAACGGTTTCCATTCGCGGGTTTTGCATCGCCCAGCAGTTCCCCCGGGTGATGCTCCATGAGCCAGTGCAACGTCTTTCCGGCGAAGGTTCCGTCGGCGATGACGCTTTCGTCACCGGGCCGGTCGGAGATTTCCCACGATTCGCCGATGCGCCCGCCGGGCGGGAGTTTTTTGCCATAAAGCCGCGCCAGTTCGCGCCCGCCCCAGACGCGTTCCTTGAAGATGGGCTGGAAAGTCAGTGGCTGCAGCATGGGTCAAAGGCGCGGGGAGCGCCGCGCGTGCTGGGAAAATCGAGTTTCAAGACGGAGCGGGTTTTCTGGATGCGACAGCCCCAAATCATCAGGCGACGGCCCGCCGAACGGTGCTGTTCGCGGCCGGCTCGACCTTTTCAAAGAATTGTCCGTGCGCGCGGAATTTGTCGTAGCGTCTTTTCAGCCGGTCTGGGACAGGCATCGCCAGCACCGCTTCCAAGTGTTTGAGCAGGTGTTTTTTCAAGTTCTCGGCGGTGGCGGCCGGATCGGTGTGCGCGCCGCCCAGCGGCTCGGGAATGATTTCATCCACGAGCTTCAGTTCAAGGAGATCTGCGGCGGTGATTTTGAGGGCGGCGGCCGCCTTGGCGGAGGCGGCGCGGTCCTTCCACAGAATGGCCGCGCAACCCTCGGGACTGATGACCGAATAATAGGCGTTTTGCAGAATCAACACCCGGTCGGCCACGCCGACGCCCAGCGCCCCGCCCGACCCCCCCTCGCCGATGACCGCGGCTATGATAGGCACCTCGAACAGCGTCATTTCCCGCAGATTGACGGCGATGGCCTCGGCGATGTGGCGTTCCTCGGCGGCGACGCCCGGATACGCGCCGGCGGTGTCAATGAGGGTGATGATGGGCAGGCCGAACTTGTCCGCCAACCGCATCAGCCGCAGGGCCTTGCGATAGCCCTCGGGATGGGCCGAGCCGAAATTGCGCAGGATGTTTTCCTTCGTGTCCCGCCCCTTCTGGGTGCCGATGACCATGACGCGGTGTTTGCCGAGTTTGGCAAAGCCGCCGACCATCGCGCGGTCCTCCGCAAAAAGCCGGTCGCCATGCAATTCGTGAAAATCGGCGAAGGCCCGGGCGATGTAGTCCAGCGTGTATGGACGCTTGGGATGGCGCGCCAGTTGAACGCGCTGCCAGGCGGTCAGATTGGAGAAGATCTGCTGGCGCGTTTCCGCCAGCTTTTTCTCGATGAGCCGGATTTCGTCATCGAAACTGACACCCATCGAGTGCTTTTCGGGGTGTTCGCGCAAATCGTCCAGCTTGCTCTGCAATTCGATGATCGGTTTCTCGAAATCGAGCTGGTGTTTCATAAGTCAAAAGCTTAGACCCGTCCGCTGGGAGAATCAATGGCATTCGCAAGGAGGCCCGGGTGGGCAGCGCGGGAGGCCGCCGGGCCTCGCGCCGGATTTTGACACAAATCACCCGGCTGCCGCCGACAGGAGTTTGCCGTGTTTGCGGCAAAGAGGGCGCCAGGCCGGCTTGTACGCGCGAATTTATCGGCTCCGCCGAGGCGCCGATGGAATGAGATTTGCTTTGGTGACGTTTCAGATTTAGTTTTAAGCTTCATCAGGAATCGGTGTGAAAGTAAAAGTCGCCTCGCTGGCCGGGAGACTGCTGCTTTGCGCAATGGCTGTTGTCCAATTGTGGAGCACGGCGCCATCTCTTTTTGGGGCAGAGCCAGGACGGACGACGTTGCGCGGACACGTTCCGCCGGTGGTGGCGCGGCTGACACCGAAGGGCCTCCTGCCGGAGACGACCAACCTTCCCTTGACCCTTGGACTGCCGTTGCGGAACCAATCGGAACTCGATGAGTTTCTGCGGCAGCTTCAGGACCCCCACAGCACGAATTACCACAAATACCTTGCGCCCGGGCAGTTTGCCGAACGTTTCGGCCCGACCCGGCAGCAATATCAGTTGGTCATCCGGTTCGCCGAGAGCAACGGCTTCATCGTGGTCGGCACGGATCGCAGCCGGATGATCCTGGACGTGGTGGGCGGCGTCTCCAACGTCGAACGCGCCTTTCAAATCACCCTGCGCCTTTACCGCCACCCGACGGAGCCGCGCGAATTTTATGCGCCGGACACCGAGCCGTCCGTGCCCGCGAATGTGCCGGTGCTGGACGTGGAGGGCCTGAGCAATTTTGAACCGCCGCATCCCCTGTTGCATCCGGCCAGGCCGCCGCTGACCCGGCCGCTTTCCGGCTCCGGTCCCAGCGGCTATTTCGCCGGCAACGATTTTCGCAACGCCTACGTGCCCGGCACCACGCTCACCGGCTCGGGCCAGACGGTGGGACTGGTGGAATTCTCGTCCTACTACCAGTCGGACATCACCAATTACGAAAACACCATCGGCATGACGAATTATGTTCCCCTGAACAACGTGGTGGTGGGGCACCCCGCGCCCAACGCCAACAACAACGCCGAGGTGGCGCTGGACATCGAGGTGGCCATCGCCATGGCGCCGCAACTGTCGAAGGTGATCGTGTATGAAAGCAGCGGCAGCGCCAGCAGCCTTTTGCAAAAGATGGCCACGGACGATCTGGCCAAACAGATAAGCTGTTCCTGGTCCTGGAGCGGCGGCCCCAACTCGACCATTGACGCCACCTTCAAACAAATGCAGTCCCAAGGACAAACCTTCTTCCAGGCCTCCGGCGACGACGATGCCTACACCGGCGCGAACGCGCTGGATAATTCCAGCCTGACGGATGCGCCGGTGGACAGCACCAACGTGATTGCCGTCGGCGGCACGACTTTGACGATGAACGGCTCCGGCGCGTCGTGGTCGTCCGAGAAGGTTTGGAATTACCACAGCTATGGCGGTTCCTACGCCAACACCGGCTCGGGAGGCGGCATCAGCACTTACTACACCATCCCTTGGTGGCAGACGAACGTGAGCATGTCCGCCAATTCCGGCTCCACCACCATGCGCAACATCCCCGACGTGGCCCTCACCGCCGACCAGGTCTTTGTGGACTATAACAACGGCAGTTCGGGGGGCTTTGCCGGCACCAGTTGCGCCGCGCCGTTGTGGGCCGGCTTTTGCGCGCTGGTCAATCAAGCCTCCGTCGCGGCTTCCGGCAACTCCACCGACACGGTCGGTTTTCTTAATCCGGCCTTTTACACCATTGCCAACAGCGCCAATTACTCCGCCTGCTTTCACGACACCACCACCGGCAACAACATCGGCACCAACACGCCCGGACTCTTCTACGCCGTCACCGGCTACGACCTGTGCACCGGCCTGGGCACGCCCACCGGCACCAACCTGATCAACGCCCTTGTGCCGACGCCCTCCATCCTCACGCCGCCGGCCAGCCAGACGGCGACCAATGGAAACAACGTCACCTTCAGCGTCACCGCCGGCGGCCAGTCGCCGTTGAGCTATCAATGGTTGTTCAACGGAAACGCCCTGACCAGTGGCGGAAATATTTCCGGCGCGACCAGCAGCACGCTGACTATCGCCTCCGTCACGTCCGCCGACGCCGGCAATTACAACGTCGTCGTTACCAACGGCTACGGCGCTGCGACCAGCAGCGTGGCCGCGCTGACCGTGGTGTTTCCGCCCACCTTCACCACGGAACCGACGAACCAAACGGTCCCCGTCGGCGGCAATGCGGTCTTCAGCGCGACGGTCGCCGGCGCCTCGCCGCTAGCTTATCAGTGGCGGCAGAACGGAACCAACCTGCTCAATGGCGGCAACGTGTCGGGCGCCACCAGCAACGTGTTGACGCTCACCTCGGTCACCCTGGGCGACGCCGGCAATTACACGTTGGTCGTCACCGACCTCTACGGCTCGGCCACCAGCAGCGTGGCCACCCTGACGGTGACCGAGCCGCCGACCATCACCGTGCCACCTTCGTCCCTGACCATCCAGTGCGGCAGCAACGCCGCTTTCAGCGTGACCGCCACCGGCACGGCGCCGTTGCATTACCAGTGGAGCCTGGACGGGACGGCCATCGCGGGCGCGACCAGCACCAATCTGCTGTTGACCGGCGTGCCTCTGCCTGATCACACCGTGACGGTCCTGGTCACCAATCTCTACGGCAGCGCGACCAGTTCGACGGCGCTGGTCGTGCAGGACACGCTTCCGCCGGTGATCAGCTTGAACAGCACCAATCCGTATTACGTCGAATTGGGCAGCGCCTACACCGAGCCGGGGGCGTCGGCCTACGACCTGTGCATGGGCGTGGTCCCTGTCACCATCACCGGCTCGGTCAACACCAATGTCGTGGGGACCAACCTGGTCACCTACACCGCCGGCGACGGCAATGGCAACACCAACACCGTCACCCGCACGGTCATTGTCCAGGACACCACGCCTCCGACCATTGAATGGAGCTTCACCAACCTGGTCCTGGCCGCCGGCACCAATTGCAGCGCCCTCCTGCCCGACGTGACCGGAACCAACTTTATCCTGGCCACCGACCTGTCCGGGCCCCTGACCATCACCCAGAGTCCCACCAACGGCGCCGTCCTGCCCGAGGGCACCAATCCCGTAGTGCTCACCGTCCTGGACGCCTACGGCAACGCCGCCTACTCGACCAACTCCGTCACCGTCCAGGACCAATCCCCACCGCTGATCTGGAACCAGCCGCAAAGCCAGACCGTCAGTGCCGGAACCAACGCCAGCTTCAGTCTTGTGGCGACGGCATGCACGCCGCTGGCTTACCAATGGTATTTCAACAACGCCCTGCTGGCCGGCGAGAACAACAGCACGCTGACGATTTCCAATCTCGACTCGACGCTGGCGGGAGATTACTTTGTCGTCGCCAGCGCCGCCGGCGGTTCCAGCACCAGCGCTGTCGCCGTCCTGACGGTTGCCCGGCTCCAGCCTTCGCTGGCCCTGGCTTCATCCGAAAATCCCACCGGTTACAAGGATGGAATTTATTTCAGCGCCAGCCTCATGCCGACCAACGCCACCGGTTCGGTGGAATTTCTCACCAACAGCATCGCCTTCGACACCGAGTCACTGCTTGCGGGGCTTGCGGCGAGCGTGACCAACGATACGCTGCCACGCGGCACCAACTTCATTGCCGCCGTCTATTCGGGCGACACCGTTTATCTGCCGGCGACCAACCTGCTCGCGCAAATCGTCACCAACCATCCGCCGGTGGCGGCGCCCTTCTCGACCTATCGCTACGCCGGCTTCACACTCTACATCCCGGTCGCCAACCTGTCGTCGAATTGGAGCGACCCGGACGGCGACACGGTTTCGCTGGTGGGCATCGGCGTGAGCACCAACGGCGTGACCGTCACCAACGACGCCGGCACACTGGTCTATGTCAACTCCAACAATGTGGATGACCTCTTTGTTTGCACCGTCAGCGACGGCTGGGGCGGGACCAATTATCAGGCCGTGACCGTCACCGTGCTGCCGTTGCCGACCAACGCCACCCCTGCCATCACCAGCGTGTCCGGCGGCACCAACAACACCGTTCTCCTCGAACTGAACGGCGGCGCCGGCTTCACCTACATCCTCCAAGCCACCACAAACCTCGCCGTGCCCGGCGGCTGGCTGCCGCTGGCCACCAACACGCTGGGCACCAACGGCGTTTGGCAATTCAGCGCGCCGATGACCAGTCCGCAACAATTCTACCGCCTCGAACTCTCGCAATGAGTCCTGCCGCAGCCCGCCTCCGCATGGGCATTTGCTGGCCGTCTTGACAAATTCTGCCGTGGGTCAACTGTGATTTGCAGGTGGAGCTTCCAGACCGGCCCTCAACGCGCGCGCCTTGACGCGATACTCGGCGGGCGTGGATTTGGTCAGCCGCTTGAAGACGTGGCAGAAATACGGCGTATCGTGGTAACCGCAGCGCAGCGCGATTTCATCCAGTTTCAAATTGTACTGCCACAGCAGGTGCTTGGCCCGGTCAATCCGCACGTGCGTCAGGTAATTGCTGAAGGTCATGTGCCCCTGCATTTGGAACAGACGCGAGAGATGATTGGGGGTGACGCCGAACTGTTCGGCGACGGAGTTGCGCGTGATGTCATACTGATAATGGTTTTGCAGAAAGACGCAGACGCTTTCCAGCAGCGCGTGCGCGCGCCCGGCCGGCGTGGGCAAAGGGGGCTGCTGGAGCAGGTGACGCACGCACTGGAGCAGTGCGCGCGCCAGTTCCGGGAAAATCTCCGAGGCCCCGTTGCCCGGCGGCAGTTGGACCATCGCCTCGAGCAGCGGCGGCACCGGGCCGGTCACCGGGCGCGGCAGGGAGAATTTCCGGGCGGCCAGTTGCGGACCCTGCCGGCGGCGCGCGGTGACGATGCTCACCCCGATCTGTTTGGCGCCGAACAGGAGCGACATCAACTCCAACCCGGGCCGCCACACCGGCAGGTTCCAGCAGTTGGGCGCGGCGAACAGCGCCGCCCCGGGGCGCAGCCGGACGGTGATGATCCTGCCGCCGGATTCGATCTGGTTTTCGTAGCAGCCGCGCAACGGCAGCTCCAGACGCGGGAAATTCACGACGTGGCTGTAGAGCGGCGGATGCAACTGCCGTCCGCAGGCGAACACCCTTTCGATGGGATGCCGCCGCAGGGCGCGTTCGGGCCATAACCTTTCCGAAACCGGTGGATTCATGTTCCGATTGTTACAAAATTACAATAAAGGTTACATCTTTTTTCTTTCACGGGACCGGTCGCGGGGTGGATAATGAGGCTGTAATCAAACCCCGACGCGCAGCCGCATGAAAGACGTGTTGCAAAAACACAAGCAATACCTGTTGACGGGAGTTTCCTACGTCATTCCGTTCATCGCCTGCGGCGGCATTTTGATCGCCCTGTCGCTGGCTTACGCTTTCCATTTTCAACTCCTGAACGCACAAGGCGGGCCGGACCCGGCCCGGGGCCCCTGGGTGGTGCGGGAGATGTTTGTCATCGGCAGCACGGCGTTTGAACTCTTCCCGGCGGTGCTGGCGGGTTTCATCGCCTACGGCATGGCGGGCAAACCCGGACTGGTCCCGGGCCTGATTGGCGGCTTCATCGCCGGGACACCGCAGACCGTCGGCGACAAGAGCGTCAGCGCCGGTTTCCTTGGCGCGCTGATCATCGGCTTGGCCGCCGGACACATCGTCAATGTCATCAAAAGAGTTCCCGTGCCGAAAATCGTCCGGCCAGTGATGCCAATCATCTTTGTCCCCATTTTGTCGGCGCTGCCGGTCGGTCTGTTGATGCTGGCGCTGAACCTGCCCATGGCCAGGCTGATGGTGGCCCTGAACCTGTTTCTGGGCAACATGCAGGCCGGTTCCCAAATCGTCTTGGCGATGGTGCTGGGAGCAATGATTGCCTTCGACATGGGCGGGCCGGTGAACAAAACGGCCTTCTTTTTCGGCGTGGCGATGATCCAGCAGGGCAACTACCGGATCATGGGCGCCGACGCCGCGGCCATCTGCACGCCTCCGCTGGGCCTGGGCCTGGCGACGCTGCTGAGCCGGCGGCGCTGGACCGACGAACAGCGCGAATCCGGTCTGGCGGCGCTGGGGATGGGATTGATCGGGATCACCGAGGGCGCGATTCCCTTCGCCGCCGCCGATCCGATCCGGGTGATCCCGACGATCATGTTCGGCTCGATGATTTCGGCGACCCTCGCCATGCTGGGCCGCGTGGGCGACCATGCGCCGCACGGCGGACCGATTGTGCTGCCGGTGGTGGACCACCGGCTCAACTACGTTGCCGCCTTTGTGATCGGCTCCTTCGTCACGGCCCTCGTCATCAACCTGGTCAAAAAGGACGCCGTCACGACCGCGGCGCCAACGGGAGGAAACAAGTCGTGAAACTGGTGGCTGTCACCGCCTGTCCCACGGGCATTGCCCACACCTACATGGCCGCCGAGCAGCTTGAAAAGACGGCGAAGAAACTCGGCCACAGCATCAAGGTGGAGACGCAGGGCGCCATGGGCATCGAAAATGAACTGAGCCAGGCGGAGGTGGACGGGGCGGAAGCGGTGATTATCGCTGCCGACATCGCCGTGGAGCGCGAGGAGCGGTTCAGCCGCGCCCGCAAAATCCAGGTGCCCGTCCAGGCGGCGCTGAAGGACCCCGAGGCCATTTTTGCGGGGTTGAACAAGGATTAGACCGCGAATGAATCAACCCAGACACATCGAGGCACGGAGACCGATTGACAGTTGTCCGGGCTGATCCCGCGGCCTTCAACGGTTTGAACCATCATGGCTTTGGAGCAACATTTTGTTTGTCCGTTGCCCAACGGCGTCCACGCCCGGCCGGCCAGCGTGTTGGAGGAAGTCGTCCGCGGCTTCGAGTCGGAAGTCACGCTGCTGAACCAGCGCACCCGCCGCGCGGCCAACGGCAAAAGCGTCCTGGCCATAGTCGGCGCGGACATCCGCCACTGGGATCCCTGCCTTTTCACCATCAGCGGCCCGGACGAACGGGAGGCGATGGCGGCGCTGACGGCGTTCCTTCAGAACACCTTCCCGCGTTGCGACGAACCGCTCCTCCCGGCGGCCAGACGGAGCGGCGAATTGCGGCTCTCCCCGTGCCTGCGGAACGCCGGCGCGACGGTGCACGGCGGCGTTTCCCTGGTCCGAGGCATCGCCCGCGGACGCCTGGTTCCAGTCGGAAAATTCAGCATCCCGCGAACGCTCCCGCGCAACGGCGTGACCGATCCTGAAACGGAGTGGCGCCAATTGGACGCGGCGCTGGCAAAGCTCAAGGCCGCCTACGACGAGAGACTGGCGGTGGCAAGGGGAATTGAAAATGATTTGATCAAGGTGCACCGTTCCATCGCGCGCGACGTGGAGTTCCGGCGGCGTTTGCGCGAGGCGGTCATGGCCCGGCGGCGCACGGCGGCGGGGGCGATCGAGGAAGCCGCGGCGCATTTCACCGGGCTGCTCGCCGCCAGCGGCAGCGCGCTGTTGTACGACCGGGCGCTGGACATCCAGGACGTTTGCGCTCAGCTCCTGCAGGAGGTGTACGACGGCGCGGCCGTCGAAATCAACCCGGAACTGACCGAGGATTCCCTCGTCGTGGCCGAAGCCCTCACGCCCGGCCAGTTTCTGGCGCTGAACCGCAAGTTTCTCAAGGGGCTGGTCCTGGCTGACGCCAGCGCGACCTCGCACACGGTCATCCTGGCCCGCTCCTTCAACCTCCCGACGTTGGCCGGTGTGGAAGACCTCGCCACCCTCCAATCGGACGGCGGGGAGGCGGTGTTGGACGGGGACGCGGGTGTGCTGGTGACGCAGCTCACCGACGCGGCGCGTCGTTATTACGCGATGGAGCAGCGGCGGCTGGCGGGGCGGCGGGCGCGCCTGCAAAAGGCGGCCTCGCTTCCGGCAACCACCCGGGACGGCCGGCGCATCGAAATCGCCGCGAACATCGCGACGGCCGACGAAGCCGCCGCGGCCTTCGACGGCGGAGCCGAGGGCATCGGGTTGTTCCGCACCGAAATGCTCTTTCTGGACCGCAATTCACCGCCGGACGAAACTGAACAATTTGAGGTCTATCGCCGGGTCCTGGAGGCGGCCGGCAACCGGCCGGTGATCGTTCGCACCCTCGACGCCGGCGGGGACAAGCGGGTGGCTTACCTGAATCTGCCGGCGGAGGAAAATCCGTTCCTGGGCCGGCGCGCCGTGCGGATTTATCCCGAGTTCGAGCCGCTCTTCCGCACCCAGCTCCGCGCGCTGATTCGCGCCTCCGCCTTCGGCAAATTGCGCGTGATGGTTCCCATGGTCGCCCTGCCCGAGGAGGTGCGCTGGGTCAAAAAAGTCATTGCCGAGGAACAATCCCGCTGCGCGGCGGAAAAGCTCCCGTTTGACGCAGCGATGCCCGTGGGGGCGATGATTGAAGTGCCCGCGGCGGCCTTCGCGATGGAGGCATTGTGCCGTGAACTGGATTTTTTCAGCATCGGCTCCAACGATTTGCTCCAGTACTTTATGGCCGCCGACCGCATGAACACGCGGCTGGCGGCCCTCCACGATCCCCTGCAACCGGCGTTTCTGCGCCTGCTCAAACAAATCGCCGACGCCGCGCGCGCCCGGCAAAAAGAAATCGGCCTGTGCGGCGAGATGGGCGGGCAGACGCGGTTTCTGCCGCTGCTGACCGGACTGGGGTTGAATAAAATCAGCGCCGCCGCGCCGGTCCTGGCCGGACTCAAGACCGAACTGGCCGGCTTGAGCGCGGACGAATGCCGGCAGTTGCTTGACGCGGCGCTGCACTGCGCGACGGCCGAGGAAGCGGGGGTCTTGCTGGAGGAATTCGCCTCGCGCCACGGCCTTCCCCTGCTCGATCCGGATCTGATCATCGCCGACTCCGACGCGGCCACCCGCGAGGAAGCCATCAAACAGGCGGTGGACCGGTTGTTCGTGCTGGGGCGGACGGAGGAGCCGCTGGCCGTCGAAGAAGCCGTGTGGCAGCGCGAGGCGGCGTACTCCACGGGGTTCGGAAACGGCTTCGCCATCCCTCATTGCAAGACCAACGCCATGCGATTCAGCTCGCTGGCGCTGCTCAAACCGCGCGCGCCCGTGGCCTGGAGATCCCTGGACGGGCAGCCTGTGCGGGTGATGATCCTGCTGGCCGTTCGCGAGGACCGCAGCGCGACCGAGCACATGAAAATCCTCGCCCGGCTTGCCCGCCGGTTGATGGATGGAGGTTTCCGTACCAGACTGGAGCGGGAAAGCGACCCGGCAAAACTCTGCGCGATTTTGCAGCCGTCCTTTGAAAGCTGAACCACACCAAAAGCAAAACAATGAACGGGACCCATCAAAATGACGCGGTTGGATCCGGGAAGATTCGGTTTCCAACACTCGAAGGGCGGTTCGCCTGCCTGGCCGTCGGATTAATCTTCTGCGGCCGCGCCTTGGCCGCGGAGACGAACGCACCGCCGGACTTGTCCCGGCCGACGCTTTATGAAATCGGCTACTCGCATCTGGACACCGAGTGGCGCTGGACGTATCCGCAGGTCATCGGCGAGTTCATTCCCAACACCGTCCGCGACAATCTGCCGCTGTTTCAAAAATATCCGCACTACGTTTTCAACTGGACCGGGGCCGGGCGCTACCAGTTGTTGAAGGAATACTTCCCGGATCTTTTTGAAAAAGTGCGCGAGGAAACCGCCGCCGGACGCTGGTGGCCCACCGGCTCGTCGTGGGAGGAAAACGACGTGAACGTCCCGTCATCCGAATCCATCATCCGCCAGCTTCTGCTCGGCCATGAATTTTTCAAAAAGGAATTCGGCGTCGAGAGCAGCGATTACATCCTGCCCGATTGCTTCGGTTTTCCGGCGTCGCTGCCTTCCATCCTGGCGCACTGCGGCATTCGCGGCTTTTCCACGCAAAAACTCACCTGGGGTTCGGCGGTCGGCATCCCGTTCAACGTCGGCGAATGGATCGGGCCGGACGGCCACTCCGTGATCGCCGCGCTCAATCCGGGAGGTTACGGCAGCAAGGTCCGAAGCGACCGCAGCCACAGCGCCCGCTGGCTGGAACGCCTCGAAGCCGACGGGGCGAAATCCGGCGTCTTTGCCGATTACGCCTACTTCGGCGCCGGCGACCGCGGCGGCGCGCCGGACGAGGAGTCGGTCCGCTGGATTGAGAAAAGCGTCACGTCCGACGGCCCGGTGCGCGTGATTTGCGCGCGCGGCGACGAAATGTTCCGCGACATCACCGACGCGCAGAAGGCGCGTCTGCCGCGATATCAGGGCGACCTGTTGCTCACCGAGCATTCCACGGGTAGTTTAACTTCCGAGGCTTACATGAAGCGTTGGAACCACGAGAACGAGTTGCTCGCCGACGCCGCCGAGCGGGCGTCCGTGGCTGCATGGCTCCTCGGCGCCGCGCCGTATCCGCGCCAAAAACTGGACGCGGCGTGGGAACTGGTGCTGCGCTCGCAGATGCACGACATGCTGCCCGGCACGTGCATCCCCAAGGCCTACGAATACATCTGGAACGACGAAGTCATCGCCATGAACTCCTTTGCCGACGCGCTGCAGAACGCCGTCGGCGCCGTCGCGCGCGGACTGGATACGCGCACGGAAGGCTCGCCGCTGGTCGTGTACAATCCGCTGTCCATCGCGCGCCAGGACGTCGTCGAAGCGGAAGTGGAACTGCCCGGGGCGGCGGGCGCGCAGGTCTATGACGGCGCGGGCAGGCCGGTGCCGACGCAGTGGCTTTCCGACGACAACGGCCAATGTCATTTTCTATTCCTGGCCAAAGCGCCGCCGGTCGGCTTTGCGGTTTATTCCGTGAAGGCGTCCGCCGCAACCGGAACGAAGTCGCCGCTTAAAGTTGACCTCGCCCATCGCTTGCTGGAGAACGTCCGCTACCGCGTCACGCTCAATGCCGCGGGCGACATTGCCGGCATTTACGACAAGGCGGCGGGGCGCGAGCTGCTCTCGGCGCCGGCGCGGCTCGAATTTCTCACGCAAAATCCCGACCATTATCCGGCGTGGAACATGCGCTGGGCGGACCAGAGCCAGCCGCCGCGCGGTCACGTGGGCGGTCCGGCCAAATTCAGCGTCGTGGAAAACGGCCCGGTGCGCGTGGCCATCCAGGTCCGGCGCGAGGCGGAACATTCCACCTTCGTCCAAACCATCCGTCTGGCCGCCGGCAACGCGGGCGACCACGTGGAAGTGGAAAATCAAGTGGCGTGGGAAAGCAAGGCCTGCTCGCTCAAGGCCGCGTTTCCACTCAACGTTTCCAACGCGCTGGCCACTTACAACTGGGAACTGGGCAAGGTGGAGCGCGGCAACGACGACCTGAAAAAATTTGAAGTGCCCAGCCATGAATGGTTCGACCTGACCGACAAGACCGGCGATTACGGCGTTTCCATCCTGTGTCCGGACAAATACGGCAGCAACAAGCCCGCGGACAACGTGCTGCGCCTAACGCTGCTTTATACGCCGGGGATCAAAAATGCCAATGGATTCCACGAGCAACGCTGGCAGGACTGGGGCCGGCACGAATTTGTCTATGGCATTTACGGCCACCCCGGCGACTGGCGCCAGGGCCGCTCCGACTGGCAGGCGGCGCGGCTCGATCAGCCGATGTTTGTTTTTCAAACCGGCCCGCACGCCGGCAAACTCGGGCGTCACTTCAGCCTGTTGCGTCTTGATTCGGATCGAATTGCCATCCGCGCCATCAAGCTGGCCGAGGACAGCAATCGCGTCATCGTCCGATTGCAAGAGCTGAACGGCGCTCCGGAAAATGCGGTGCGACTCACGACTACCGGCGTGGCAAAAGCCGACGAAGTCAACGGGCTTGAAGAATTCCTCCACCCTCTCAAAACCTCGTCCGGCGGTTTGACGCTCGATTTCACGCCGTATCAACTCCGCTCGATTGCGCTCACGCTCAAGTCGCCCTTGAAACTCTCGCCGCCGGTTTGCGTCCCGGTCGCCCTGCCATACAACCTGGCCGCCTTCGGTTTCCGGGACGAAAAGGCGGATCCCGACTTTGACGGCGCCGGCTCGGCGATCCCCGCCGAAATGATCGGCGACACGGTGACGGATGACGGCGTGACGTTCCAGATCGGTCCGCGCGCCGCCGACCGGAAGAACGCCGTGGCCTGCGAAGGCCAGACGATCCGGCTGCCCGACGGCCGGTTCAACCGCCTTTACCTCCTGGCCGCGTCGGTGCATGGCGACACCGAAGGCGACTTTTCGGTGGACGGCCGCTCGAGGCCGCTGCGCATTCAAAATTGGACCGGCTACATCGGCTCCTGGGACAACCGCGTGTTTGAAGGCGACGTGCCGGAATTGAGCTACAACGTCACCAATCGGCTGGAGCGCATTGACGCGGCGTTCATCAAGCGCGCGCCGCTGGCGTGGTATTGCGACCACCGCCGTCTGGCTGACGGGGGCGACGCGATTTATTCCTACAGCTACCTGTTCAAATACGGACTGGACATTCCTGCGGGCGCGAAAACCTTGACATTGCCGAACAACCCGGGCCTTCGCGTGCTGGCCGTGACGCTGGCGGAAGACGACGACGACACGCGACCGGCGCATCCGCTCTACGACGATTTTGCCAACCGCAAACCCATCGCCCTGTCCCAAGGCTGGGCCAACTCCCAATGAATACCATGCTTGAACCCATGTTGCCTGACCTGATCAAGATCGGGAAAACACCCATCCAGCCCAAAGCCATCCGCGTCGCGATTGTCGAGGACGACGCCGGCGTGCGCGCCGAGCTGGCGGAGCGGATTGCCCTAAACCCGTCCTATAGCGTCGTCCGAAGCTTCCCCGACGCGGAATCGGCCTTGGAAGATCTGCCACGATCCGCTCCCGACGTGGTCCTGATGGATATCCACCTGCCGGGCATGGACGGGGTGGAATGCGTCCGGCGGCTGAAAGGACTGATGCCCCGCGTCCATGTGATCATGCTCACGGTTTGTGAGGACGGCAACCGCCTGTTCAAATCCCTGTCGGCGGGCGCCAGCGGCTATCTGTTGAAACGGTCGGGATCGGCCCAGTTGCTGTCGGCCATCCGCGAAGTTTGCGAGGGCGGCGCGCCGATGACGCCCGAAATCGCCCGGCGCGTGATCCAGCGGTTCCGGCAGATCTCGGCCACGGAAGCGGCGGCGGTCAAGCTGACGCCGCGCGAGCAGGAAATCCTGGAGCAACTGTCCAAAGGCTTTCGCTACAAGGAAATCGTGGAGAACCTGGGCATCAGCTTCGGCACGCTGCACAGCTACATTTCCAAGGTGTACGAAAAGCTGCATGTCCATTCCCGCACGGAAGCGGTGGTCAAATATCTGAGCTTTTGACTTTGGCGCATTGAATTCGTCGGCGGCTGAATCTCACCGGGTCCGCGTATCGGCTTGAAAGGGAAAAGTGGAACTCGCGCCGTCCGCCCTCCGCGTCAGCGCTCCAGCCGCGTGGGCCGGCACAAATAAACTCGCCAAACGCCGCGGCGGATGGCAGTTTGCGCGTCGTTTTTGACGCTATGAAATTCGCGCGCCGCCCGTTGGTTTTAATTTTCGGCCTGGCCTTCGCCGTCCGCGGCGAAAGCATGACCAACGCCCTGGCGTTTTCCGGCCCGGAAATTTTCCCCATTGACCAGCAAATCGGCCTGCTGCACGCCGCGGACTTGAACGGCGACGGCTTGAACGACCTTGTCTTGGCCGACAATCTGCGCTCCAAAATCGTCCTGCTGTTCAATCAGACCGGCAAGACCAATCCGCCCGCCGCCAATCCCCAGCCGCTGGACATCAACCAGTTGCCCCCCGGCTCGCGCTTCCGCATTGATTCCATTCCCGTGGATGAACGCATCGCCTCGATGTGCGTGACCGACCTCAACGGCGACGGCCGGCCGGACATCGCCTTTTACGGCGACGGCAAGGATCTGGAAGTGATTTACAACCGGGGCACCAACGGCTGGAGCGATCCCCAGCGCTGGCACATTGAGGACGGCGAAATGAACGGCAACTCGCTGACCGCCGGCGATCTGAACGGCGACGGGCGCTGCGACCTGGCGTTGCTTGGCGACAACGGCTCCGTTTATTTTCTGGCCCAGCAGGCCAACCACACCCTGGCCGAACCGAAAAAAATCCCCTATTCGGGCACTCCCAAGGCCGTGCAGATCGTGGACGTCAACGGCGACGGCCGGAAGGATTTGCTGCTGGTGGCGTGGGACAGCCCCTCGCCCTTCCGCTTTCGGCTGCAAAACGCCGGCGGCCAGTTGGGGCCGGAAATTTATTTCAAGTCCCAGCCCATTCGCTCCTATTGCGCCGACAATCTCGAGGGCGGCGACAAGGATTACGTGGTGACCATCGCCCGCGACTCAGGCCGCGCGGAAGTCTCGGACTTCACGCGCCGGCCGGCTGAAATATTGTCCGGAAAACTGCGGCAGGGGCAGTTTCAGGTCCTGCCGCTGACCAAGACCGACGTGGCGCAACGCGGCATTTTGTGGGCCGATATCAACGGCGACGGGCGGCCTGACCTGCTCGTGGCCCAGCCGGACAGCGGGCAAATCGCCGTCTATCTGCAGCAAGCCGACGGCTCGCTGGCCTCGTCCAAAATTTTTCCCACCCTGGCGGGCGTGAGCCAACTGGCGGCCAGCGACTGGAACGCTGACGGCCGGCCGGAGATCTTCATGTTGAGCCGCACGGAGCAGGCCGTCGGCGTGGCGCAGTGGGACAAGCAGGGCCGTCTGCCGTTCCCCACCCTCCTGCCCATTGACGGCAAACCGCTGGTTATGGCGGTGGGCACGTTGCACCCGGACGCCAAACCGGCTCTGTGCCTCATCGTGGACCAGAACGGCCAGCGTTATCTCGTGGTCCGCTCGGCGGACGGCAAAACGCAGACGCAAAAACTGAGCGACAGTTTCAAGGACAATCCCACCGCCATGGCCGTCCAGGACGTCAATCAGGACGGCCTGCCAGACCTGGTGGTGCTGATTCCCTACGACAAAATCAAGGTGCTGCTGCAAAAGCCCGGCGGCGGTTTTGACGAAGAGGACGTGGACCCGCCCGGCGGCCCGATCGCGCAACCCTGGATGGCCTCGGTGGACCTGGACGGCGACGGCAAGCCGGAGTTGCTGCTTCCGCAAAAGAATTTCGTTCGGGCCGTGGTGCTCGAAAAACAAGTGGAAACACTCGGCCCGACCAACCAGACCGGCTGGACCTTCCGTGTGAAGGACCAGATCAACGGCGCATCCAGCGATTCCCAGATCGTGGGCGCCTGCGCCGTTCCCAACGGCGGCAAATCGCCCGCCATTTTTCTGCTCGACGCCGCGCACGGGCAGTTGACGCTGTGCGAACGCGACGCCCAGGGTGTGTGGGAAGTCGTCCGGAACACCGAGTTGCCCGTCTCGGATTTCAACCGGTTGCAGGCCGTGGATCTGGACGGCGGCCGCGTCCCCAGCGTAGGCTTTTTGGGGCTGAATGCCGTGGCCTGGATGCCCCTGTCCGGCGAGGTCTGGCAAATGACCGCCTTGGACGGTTATGACACACCCATCAAGAACGGCTACCTCAACGACGTGACCGCGGGCGATTTGAACCACGACGGACGCAAGGAGTTGGTGTTCATGGAAATCGCCAAAAATTATCTGGACATCGTCCGCTTCAACTCACATCACAAGCTCGTCCCCGCAACGCGCTGGCAGGTCTTCGAACAGCACACCTTTCGCGGCACCACAGACGCCCTGCCCGAACCGCGCGAGGCCCTCGTGGCCGACGTGACCGGCGACGGGAAAAAGGATTTGATCGTGGTGGTCCACAACGATGTGCTGGTCTATCCGCAGCAGTGAGCAAGACGGATAGCGTCATTGGGCCGCGAAGGGGGCGACCTGCGCCGCGGAAGGCCGCCACGTTGCGACGCCAACGAACGAATCGGCGCAACCAGTTTTTTCCGTTGATCTTTGCCGCCTGCAACCGGCCGTCGGCGATCTGGCAGACGATGCTGCCTGACTTTGACCAGCCAGCCAGATCAAAAGAACTTTGAATCTGGAGGATGGTTCGGCATCCTGACGGGGTTCCCGCGCCCGGATTTTCGGCGCCGGGGAAAAAAGCCATGAAAAAAAGACACCTCATTTCAACCTGCACACGCGTCCTGGTCCTGGCCGCGCTGCCGCTGATTGGATTTGTCCCAACCGCCCAATGCCAGACCCGGCTGTCGGATTACATCCGCCCGTTTGTCGGCACACAGGGCGAAGGCAACACCTATCCCGGCCCCTCCGCGCCCTTCGGCATGATTCAAATCAGTCCGGACACGGACACGACGAACTGGGAGACCGATTCCGGTTACGAATACACCGACCCGACCATTCAAGGTTTCAGCCTCACGCATCTGAGCGGCACCGGTTGTCCGGACCTGGGCGATTTTCTGTTCATGCCGCAGGTGGGCCAGCCGGCCTTGTTTCCCGGCCGGAAGGACCACCCGGAGGAGGGATATCAATCCGCGTTTTCGCACCAGGACGAATCCGCCGCCGCCGGTTATTACAGCGTGAAACTGCTCAAATCCGGCGTGACGGCGGAGTTGACCGCCGGGGAACGCGCGGGCATGTTGCGCTTCACCTTCCCCGCCAGCGACCAAGCCTCCATCCTGACCGACCTGAGCCACATCATCGGTCCCTGGCACGTGGCGGAATCGCGCGTGCGCATCGAAGACAATTCCACCATCACCGGCTTTCATCTCATCAACGGCTGGGCCAAGGAACGCTACCTCTATTTTGCCGCGCGTTACTCGCGTCCGTTTGACGGGGCGGTCATCCTCAGCGACGGCCGGCCGGTGATTTACAACAGCTACGCCAACTACCGGTTTCGCAGCCGCCGGGAGGCCGCCGGCACGCGTCTGCAATTCTTTGCCCTGTTCAAGACGCACGCCGGCGAGGTCATCCAGGTCAAGGTTGCCCTCTCCGCCGTCTGCTCCGCCGATGCCCTGCAAAATCTCGACGCGGAAATCCCCGGTTGGGATTTTGACAAGGTGCGAGCGGCGACCCGGGCCAGTTGGGACCGCGAATTGCGCCGGGTCCAGATCGAAGGGACGCCGCAGCAGAAGGAGACCTTTTACACGTCGCTTTACCACGCGCTGCTGGTTCCGAACCTTTACGAGGACGTGAACGGCGACTATCGCGGCTTTGACCAGAACATCCACCGGGCCAAGGGGTTCACCGACTACACCGTGTTTTCATTGTGGGACACCTTCCGCGCCGAGCATCCGTTGCTGGCCTTGATCCATGCGAAACGCGATTCGGACATGATCAATTCCATGCTGGCGCACTACGATCAGAGCGCGGACCACCTGCTGCCGATGTGGGAACTGCAAGGCAACGAAACCTGGTGCATGATCGGCTACCACGCCGTGCCGGTGATCGTGGACGGTTATTTGAAGGGCGTGCGGGGTTTTGACGCGCAGCGCGCCTACGACGCCATCAAAACCACCGCGATGAATCCCGATTACGACGGCCTGGCCGCCTATCGGAGGCTGGGCTGGGTGCCGTGCGACGAGGAAAACGAATCGCTCTCCAAGACCCTCGAATACGCCTACGACGACTGGTGCATCGCGCAAATGGCCAGGGCGCTTGGCCAGACCAATGACTATGCCCATTTCATGAAGCGCGCCGCCGGCTACAAAAACATTTACGACCCGTCCATCGGCTGGATGCGGCCGAAAGATTCCCGCGGCCACTGGCGCGCGCCGTTCAATCCGCACGCCTTCGGCGGCGGCGAACACCTCGCCGACGTCACCGAGGGGACCAGTTCGCAGTATTCCTGGTTTGTGCCGCAGGACGTGCCCGGTTTGATCGCGTTGATGGGCGGGCGGGAAAAGTTCATCGCCAAACTGGACTCCCTGTTCACCGACACGGAGGCGACGAAGGAACTGTCGCCGGCCGACCAGCGGGGCTGCATCGGTGAATACTGGCACGGCAATGAGCCGAGCCATCACATCATCTATCTCTACTGCTACGCCGGCCAGCCTTGGAAGACGGCGCGGCTGTTGCATCAGGTGGTCACCACCCAGTACGGCAACCAGCCCGGCTCGCTCTGCGGCAACGACGATTGCGGCCAGATGTCGGCGTGGTATCTGTTCACCTGCCTGGGATTTTACCCAGTGTGTCCGGGGAGCGATTACTACGTGATCGGCGCGCCGCAAATTCCCAAGGCCGTCATGCGCCTTTCCAACGGCAAGACCTTCACCATGACGGCGGAAGATCTTTCGGACCGGAACATCTATGTCCAGTCGGTCAAACTGAACGGCAAGAACTGGGATTCAACTTTCCTGCCCTACGCCGAATTGAAAAACGGCGGGAAAATTGATTTCACGATGGGGCCGCAACCCAGCACAACGTGGGGAATCCATCCCAGCATCCCGGAGTGAGGCGCCGGACATGAAAAATCATCTGCCGGTCATTGCCACGGGCCTCTGCCTGTTGGCGGGCCTCGCCGCGTCGGCCGAAACCAAGGTGACCGTGGATTACCACAACAACGACACGACAACGCCGGAATTCGCCTTCGAGTCGGTTTCCTCCCCGTCCGCAGACGATGCCGCCACGACCGCCCGGTTCGCCATCGTTTATGGCGACGCCGATCCCCACAGCGGCGGTTTGGACAAACTCCACGACGGACGGCTTCCCGACGAACCGGACCAGCCGGGGGAGAATTTCTTCTTTCAGGCCGGGACCGACGGCGGGCGGCTGCTGGTGGATTTGGGGCGGGTGATCAGCATCCGCGAGGTCAACACCTATTCGTGGCATCCCGGCGCGCGCGGCCCGCAAATCTACAAACTGTATGCCAGCGACGGAACGGCGGAAAATTTCAACACCAGGCCGGCAAAGAGAATTTCCCCCGTCGAGTGCGGCTGGAAATTCATCGCCACGGTCAACACCCAACCCAAATCGGGAACCGGCGGCGGCCAGTACGGTGTGACTATTTCGGACTCCGACGGCAGCCTCGGCCATTACCGCTACCTGCTGTTTGACATCGCGCCCACCGAACTTGAAGACAACTTCGGCAACACGTTTTACAGCGAGATGGACGTCGTGGATGCGGATGCGCCGGCTGCCCCCCGCCCGATCTCCACCGCGGTTTTTTCCGTCAAGGCCGCGGACGGAAGAAGTACGATCACCATCAACGCCGATCGGGCGCCGGCGTTGAAGGATTGGGCGGAGCACAAGCTCGCCCCCGTGGTGGCCGGGTGGTATCCGAAAATCGCAGCGATGCTGCCCAGCCCGGGATACACCCCGCCGGCCCGCGTGAGGATCCTCATCAAACCCATGAACGGCGTGGCCTATACCAGCGGCGACACCATCGCCGTCAGTTCGGCCTGGATCCAGGCGCAAATGGGCCGTCAAGCCCTCGGTTCGGTGGTCCACGAACTGGTCCATGTCGTCCAGCAATTCGGACACCACGCGGGGCACAATCCCGGCTGGCTGGTGGAAGGCACCGCAGACTATATCCGCTGGTTCAAGTATGAACCCCAAAGCCACGGCGCGGACCTGGTCTGGATGCGGCGGCTCCGTCACTTTACTCCCCGTTACAACGACAGCTACCGGGTCACGGCCAACTTCCTGAATTGGGTGGCGGAAAAGTATGACCCGGACATCGTCCGGCAGTTGAACGCCGCCATGCGCGAAGGCAAATACGAGGACAACCTCTGGAAAAGACACACCGGCAAGACGGCGCCCGAACTCGGCGCGGAATGGAAGAACGACATTGAGGCCCAGTTCGCTCGCATGGACACTTCAACCACACGGGATTGAGCACCACCGAAGGTCAGGCGCCGGGCAGTTCCAAAATCAAGGCCCTGGCCAGCCGTTCATATTGCGGCAGCGCATTGTAAAGTTGCGCCGAAACGCGCAGCACCCGTCGGGGAGGCGCAGGCCAGGAAATGACCGGCACTTCAATCCGGTGCTTCAGCCGCAAGGCGTCCTGGAGCGGATATTCATTCATTGGCGGCCGCGGCAGGGCCTCTGGCGGCGCTGGCGGAAGCGGAACGGCGGCCAGCGCGCCGATGAACTCCGCCGGGCATGGTTCGGCAATCTCCAGGGCGGCGCAAAGAATATTGCGGGCCGCCAGCGCCAGCGCGCGGTTGCGCGCCATGACTTCCGGCCAGCCGCCCGGCAACAGCGAGCCGAGAAAACGAATCGCCTCCGGCACGCTCAACGCCGCCGACGGGTCCCATGTGCCCGGCCAGGCGAACTCGAGCAGAAAACGCGACCGGTCGGTGCGCGCCGAATTCGCGCCGTGGCTGATCGTGAGCGGGCGGATCCATTTCTGCCGGTCGCGCCGCACGTGCAGCAGCGCCACGCCCTTCGGCGCGCACAGCCATTTGTGGCAGTTGCCGGTGTAGTAGGCGGCGCCGAGTTGACTTAGATTCAGATCAACCATGCCGGGCGGATGCGCGCCGTCCACCAGCGCGTCCACGCCGCGACGGTTCAACTCGCTCACCAGCCGCGCGATGGGCAGAACCATCCCCGTCTGGCTCGTCACGTGATCGAGCAGCGCCAGACGGGTCCGCGACGTGACGCATTCCAAAACCGGCGCAATCAATTCATCCGTGCTGCGAAACGGGAATGGCAGTTTGGCGACGACCACCCGCGCTCCGGAGCGTTCGGCGACAAAGTCCAGCGCGTTGCGGCAGGCGTTGTATTCATGGTCGGTCGCCAGCAGCTCGTCACCCGGCTTGAATTCCAGCGAACGCAGCACGGTGTTCACGCCGGTCGTCGCGTTCGGCACGAAAACCAGGTCGTCCGCCTCCGCGCCGGCGAACTGCGCCAGCGCCGCGCGAGCGGCATCCAGGTCTGGTTCCAGTTCGCGCACCAGAAACTGCAGCGGCTGGCGTTCCATTCGCGCGCGCCACCCGCTTTGACATTCCAGAACGCGCCGCGGGCAGGCGCCGAAGGCGCCGTGATTCAGGAAGACGACTCCGGGATCAAGCACCCAGTGCCGCGGATCGGCGGCCGGGCGGTTCAAGGAAATTTCATCGGGCTTCACGCCGGCACAACATAAACGGCGCCGGCCAGAATGAAAATGTTTCCGCGCCCGCCGCGCCCATTTTTCATTGTCCCAGGATGCGGTAAAACGCCGCCGCGTTGCTGGGCGCGATGACGAGCGTGTTTGAACTGATGGGGCTGCCGACATTGACCCAGTTCGGGCTGGCCAGATTCGTGGACATCTGCGCCTGGAATGGGGCGATTCCGCCGCTCCAGTTCAAGACCAGGTTGGTCGTGGCGTTGATGATGCCGAGAAGGATCGGCGGCGCGGGCAGGACGGTGATGTTCAAGGTGGCGGTGTTGGACAAACCGCCCGAGTCCGTGACGCTCACCAGAAACGTGTTCGTGCCCACCTGGGCCGACAGCGGCGTGCCCGACAGCGCGCCGGAATCGGAGACGTTGAGCCAAGCCGGGCCGCTGACCTTGGCGAAGGCGAGCGCGTCGCCGTCCAGATCGCCGGCGTTGGTCGAAATGTTGGCGGAATAATTTTGTCCCGCGACGACGTCGGGTTCGGCGAAAGGATTGAGGTTGAACGTGGGCGGCCAGTTGGGAACCAGGCTGACGGCGGCGACAATCACGTCGGGATCATTCGGCAGCCGGAGGCTTTGAACCGTCTTGCCGCTGTTCAATTTGAACGAGTAGCCGTAGAGATAAAAGGTCCGCTTGTCCGCCGTGCCGTCGCTGACGTTGCGATGGCCCATGACCAGCGCCTTGGATTCGCCGGCGTAGTTTTGCGGCGAATACCAGTCGCTCAGACTTTGGACAAAACTCTGTGCCGTGCCGTCCATGTAATTCACATTGAAGGTTTGCGACATCTGGTTGCCCTGCACGCCCGTGGCCAGCATCCGCAGGATGGAATAATTGCCCGCCGGCAGCGGAAGGGTCTGGCCGGCGGCGCTGACGACGTTCGTCGCGTTGGCGGGACCGAAATTGAACAGCGTGTTGCTCCAGGTTTGCGAGCCGGTCAGCAGGTTGGCCGAATACGCGTAACCGCCGCCGTCCATGCCGCCGCTGGGCGGATTGGTAAACGTCGTGCCGTCGGTGTAAATCCCGGCGCGATTGTAAAAGGAGGCCAGCGAAGCCGCCGCCGGGGCATTTGCGAGCGTGATCGCCATGACGATCACGTTGCCGTTGTTCGGCAGGGTGATGCTTCTGACCGTCTTCGTCTGGTCGAGCGTAAAGGAATGATCATACAGGTAAAACGTTCGATTGTCCTTGGTGCCGTTGGAATTGTCGCGGTAAGGCATGGCGGCGAGAATGGACTCGCCGGCGTAATGCTGCGGCGTGAACCAGTCGCTGACGCCTTGCGCGAAGGTGGTCTTCGAATTGTCCGTGTAACTCACGTTGAACGTTTGGTTGTTTTGGTTGCCGTTGATGCCGGTGGCCAGCATCTGCAAGGTCGTGTAATGGCCGGCGGGAAGCGCCAGCGTCTGGCCTGAACAGGCTATGGCGTCGCCGCTGTTCGCCGGTCCGAGGGCAAAGAGCATGTTTCCCAAGCTCGGCCGCGGCCCCAGCAGGTTCGCCGAGTAAGCTGAACCGCCCCCATCCAAGCCACCGCCGAACACGCTGCCATCAGTGTAAATGCCGGCGCGGTTGAAGTAAGACGAAAGGCTCACCTGCGCCGCGCCGGGATACGGCGGCAGTACGGCGAGGTTGATCGTCAACGTATGTGTCAATGCGCCGGATGCGGCCGTCAAGGTCAAATTGCTCGTTTCCGCCGGAGTACTGCTGCTGGTCGTCAGCGTCAGGATGCTCGGGTTGGTCGTCACGGACGACGGGTTCAGCGACGCGGCCACGCCGGCCGGCAACGCCGACATCGCCAGACTGACATTCCCTTTGAAACCCTTCATGGGCGCCACTTGAAGGACGGCGACCGCGACGCCGCCGGGCACTACGGTGAGACCCACTTGCGACGCATTTAGCGTGAAGTCGTTGGTCCCGAAACCGACAAGCGCGGCGATGGTGCTGTTTCCCCGGGGACTGCCCCAGCCGGTGCACAAGTCGTAGCCATACGCAGCCGCATACCGCGTCGGGTTCTGGGAATTGAAATTATTGCCCGTGGCAATATCGTGAAACGCATTGGCGTAGGCGGAGTAGTTTCCTTTGCCAATGGCATAAACGGCCGGGTTTAGGAAACCCACCGACGGCAGGCCGCGGGCGGCCGCCGATTGATTGACCAGCGACATGAAACCGGCCCATTGCGGCGAGGAAGCGCTGGTCCCGCCGACCGTTCCCCCCTGGCCATTCTTGAAATACCACCAGATCACCGTGTCCGCCAGCATCGCCACGTCCGGATAATTGCGCACGAGGGTCGAGCCTTGGTTGGCGGCCATGTTGACGCCTTGTTGCCAGGCGGGAATTCCGTAGCCGCTGCTGCCGCCGCCACTGCCAATCCAAGTCGTCTCCGACTGCCACGGCCCGCCCGCCCCGCTGGTCGTTAGCGAGGTTCCCCCGACAATCGTGGCGTACGGCTCGCCGGTCAATCCGGTGCCGCCGGGCAGGTCGGCGCCGCCATCACCCGACGCCTGGAAAAACGCCTGCCCCTGCGCGACGAATTCCATGAACATCTGCTGGATGCTCGCGTCAATGCCGAAGCCGTAGGACAGCGTGATTTGCTTGGCCAGATCGTCCGTGGCGATGCGGTTGAAAACGTCGTGTGCCTCGCCCTCGTAGTTCAGGATCGTCGCGCCCGGCGCCACGGAGAGCGCCATGTCAATGTCCAACGTCTCCTCTCCGTCATCCTGGCTGGAGCCGGTGGGAACGCCGGTCCAGCCCGAGAGCAGAATGTTGGTGACGACGATGTTGGTGGAAAAGCCGGCGTTGGTCTCATACATGTAAATGTCCTTCGCGTAGTAAGGGCCGCCGACATCCACGATGGCGATGTATTGGCCGGCGCCGGTATTGGTCACGCCCGGGGCGTAGGCGGCGCGAAAATCTTTCCCGGTAAAATCGCCGCCCGGCCCGGAACCGGTGGCAAAGGGCGTCACGGGCTGGTTGGAATCGGCGGGTGAGGCGTTGTTTCCCAATTTCAGCAAAGGATGCGGCACGATGTAGTTGTCCAGGCCGCTGACCTGCAGGATGGGAACGTTGGTGTCCACCGTCGGGTCGGTGTCCGGCGCGTAAAAATTCCGCTTCTCCGTCGGATGCGGATAAAGGCGCAACGTCACGCGGAACGCCTTTTCAATGTTCGACACCGGCGCCTCCACGTCCACCAGCATCCGGTTGGAGCAAAGACCGGTCACCTCCAAACCATTGGCCCTGGCGAAAGCGATCACCTTCTCGTAATCGTCCCGCGTCGGACCGAATCGTTGCGTGAATTGCTCCGGCTTCAACCACCGGTGATAGCTGGCGCTGCCCGGATCGTACAATTGCCCGATCAGATCGTTTAACGCCGGCTGATGACGCAGCGGCAGGCCGAGGACCAAACGCAGCCGATGAGTGGCTGGCAAAACGCCGACTGACTTCAGATGCGCCACCGCCTCCGGGGCATGACCGGCGACGACCCGTTGTGACTGCGCTTCGGCGGTCGTCCATCCCAGCCACAACGCCGACCACAGGAGGCAGCCAATTCTGGCGATGCTTGTGAGACGGCCCCAGCCGAGCTTTGGGAACGCAAACTGGTTCGAAGAAGATCCCACCAAGCCATTCATAGGTCCTTCATCCTAAGTTACATGCCGGCCTGTTGGCAAGCCATTCCACCCTGCGGCTACATGGATCAGCAACCGAAAGATTTCGTTGACAGGAGCTAATAAGTGATTTAATCTTTGTCATAAATCGCAGTGAAGAACCGTCTATAAAAGGCTTATGAAAATCAAGACTGGCACCCTGTACGGGGCTTTTTGTTGTCTTGCGGTCGTGGTAACCGCGCCCGCTTCATCTCAGATCGTCAACATCGGCGGCACGCCACAGCCCGGACACGCCCGTCCGCCGCTTTACCTGAACCTTGGCCCCTTCAAAGGGCCGGGCGGCAGCAGGGGACCGGGCGGCGGCGGCGGCGGTGGAACAACCTCGATTTATTACAATCCGGCTCAAATCCGCCAAGCCTATGGATTTAGTCCAATCTACACCACAACGACTGGCGCCAATCAGATCATCGCGATCATTGATGCCTACGGCAGCCCGTCCATTCAAAAGGATTTGAACACGTTCTGTTCCTACTTCGGCTTGCCATCAGCAACCGTGGACATCCTGTATCCACAAGGGAAGCCCGGGCGAAACACCGGCTGGGCGGAAGAAACTTCGCTGGATGTGGAATGGGCGCACGCCATCGCGCCCGGCGCCCACATCATGCTGGTGGTGGCGGCGAATAACAGCCTGAACAACCTTCTGGGCGCCGTGGATTATGCGGTCGCGAATGGCGCAACGGTGGTTTCAATGAGTTGGGGCTCCGGGGAATTTTCCGGCGAGGCCGGCTACGATTATCACTTTAATCCGTCGTCGAACGTGACGTTTGTCGCTTCGGCTGGCGACAGCAGCGAGGGGGTCGAATGGCCCGCGGCGTCGCCTTATGTTGTGGGCGTCGGGGGCACGAGTCTCTATCTGAATTCGAGCACCAACCGCGTCTCGGAGTCCGCCTGGCCCGGCAGCGGCGGAGGCATCAGCCAGTATGAGACCATGCCAGCATTCCAGAGCGGCTGGCAGCAGTTCCCCACCGGTAACGAGCGTTCCGTGCCGGATGTCAGCTACGTTGCGGATCCGAACACCGGAGTCGAAGTGGTCTATGGCGGGAGGTTGTATGTATTTGGCGGCACCAGTGTCGGCGCCCCACAATGGTCAGCCTTGGTGGCGCTTGCCAATGCCTTGCACAGTTCACCGCTGAGCTCGGCAGATACGGCACTTTATTCCACGGCTGGGGCCGGGAGTACACCTCCTCGCATGAACCAGTACTATTTCTACGACATTAACTCGGGCAGCAATGGAAGCGATCCGGACGACGTTGCAACGAACGGATACGATTTCGTGACAGGTTTAGGCTCTCCCGTGGCGAACACCTTGGCTCCGGCGCTACCGTGAGCTTCCGGGTGAAGCCGGCGGTGCCAATGCTATACCTGTAGTGTGAAATGGTGCGGCGCGCGCCGTGAGAATCATGGGTTGGCCTTCTGGATGGTGAAACGGACGGCTTCAAAACGATCGTTGTCCTTCACGCTGACCAGTCCGCCGGAGTAGAACCAGCCCCTGGGCGACTTCGCAAAGTCGTCGGCATTCAGATGAGGCAACGTTTCCAGTCCCGCGGCTGCGGCGCCGGTTTGTTCCGTTATCCCATGGGCTCATGATCCATCCAGGCTTCCAGGATCAAAGCGCGCTTCGCCGGGCGGTAGGAGCCTTTCGGCGTGGAAATTTCGACCATCACTTTGCCCGCTTCGCGGATTTGATGAGACTGGCGGTTCATAAAATCGCCCTTGCGGTAGGCCAGACTTTCGCCGTCGTCTTCGTAAAGCGACGATTCGGATTCGGCCGCGGGCGCGACCAGGACACGCAAGGGATTCCCGGGCATCTGGCCGGTGCATTGTACCACCGGCTGACGGAAAATGAAGCCGCCGCCGCGCACGAAGATCGGAATTGAATGCAAGGTCACCGGCACGTGCAGGGTCACTGGCCCCGCATGGCGGCGGCCGGTCCAGTAGTCAAACCAGTCGCCGGCGGGAAGATAGACTTCCCGGCTGCCGACGCCCTGCCACAAGACCGGGGCGACCAGCAGATCGGAGCCGAAAAGAAATTCGTCGTCAATCTTGGCGGCGTGCTCGTCGTCGGGGAATTCCAGGAACAGCGGACGCATCGCCGGCACGCCGGTTTCACTGGCCTGATGCATCACGTTGTAAATATCGGGCAACAGTTCATAACGCAGTTCAATCGCTTGCTTGTTGACGGCTTCATGGCGCCAGCCGAATGACCACGGCTCCTTGTCCGGCGTGGTCAGTTCCGTATGCATTCGCATGAACGGATAGAAAACGGCCGTCTGCAGCCAGCGCGTGCACAATTCCGCCGACGGCATCCGCACGAAGCCGCCGATGTCGCTGCCGACAAACGGAAAGCCCGAAACGCCCAGGCCCAGCAGCATGGAGACGGACTGCCGCAGCGACGACCAATCCGCTGTGGCGTCGCCGGTCCACACCGCCGCATAACGCTGCCCGCCCGCGAAGCTGGAACGGGTCAGCACGAAGGCGCGTTTGTTGGGCCGCAGCCGGCCCAAGCCCTCGAACGTGGACCGGCTCATGAGCTGGCCATAGACGTTGTGAATTTCCAGGCTCGTCGCCGGCCGGCCATCGTTGTCAAAAATGACGTCCGACGGCATGGTCCCGTTGGGCGTGTCGAAGACCGACGGTTCGTCCATGTCGTTCCAGATGCCGGCGACGCCCGCGTCCAGCAGGCTTTTGTACAGATTGCCCCACCATTGGCGCGTCGCGGGACGGCTGAAATCGGGGAAAACGCTGAACGGATGCCCGCCCGCCTGCGACGGCCAGACCGGGCCTTCATAAACTTTTCCGTCCGGCAATTTCACAAAATCGTCGCCGGCGATGCCCGAATCATAGGGCGCGTAACCTTTCAATGCCGGCGGATGCGGGTCGAGAATGGTGACGACGCGAAATCCCTGGGCGCGCAAATCCGAAATCATTTTCTTCGGGGTCGGAAACCGGCGATGGTCCCAGGTAAATGGTTTGTAGTCATCCATGTAATGGATGTCGAGCCAGATGCCGTCGGCGGGAACCTGCTTCTGGCGGAACGTGTCAGCCAGGAGGCGCACGCGGGATTCGGGATAATAACTCCAGCGGCACTGCTGGTAGCCGAGCGCCCACAGTGGCGGCAACGGCATCCGGCCGGTGAGCGCGGTGTAGCGCCCGATCACCCTCTTCGGGTCCGGACCGTTGATGAAATAATAATCCAGATCACCGCCGTCGGCGCCAAAAGTCAGCAAGCCCGGCTCTTCCCGGCCCACATCGAAGAAACTGCGCCAGGTATTGTCGAGAAAAATGCCGTGCGCAACGCCTTTGCGGGTGACCATGAAGAACGGAACGTCGCAGTAAAGAGGGTCGGTGCTGGAATCGTAGGCGGGCGTGTCGGAATTCCACATGACGTAGTTGTAGCCGCCCAGTTTCCAGCCGCGCTTTTCGAGTCGGCCGGTTTTTTCACCTAAGCCATAGACGTGCTCGTCGTCGGTGAGTTTTTTGGCGACACGGAATTCCGTGCCGGCGAAGGAAATGCCGCGCGCCGGGTCGTCGGCGTCGAGAATTTCGCCGGCGGCGTTGGCGAAGGTAATCCGCAGCGGCGCGTATTGGACCGTGACCTTGAGTGACGGCGTCGTGAGCGTTGCCGCGGCGGTTCCAACGTGGGCCTTTACCGCGGGCGTTTCGAGGTCCTGATGGACCACGGCGTAGGAATGGTCGCGGCCAAAGGCGGGTTTGGTCGTTAACCGGACGCGAACGACATCGTCGGAAAACGGCGTGATCGCGAGCCTGCCTTGGTTGCCTTGAAAGAGCAGCGTCTTGCCGTCCCAACCGGGCGCGGGCATGGCGCCGAGCGTCGTCCAGCCGCCGTGGGCGGCCTTGTTTTGAGCCGGGCCGGCGGGCGAAACTTCGGCTGCCGGCAGCGCGCCTGCGCTCACACCCAGCGTCAACGCCACAGCGACCGGCGCATGCGCGGAAACACATCTCCTCAATCGTGAAACAAATCCAGTCAATTTTTGGGTCCAGGTTTTCATCGCTTTGTTTTAACTTGTCTGGCGGGAAACCGACAGTGCCAGGACGCCGGGCAACAGTCCGGCCGCGGGCGCCTTGAAAGCGGATCCAAACGCCAATCACTTCGAGCCCCGTTGGATTCCGGTCATCATGTTGTGCCGCCAATCCGGCACATCGAGCGCCATCCCATGTGCGCTTGCGCTCGCGCCTTGCGCGCGCCTCCACACCCGGTTCTCATTCAAAAGTCGCCGGATTCAGATTCATGCTGGACGGTGGAAAATTGGCCGGATTGGCGCCCAGCGAGGTGTCCGGCATGTCAGCCATGTCCAGCCGGATGGTCAGTCCTTTCAGAACGTCCGAGTGACGGAACCAGATTTGATCCTGCGGCCGGCCGTTGAACCGGACGCTCCGGATGTATTTGTTGTCAGGCGAATTGTTTTTGCAAATCAGGCGGAACGTTTTGCCGTTGTGGAGCCGGATGGTCACGCGGTCGAAAACCGGGCTGCCCATTTCATAGACCGGCACGCCCGGCACAACCGGATAAAAGCCCATCATCGAGAACACCACAAAGGCCGACATCGCGCCGCCATCCTCGTCGCCGGGAATGCCCAGCGGCGTGTCGGTAAACCAGAATTCGAGCAACTGGCGGATGCGTTTCTGCGTCTTCCAGGGCGCTCCAAGGTGGTTGTAAACGTAGGGAATCACGAAGCTCGGCTCGTTGCCCATCACGAATTCTCCGACCAATCCGGTCGAGTCGGGAGAATAATTGTAGAAGGCATACCGGGGGACACCGAGGTCTTCGCGGAAAAGCTGGTCCAGCTTCGCCTCCGCCGCGCCCGGGCCGCCCATCAACTGAATCAAGCCGCTGAAATCGTGCTGCACGTCCCAGTTGTAGGTGTAGGCGTTGTTTTCGGCGAAATAGTCGCGCCCGCCGCGACCGGTCGGAAATTTGGGATCGAACGGCTCGATCCACTTTCCGTCCTCATCCTTCGGCCACACGAAGCCCTTGTCGGCGCGATAGACGTTCTTGTAAAACGCGGCGCGTTTGAGGAAAAGCCGGTAGTCCGCGACGTTGCCGAGTTGCCGCGCCAACTGTGCGGCGCACCAGTCGTCGTAACTCTGCTCCAGCGTCACGGAAACGGACTGGCGCAATTCGTTGGGGTTGACCTCGGCAACGGTCTCCTTTTCGCCCGGACGCAGGCCGGGGAACCAGCCGTGTTCATTGTAAAAATCGTCGAGCCGGGTCTTCGGTCCGTTGCGCCACGGGAGCAGCGTGGCGTCCAGGGAATTTTTGCGCAGCCCGGCGTAAGCCGCGGACAAATCGAAATTGGTCACGCCTTTGAACCACGCGTCGGCCATCCACGCGGCGGCGTGATTGCCGATCATGCACGGGGCGTCGCCCCAAAGCACGGCGAAGGACGGCATCCAGCCCGACTGCTCATACATCCGGACGTAGGACTGGATTTTGTCCGCTTCCTGTTCCGGGTTCAGCAGCGTCTGCAACGGTTCGAGCGCGCGATACGTGTCCCAAATCCAGTTGTCCACGTAGAACGGCCTCGGGTCCTGATGCACCTGGTGGTCGAAGGCGCTGTAGTAACCGCCGTCCTCCGAAATGTCCACCATGCGCTCGTAACAACGATACAGCGCCGTGTAAAACACGCGCCGTTGCGCCGGCGTGCCGCCTTCCACCTGAATTTGGCCGAGGACCCGGTTCCAGCGCGGTCGCGCGCGCGTTGCTTGACGCGGTCAAAATTCCAGTCCGGAATTTCCTCGATCAGATTTTTCCGCGCCTGCTCGATACTGATGAACGAGATGCCGTAGCGCAGTTCAAACTCGTTTTGCCGCGCGCGGCTGGAAACCGCCAGACGCGCTTTCCCCGACGCCTCGCTGCGGTTGAAATCCACCGGCGCGTTAAACCGGCCGTAAACGAAAGCTTTCATCCCATGAAACCGCTCCCAGCCGGAAAATGAGTCCGTGCCCTCGGGAGTCATTTCGCCACCGATGCGGTTCGCCAGCAGCACGACCGGCTTGCCGGAGGGAAACGTGAACCGGAAAAAGCCGCAATGCGTGGTCGGCGTCAATTCGATCCGGATCCAGGACCCATCCAGCCGTGTCGAGTAGTAATAAGGCGTTTCCCGCTCCTGGTCACAGGCCGCCGGGCGGTCCCACGCGCCGGCGTCCGGTGCGCCGGCGCACGGCATAAGCCAGAACAATTCGCCGAGGCGATGCGAAATGATCGTGAGCGGAAAGGAATGAATCTGGTCGTCCAATCCGTCCCGGCGGACGGGATAGACGCGCACCATGCTGTTCGGCAGCGAGACCGTCGGGCGCGTCGGCTCCAGCAATTGGGCGACCGAGCCGATGGACGGATCCACGTATTCCACCTGGGCGGGGGCGCGCAGCGCGTCCGGAAGCCCGGAGCACGCCGCCAGACACGCCGCCAGAAGAATTGCACGCGGCGCCTTACATCGCTTCATTGTCCAACTTTGTCGGTTTGATGTTCCAGCCGTCGGTGGTCACGCGCACTTCCCGCGCGGCGACGGGCGACTCGATCCGAATCGTACGCGATTCGCCGGCCAACAGCGAAAAATAATTTTCGCCGTAATAGACCGGCAAAATCCGGAGTCCGGTCCGGGCATCCCGCAACGTCAGCCGGATTTGCAGCGCCGGCGTTTGGCTTGGATTTTTCACCTCAGCCTCGACCACGATCCCTTTCGCCGTGCGTCGGACGCGCGTTTTGCCTTCCAACGCGACTTCGGGCATGGCGTTCAACTGTTGCAGTTGACGTTCATCGCGCGCGTGCCAGTAAAAATTCCGTGAAAGCAACTGGCCGTCCTTGTCGCGCAGCTCCAGCCGCGCCAGATACGCGCCATTGCCCGGCCAATCCAGGGAGAAGGCGTCCGTGCAAGCGTCCGCCGGGGCCGTCAGGGACTGCCGGCTGCTGCGCACCAGACGGCCGGACAGATCATAGATGGCCGCGCTCGCGGCTACGTTGATCAGCGGGGCGGCACGATGGTTGATCACGGCGACTTTGCAGTCCGGCAGGTTCATCTGGATGTGTACCGGCTCCGCGCCCTCCTTCGCCCCGAAAAGCGAGGCGTCGGGGTCGTAGTCCCAGGAATAAAATTGCCAGACCAGGCTCGGCCAGGACGGATGGCTCATCCACACGATCACGCCGCTGCAATCGTGCCACAGCCGGCTGTTGAACCCTTCGTAAATCGCCCGGAAGGTTTCGTAGTTGAGCATCTGGGCCTTGCGGCAGAGATCGTCGAGGTCGCGCGGCGCGCCGTAGCGGCTGACGAGGCGCTCGAATGTGGACGTCTTGTCGCCGGCGCCCTCGCTGTGGAGGTCGTGGTACGCCCACAGATCGCCGTAGGGCCACAAGTCCGCCTTGGGGATGAAGGTTGCGCATGACTTCGGCCGAAGGAATCGAACTGGCGCCGATCTCGGTGCTGAAACCCTGGTTCAAATCCGTGAAGTATTTGTCCAGCGGCAGGTTCGACCAGGGCCCGCTGTTGCGCATGTTGACCAGACGCGAATTGGGCTGGTAATAGCGTGTGCCGTCCAGTTGGTAGATCAACTTGTTGTAGGCTTCGTGCAAGGGTTCGGGCGGGACGCATTCGTTGCCGGAGCACCAGAGGGCGATGCTGGGATGGTTGCGGAAGCGCTTCAACATGTCGGCGACGTTCCGGGCCGAGAGGTCGTAATCCGCCGGGGCATAGTTGTGGACCTCGGTGTTGTCCCAGAAATCGTTCCAGACCAGAATGCCGTATTGGTCGCACAAATCATAGAAGGCCTCGGAGGCGCTCTGGCCGGCCCAGTTGCGGATCATCGTCATGTGCGCGTCGCGCGTCATGCGGATGTAAGGCTCCAACCGCCGGCGCGACACGCGTTTCATGGCGTCATCCATGCCCCAGTCGCCGCCGAGGCACTCGATGCGTTGGCCGTTGACCTTGATGACGAGATACGGTCCCATGCCCTTGTCGTCCGCCGGCCGCAGCGCCGGCGATTGTTCCGCGCCGGGCCACAAGCCCACCATGGTCTCCTGGTCCCGGCCCCACCAAAACGGCGTGGTGGGCGGTTTGCCGCCCGCCGCGATGATGGCCGCGTCGCGCCGGGCCTTGTTCTCCGGTCCCCAGACCATCGTATCGCGGCGGTTGTCAATGATGCGACCGCCCGAACCGAGCGCCAGGGTCGGCGTGAATTCGACCCGCTCGCGGGCGCCGTCGGGCTTTTTCACTTCGAACTCGTAACTCATTTCACGGATGCCGAAATGCAACGCCGTGTGGTCGGATTCCTTTCGATTGTCCATGTCGAAAGCGAGTTTCAAGTGGTAAAGCTCCGGTTTGCCGTAACCGTTGGGCCACCGCAGGCGCGGATGCTTCACGGTCAATTGCGGAAAATCCCCGGGCGCGAAACTGACGATCTTGGTTTCGCCGGCCTGCAGCGTGACCGGCTGCTCAAAGCGGACTCCTTCAATCGAACCTTCGAGCACGCCGTGCCGGATGGCGTCCGCGGTGTTGTGCAGTCCCACGTTGATCGTCACGTCCGCGCGGGAAATGTCGGGCAGCGGCAGCTTGGTGATGACCTGTGGATCTTCAATCATCACCGGACCGGTCGCCCGCAGAATCACGTCCTGCCAGAGGCCGGTGTCCCGGTCGCGAACGCCTGGAATCCAGTCCCATCCCTCGGTGCATTCGAAGGTCGGCCCGTCGAGACACAACTTGCCGCCGTTGTCGCCGGGACCGCCCTTGACCGACTGCTCGCTGGGAATGCCCGGATCCGGGGGCGGCGCGACCATGACGGCCAGCACGTTTTCCGCGCCGGGCTTCGCCAGCTTCGTCACGTCGAACTTGCCGCGGATGAACGCTCCGGTGATGTGGCCGAGATACTCGCCGTTGAACCACACCTCGGCGTAATAGTTGATCCCGTTGAATTGCAGGGTGAGTTCACGGCCCGCGAATTTTTTGGGCAGGGTGAATTGCGTGCGGTACCAGTAATCCTGTTTGTTCAGGCTCTCCGGGATGAGGAGGTTGTTCAGGCCGTAATACGGGTCCGGATAAACGCCTTCATTCACGAGCGTCGTCAGCGCCGTGCCGGGCACCGTCGCGTCATACCAATCGCGCGTGTCCACGCCGGGCCGCGAGAGCGCCGCGCCGTCGGCGGTTTTGAGCCGCGGCGCTTCGATCATTTCCCAGCCGGCGTTGAAGACCAGTTCGTCGCCGCGCAACGCCGGTTCGCCGGGGTCGGCCAGTTTCGGCTTGCGCCGCGCGGTGTTGATCAGCGGCGCACGCGACACGGGATAAGTGTTGGTCGGCTGGACGTCCGTGCCCTTGGCTTCCGCGTTTTCGACGGGAGACACAATCGGCTTGGGCCGAAATTGGCCCGGCACCTCCGCCTGCGCCAGGCTCACGCCGGCCAGAACGCCGGCACAAACGCAAATGGTTTTGAGTTTAGTCATCATCGTCATCCTTTGAATGCCCGAACACAAACGCAGCGTGGACGGGCGCGGGCATCGGGCTGTTTGCGCCGCGCACGGAATGCCAGATGATTTCGTTGAGCTGCTGCTCGCCGGTGGCATCTTCCCTGCTGAAATTCATTTTTCCCGAGGCGGCGCTGCCCCAGGATTTCGCCGTGTTGCGCTCCTGTAAATCCACCTGCGGCGGCGCGGCGTCGTATGGGCGCAAATCCGGTCGGGCCTGGAACGCGTTGAACATCGGCGTGGCCGCGGCGTCGAACTGGGTCATGGGCTGGAGGCCGAGAATCAATTCCATCGTCCGCAACATGCTGCTGGTGGAATACATCGTGGAATCCACCGCGCCGTGCCGGGCGTAAGGACTGATGATGAACGCCGGGCTGCGGTGCGCGTCCACGTGGTCGGGGCCGTCCTGGGCGTCGTCTTCGAGGACAAAAATCGCCGTCTGCGGCCAGAACTTCGAATGACTCACCGCGTCCACCAATAGTCCCAGTCCCTGGTCGTTGTCGGCCACCAAAGCCGTCGGCGTGAGGGCTCCTTTGACCGTGCCGGAGGTGTGATCGTTGGGCAGGCGCAGAATTTGCAGCCGCGGCATGTGGCCTGCGGCTTCAAAACGTTTCAGTTCGCCGATGAAATGCTTCGCGCGCTGGACATCGGAGTAGTCTATGTCGAACGACCGATACCAGGGATCAAAACGTCCTTGCAGCGTGGCGACGTGGGTGAACGCCGGTTCGCCGGGCTTGTCGCTGTTTTGCACAAATTCGCCGTAGCTGCGGTAGCTGACGCCCGCCTCCCGCGCCCGGTCCCACAAATAGCCGTTGGCCGGATAAGCAATCGGGAAGGAACCCTCGGACGGATAGGGATATTTTCCCTCCTGATTGTGCCCGTAGCTCAACGGCCAGGTTTTTTCCACAAAATCGCTCGCGTAAGCGCCCATGGACCATTCGTGGCCGTCGGCGCTGACCTCGGCGTCCACGTAGAAGTTGTCGAGCAGCACAAATTCCCGCGCGAGCTTGTGATGATTGGGCGCGACCTTTTCGGGAAAGAGGCAAAGGTCGGGGTCGCCGTTGCCTTCCTTCAGGTCGCCGAGGACCTGGTCGTAAGTCCGATTTTCCTTGATGATGTAAATGCAATACTTGATCGGACTCGGCAGGCCCTGCCGGACCGGGACCGGGTTGTCCGCCGCCGGGGTCACGGGCGCGACGCTGTGCTGCGGCGTGCATTGATACGCCCGCGCCGTCCAGGCGGCGAGTTGCCGTTCAAAGTTTTTCCCCTTTGGCAAATCAATGATGCTCAACGCGCCGGGAAACAGATTGCCGATGTACTGTGTTCCCACGTAGTTCGGCTTGCCCGGTTCCGGCCCGTGCGGATCGGCCATGGAAATCAGCCCCTTGCCGTCCGCCACCAGCAGTTTCCGGCCGTCCGGGGTCACGCGCACCGAGGTTGGATACCAGCCCACCGGGATGAAGCCCAGCGCCCGGCTCTTGCCGATGGTGCTGACGTCAAACACGGCCACGTTGTTGTTGCAGGCGTCGGCGACGAACAGCCTGGACTCGTCCGGCGACAGCGCCAGGCTGTTCGGTGTGGAACCCGGCAAGGCATGAGGCCCCAGCGCCGCGTTCAAGGTCTCTCCGGCCCGTCCGGCGGCCGTGTCCAGGACGGTCACCGTGTTCAGGTTGGCGTTGGCCACGAAAAGATGGCGGCCCGATTTCGTCAGGAGCATTTCATTGGGATGTTCGCCGGTGGGCCAGCGGGCCAGGACCCGGCGCGTTGTCAAATCCACCACCGCCACGCAGGATTGCGCCCACAGGCTGACGTAGAGCCGGCGGCGTTTTTCGTCCAGAACACAATCGTAGGGAAACGACGCGTCGGGTTTGGAAGGATCCAGCGCCGCCTGGGCACGCTTTTGGACGGCAGCCAGATACGGGTCAATCGGACCTCGGTTTTTGAAAGTGGCCGCGGCGTTAATGGCGTTCGTGGTGAACACGATGTCCGTCACGTTGGTTGGGTTGGCCGGATTGACTTCCGAAACCGTCTGGCCCCACACATTGGCGGCAAACAGTTGGTGTTCATTCTTTGACACCGCCAGGCCGCAGGGCACGCCGCGTTGCTGCGCGTCGCGCAGGCGGAGCTCGCGGTCCGGCGTCAGCCTGCCGTCCTTGAAATCAAAGACGTGGACGACCTCCTGGCCGCCGCCGCTGCAATACAGGCGCCGGCCGTTGGCCGAAAAGGCCAGGCCGTAAAAGGATTCCTCCAGCGGCGTGCGCGAAACCACCTTCGCCGCCTTCAAATCCACCACGATGATTTCATTGCGGCTGTAACCGGAATGGAGGACCGCCGCGAACCGGCCGGCGGGATGAACGGCGATGTTGACCGGAAAATCCCCCAGCAGCACCTGGCGGCCCGCCGGGCGCAGCGACCACCGGTCCGGCAGCAGCACCGATCCGTCCGGACGCAGCCCCGGCAGTTCCACTTTCACCGTCGGCTGGGCAAAGGCATCAGCCGCGCCCGCAACCAGGCAGGCGAGCAGAATGCCTCGCGCGATGTTGTTTGTTTTCACACCCGGGTTGAATTCTTGTGCGCGACCCTCCCTACCCCGTCTGGCGCATTCCCAAGGCGGCAGGCGGCAATCGAACCGGCCATCCGGCTGAAACGCTGACGGTGCCCCTCCCGCTGGCGGGAACGTTGACCCTGACCAGCACCGCCGTCTTGGTGCCGTGGACACAGCCGTATTCGGAAAGTATCGTCCCGTTTTCCACCGTGCGGCAGGCGCCCCTGTTCAGGACAAACCGCACGCGCCCATCGTAAAAATTCTCCGGCAGGTCGTTGATGATGGTCACCGAGTTGGTGGTGATGTTCCTGGGATCGGCCACATTGGCGCGGACTTTCTTGGTGAGGCCGTTGGCGGTGAAGAGCGGCCAGACATCCTTCACTTCGTCGCGGGGCGCGACAGTCTGGTCGCACGACCAGCCGCCGGCGGTGCGCCGGAAATTGAAAAAGCCCGCCGTGCCATAGATGAACGCGGCGCGGTCCTCGTAAATGCAATACGGCGAAGTCTGAATGGTCCGGGTCACGTGGACGTGGCCGATCAACATCAAATCGCACTTCGCCGGCACGAAGGCGTCGCGGCAGTCCGAGTTGGTGTAAAAATGCTGCCCGATCAGCCGAAACTTGATCGCCGGGTCGGCCAGCGCCGCGGCGTACTCCCGGGCCTCCCAGGTCCTGAGCCGGGCGCTGCTCCAATCGTGCATCAGGACGTAGAAATCGCCCATGCGAAACGACCAGTCGCGCTGCCCAAACTGCCGTTCGTAAATCCGCGCCGATATCGGGTGCCACTTGATCGTGGAGCCATCAAGGACTTTTCCCGGCGGGGTCACGTCGTGGTTGCCGGGCGTTTCGACATAGGCCACATGATAGCCTTGGTGGCAGTCCTTGCACATGTCGCTCAACCGGTTCTCCAAATCCATTGTTTCCCGCCGCGTGAAGATTTTCTTGCCCTGGGAACGGTAGCCCCAGTTCGCCCAGTTGTTCCAACCGTCGAGCGCGCCGTTGAAATCAATCTGGTCGCCGGTGATCAGAACAAAGCGCGGATTGATGAGGTTCACCGGTTCCCGCATCCACTTCATCTCCTCCCAGGTGCCCACCATTTTGTAGTACTGGCCCGAGGGATCGGTGTGCAGTTGGTTGACGATCTGCTCGTCGGTGATGTGCAAAATGCAAAAATTGGTCTCGAAGGCCGGCACCACGCTGACCGACTGCGGCTGCACGCTGAGGCTCTCGTTGCAGGCGACCGTCAGCGTGAACAGTTCCGGCGAGGCGTCGGCGGGAACGCGGACCCGGATTTGCCAGCCCGGCCTGGCGCCGTTGTCAATCGCCGAGTAAACCGCCGAAACGACCCGGCACGGCCACGTTTTCAAGTCGTTGGCGAGGGTCGCGCTCCAATGATGGGCGGAAGGAGAAGCTTTGATTTCCGCTGTGAACTGCCGGTCCGCCGCGCAGTCCAGCGCCACGATGGCCGGCGTGGCGAAGCGTGGACGCCACAGGGCGGCGTTGTTGGCGCCGACTGCGCCGGCGCTGAGCACAACCGCGAGCCATCCCAGGGCCAAAACTGGTCTTAAAAACCTCATTGCGACTTGAGACGGTAAAAGCAGGCGCCGTGGTTGTTGGCGGCCAGATCCACCTGCCACCTGCCGTCCGCCAGCACCGGAGAGTTCGTGGCCTGAGTCCAGACGACCGGTGCCGTCAGGTTCGATGCCGAGTACAGCGCGAAGCCGACGCCGCTGCCAGGCCAGGTGAGAAGAGTGCCGGAGCCGCCGACGGCGCCGATCGTCAGCGCGGGAATCTCCCGGGCGACGGCGGAATAAGTTTCCAAGGCGGCGTTGGCCGCCACCGTTGCCCAGCTTGCCCAAATCCAGTTGGACGACTGGACACCGGACTGGATGCGCGCCTCGTCGAGCGCCCCTTTGAAATAATAAACGCTGTTGGTGAAGCGCCCGAGGTTCACGTCAGACTGGTTGGCAAAGTCCGTCAGCGCCGGGCCGGACTGGGTTTCGTCCGCGCCGTCCACAAACAATCGGGCTGCCCCCGCCGCCTCGTCCACGGCGGCCGTCAGGAGGTGCCATTGACCGAACGAGACGGCCCCCGTTCCGGTCGCCGCGGCCGCCCCCTGACTGCCGTTGCCCGTTTCCAAAAGGACTTTTCCGTCGCTGGTATTGTAGCTGTTGACGAAAAGGCGAAAGCCGGCGGAATTATATCCGCCGGCGCCGTTGGCCCAGACCGACTGGATGTTGCCCGCGTTCAGCGCCACATTCACCCAGGCGGACAGCGTGAAGGCGGTGCCCAGATTGACGGTCCCCGCGTCCAAATATTCCGTGAAGCCATCGAACGACTCGCCGTGGCCGATGACGCCGCCGTTGAGCACGGGCGTCACCCCGTTGGTCGCCGGATGCTGGAGAGTGCCGTCCGCAAAAGGAAACCCATTCTCCTTGAGGTGCCAGACCAGATCGAAGCCCGGCCAGGCGGCGCCGTTGGTCGTGTAGAAGGGCGGATTGGCCGCCGCTGGATTGCCCCAATACGCCCAGATGCAATCGGTGCTGGACGAGAGCAAGGGCACATTCACCCAGACGGCGGATGTCCCATTGGTGTCCCACTCATCAATTTCGTGCGGAATCAGCCGCCAGCCACCGCCATCGGTGAAGCGCAGGTCGCCGCCGGAGGGCGAGGCGAATTGCCGGTAGGAAAACCCCGGCAGATTCGTGCTCAAGATTACCAGCGCCGGAAAATTGGTCAGGATTTCGGCGCGGTGGTAGCCCGCGAACGACACTTTCAGTCGTGAACCGAAGTCGGAGGGGTTGAGGGTCTGGGTGCCGAATTGTGCGGAGGATGGCGCCCAGGCGCTGCTGCTGGCATTGGTCGCGTAGAAACGGAAGAAATAGTTGGTTTGGGAAACCAGGTTGGTGAGTGTGGCGACGAAGGTGGTCGGATTGAAGTTGGTGTTGACGCCGATGAACCGGCTGTTTTCCCAAGCGCCGGGCGTGGTGCCTCCGTCTTTTCTTCCGTAAAACACCCACACCCTGGCCTGGTCATCGCCGTAAACGCCCTGGGCGAGCGAGCCGGAAACGGTGACCGAGGTGTTGGTCAGCATCGTCGTGCCCAAGTCGGTCAGGCTGAGCGGGACCGGCGCGGGCAGCGGCTGGTCCAACAACGGCGACACCAGCGAAACGAATTCCGTGTCGGTGGGCAACCGCCCATGGGTTTCCTTGAACTGGGCCACGCGCAACCGGGCGTCGTTGATGAAATAGTTTTGCAGATACCAGCTTGCCGTTTTGACGTTGTTGGAGTCAATCAGGCAGAAATTCTTGCCGGCCTCGTTGTCATACATTTCCCAGTATAGGATGAAGGGCACGACCTGCCCGTTGTAATTCCAGTTGAGCAGCCGCTGGATGTAACCGCGATTGAAAGGCTCCTGCGAATCCGTGCTCCAGCCGCCGTGGCCGTACTCGCCGATCCAGATGCGCTCGCCGGGCACGCTCCCGGCCTTGTTGGCCGGCAGCATGGATTGCATGTAGTAGAGCGTGGCGTGCAGATCCGACGCCGAGAGGTCCTCCGCATCGTAGGAAGAATAGGACAGGTAATCCAGGTTGGTCACGTAAGGCACGACATAGTTGATGACCCGCTGGTTGTTGGTTGGGCCGTCGAGCATGGCGTCGCGCACCCGGTTGGCCTCGGTGTAATTGAAGACGTTGACGTTGGTGAATACCGTGTCGCGCTTGGCGTCGTCCACGGCCTGCTGCCGGTTGTTGAGCCAGCCAATCATGCCTTGGATCGTTGCCGGACTGGGATTGGTGGTCCAATCATTGACCTTGAGGTAGCCGTCACCCTCCCAATGGCCGAGGTAAAAGGTCTTGCCGGAGTTGTTGTAGTTGGTCAGGAGATAACGCGTCAGATCATACATTTCCCCGTAATCCTTCGCCCCCTGGGTGGCGTTGTAGCCGCTGCCCCACCAATCATCCGAGTTCGCAAACGGATAGGCCCAGATGATGTAATGCCGGAACGGCATGTCGAACACCTTCCGGTAGCTGGGCTCGTCGCGGGCCAGTGTCAACAGGTTGGTGATGTTGGGCGTGAGCGTGACACCTCTCTGAAACGACGTGTCATACCCGAGATAAAACTTGATGGTGTCGCTGCCCAGGTTCGTGATGGCCTCGGCCGTCTCAACCAACAGGGTGTTGGTGGTGAACTTGTAAAGCCCCGCAAAGGTCTCGGTGCCGACCCGGACGTTGTAGGCATCCACCTGCGGATCCGACAACGTCGCCGCCTGCAACATGCCCCCGGCTCCGATCAGAACCAGCGCCGCCGCCGCCAACTTAAGCCTGGTGCCGGCCCCGCGGCGGCGCCCAGGGTCAGCCGCCCGTTTTCCAGTCTTTCCACCGCGGAGAACCGGCGGCGCGCCGCGCTCATCCCGAGCGCGGCGCCACACAGACCCCGCCGCGGTCATTGGACTTTGATCCGGTAGAACTCCTGCGCTCCGGACACGGTGTTGGTGTAAGGCGAGGTAGCACTGAGCACGTCGCTATACGGACCGGCGGCCTGACTGGCCGACTGGAGCGTGCCCTGCGGCCAGGACAGAACCACATTGTTGCCGGAGAGCTGGATGGTGATGTTCACCGACAGAGGGACCGTGTTGCTCACCGTCGAGTAGGTGGCGAACTGCGAATTTTGCGCCACGGTCATGTAACTGGCCCAGATCCAGTTGGCCGACTCGACCCCGGCCTGGATGCGTGCTTCATCAATCGAGCCGTTGAATTGGCCGGCATTATTGGTGAACTGTCCCAGGTTGAGGTCAACATTGGTCGCAAAGTCGTTGAGAATGGTATCGGCGGCCTCCTGAACACCATCCACGTACAATTTGGCCGTGCCGCCGTCATGATCAATGGCTGCGGTCACGCAGTGCCACGCGCCTGCCGACACCGCGCCCGCCGCCGTGGCAACCGTGTTGCCGCCGGTCCCGTCGCCAATCTCCAAGATCAGCATGCCGTCGGCTCCTCCAGTCCAGGAGTTGAGGTAGAACCGGAAGCCGTCCGAATTCCAGCCGCCCGGGCTGTTCGCCCAGACGGTCTGAAGATGCGAAGCGGTGGGCGACAGATTCACCCAGGCCGAGAGCGTGAACGTACTGCCCAAGCTGACCGGCTGCGCGTCGAGATAATTGGTGCCGGCAAACAACTCCCCGGATCCGACAATGCCACCCGACAATATCGCCGCGGTGCCGTTCGTTGACGGATACTGCGTCGTGCTGTCGGCATAGGGGAAGCCGTCTTCCTTCAAGTGATATACCACGTCGTAAGCCGGCAGGGTCTGGAACGAGGGCGGCAGCCACACGGCGCCGTTGGTTTGCGAATCCGGCGGGGTCGTATCGCTGGGATTGCCCCAGTAGGCCCAGATGAAGTCGTTGATGCTCGACAGGCTGGGCACCTGCACCCAGACGCTGGAGACGCCGTTGCTGTCGTTCCACTGGTCAATTTCACTGGGTAACTCCCGCGTGCCGCTGGAGTCGGCGAACCGCAGGTCGCCGCCGCTGGGCGAGGCAAACTCGGAGTAGGAGAAGCCGGGCACGTTGGTGCTCAACCGCACCAGGACCGGGAAGTCGGACAGCGTTTCATTGCGGTCGTAACCGCTGAAGGTGATCTTCAAACGGCTGTTGAAGCCGGCCGGGTCCACCGTCGTGGGCGCGATCCCGTTGACCGTGGCCGTGCTGCTGACGGTCGGCCCGCTGCTGTACGCGTTGGTGACGGAGCAGTAGTAGGTATGGGTGCCCAACAACACGTCAAAGGAATAGCTGGAGTTGGTCTCGTCGAGGACCGCCATGCCGTCCTGATACCATTGATAATGGAGCGGCTGGCTGCCGGACACCACGATCGAGTACGTAAGCGGCGTGCCCGCGTAGCCGGTCCAACTGGTCGGCTGCAGGTCCTGCGTAATCTGCGGCGGGCCCAGAACCACGTTGAGCGAGAAGTTGGTGCTGGCCGAGCCGTAGGCGTTGTTCACCGTCACGCTGTACATGCCCGACTGGCTTTGCTGCAGATTGGTCAGGACCAAGGTGCTGTTGGTCGCTCCCGACAGCGGATTGCTGTTGGGGTCGTACCATTGGTAGGTCAGCGGCGGCGTGCCTCCAGCGGCGACTTCAAAGGTCACATCCGAGCCTTGATTGGTCGTCACATTCACCGGCGCGGCCTGGGTAATGACCGCCGCGATGCCGGCATCATAGTACTGGGCGGCAACCTGACTGAACGTCAGGGCATGGTTGTAAATGGCCACGTCGTTCATGTAGCCGACAAACTGCGAGTCGTTGTCCGTGCCGGCGCCGCTCATCCGGGAGCCGATGGTCACCGGATTGGTCGAGGACAGGATGCCGACGTTCGTTCCGATGCTGTGCGTGCCGACGGCCTCGCCGTTCACGTAAAGCGTCAACAACCCGTTGGGCTCGTCGCAAACGCCCACCAGATGATACCAGTTGCCATACACGGGCGCCATTCCGGTCTTGATGACATAGGCGTTCCCCGCGGTGTCCCGGACCAGGAAACGGAAGGTTTCGGCGCCCACGGCGCTGTTGGTCCCGAAGCCCAGGCAGAATTGTTCGCCGCCGTTTCCATAACCCTTGGTCACCAGACCGGCGTCGGAGGTCTGCTGATAGCCGTTTATCCAGGCCTCGACCGAGAAGGCCACGCTGCTATTCGTCGGGGCCGAGAAATCAATCCCCTCGATCTGGTCGGCGTCGCTGTCGAAAAAGGAAAGTCCCGTCAAACCAAACAACGTCGAAGTCACGCCAGGCTCGGTGGCCTGGCTGTAGCCCGGCGACTGGCCGAGATTGACGTTGGTGTAGATGCCGTCGTTGCCGCTCACGTAATCGTGACACAGGGCGCCTTGATTGCCGTTGCCGTCATCGGGACCTTCGTTCAACCGCCAGTAGCCAATCGGGGCGGCGGCCAGGACCGCCGCCGGATACGCCGCGGTGGGCGCCGCAAGGACGGAAATGTTCCAGACCATGCTGGTGGCCGATCCGTCGAGATTGGTCAACACGCACTTGAAGTGCGTCGGCCCGCCGGACTGGATGTTGGTGTAAGTGAAGCTGGCGTTGGTGGCGTCGGCGACGGGATTGCCGTCGGCCAGCCACTGGTAGGAAATGGGCTGTCGACCAACCGCCGAAACCGAGAAGGTCGGATTGGCCCCGGCGAAAAGGGCGATCAGGTTGGTATAAGCTTTAGGAGTCTGACTGGTGATCACCGGGGTGGAATAGATGGTCAGGCTGACCACGGCGCTGGTCACCATGCCATCCGCGTTGCTGGCCACCACATAATAGCTGCCGGCGTTGGCGCCCTCCGACGGCGCGTACACGAGGCTGGCATTGGTCTGTCCGGTGACGGGCGAATCATTCTGATACCATTGATACTTCAACGCGCTGCCCCGTGCGCCGACGGAAAGCGTCACATTCTGACCAGCATCCAAGGTGGCCCCGGTGGTCTGCTGCCAGATGTAAGGCGGAACGCCCGCGGCGGAAAACAGCGACTGAATATCCGCCGCGGAAAGGGCATTGGTCCAGAAGGCCACCTGCGCCACCTCGCCGTCGAAGTCCTTGATGGTGTTGCCCGAAGAGGCGCTGGCATAGGTGTATTGCGAATCTCCGCCCAACAGCAGGTCATTGGTGGAGCCGATGATGGCATTGGTCACGACTGCGCTCTTGGCCAGCGCGCCGTCCAGGTACATGTATTCATTCGTGCCGTCGAAGACGCCCGCGGCCATGTGCCAGCGGCCGTCATTGAAGGCAAAGCCATTGGTGGCCACGTCCGCCGGGTTCGCAAACTGTAGCTCCGGTCCGTGGCCGGCGTTAAAATGATTTTCACCGGCAGTCTGGCCCAGGGCCATGCGGTAGGAATTGTCGCCATGTCCCAGAATGTTCTGGAAGCGTCCCGGCGCATCGGCGGGACCGCTCCGGAACCAGGTGACCACGCTCAGAGGCACGTTGGTGGTCGGATTCAGTTCGGCAGGAAGATTGCCGCCGCCCACATCCACCGCGCCGAACCAGCCATTGATGGCCACCGCCTTGCTGCCGGCGCCGAAGCCGGCGTAGGACGGACCGGACACGCCCGGCGTGGTCCCCGGCTGGTAAACACCGTCTGCTGCGGCGCCCAAGCTGCCATAGTTGGTGGCCGTGGGAAAGGTGCTGCTGGGATACGGATCACTGAGATTGCTCTGCAATTCATCCAAACGGTAATAAAGAATCGGGTTGTCCGCCAACACCGCGTTGGTGTAATTGGCGCCGTAGGTGGCGTTGGTGCCGTAGGCGGTTTCAAAGTGGTTCTGGATGCTCGTCGCCGGGAGCACGTTGGTGTAAATGGCCACTTCGTCCAAAGCGCCGGAGAAAGTATTTTGGCCGGAGGTCAGGGGCACAATGTTGCCGCTGCCGATCATCAGGGGCGACGTCGGGTCTGGCACGTATTTCAGCCCGGCGCCGTTGGCCGAAACGTTCTTGGACGCCGCCACCACGCCGTTGGTCCAGACAGTTTCGGTGGTGCCGTCAAAGGTCGCCATCACGTACACCCACTGTCCGACTTTGACCCCCTGCCATTTGTTGTAACCGCTCGTGTCCAATTCGCTGGACTTGTTGTTCACGGCGTTTGTGCAGAAGCAACTGAGATAGAAGTAGTCCTGGTATTGCCCCAAGGGAAAGCCGGCCCAGCCGGTGCCGGTGCCGCCGTAATAGGGATTGTTGGTGTCGGACCCGCCGATGTTCAAAGGCACCTGCCCTTCGCTCACCAGCGTTCGGTTGGCCGAATTGGTCGCGCCAATCAATGCCCAAGTTTCGATGGTGAACGGCGGAACCAGCGTTATGGCCGGATTGCCCGCGCCGTTGGTGTTGCGCGGCACGATGACATACTGGCCGGGCTGGCTCTGGCACCACAACGCCGTATCGCTGTCGTTCGCGAAGGTGATGCCGTTGGTTTGAGCAACGTTGTTGGTAATGTACCAAGTGCTGCCTGAGGGCTGATACCACGCGCCATAATATCCATTGCCGGACGACCCCAGGCTGCCCAGGTTATGGGCGGTAAGATCCAACGGCTGCGGCGGCGGCGTGGTTTCGCTCAAAGGCCAATAGGCCGCCGGATTCAAATTCATGACGGCGTTGGAGTAGGTTTGGGCGCGGGCCGCGATTGCGGCCGTGAGGGCCGCGAACAGGGCGGCCCCAAGGATGGTGTTTCGTTTCATAGGACTTGGCAGGAACGGCTCGGGTTTGGTGGCGGTGGAATGGCAGTGGGTGGGTTCAGACGGAAATTCAACGGCGACCTGGCCGGCGAGTCTTGGCAGCCGGAAGACACGGGCGGTGAGATGCTGCGCAAGCCTGGTTGCCTTCCGGGACGGCGACGATGAACAACGTCGAACGCCGCCAAAGCGACACGAAAACCAATTTCATTTTCCCTATGAATAGCACAACCAACCGGCGCCACGGAATCCCCTTTTGTTGGGAATTGCGCGTGACAAACCGGAAACAACGGCGGGATTTATCCCCCATTTGGGGGGTTCACTTGCGGAGGTATTTGACGACCGCCTCGGTCCGGGAATGGACGTGCATCTTGTCGTAGATGTTTTTCAGGTGGGAACGGACGGTTTCAAAGCTGATGGAAAGCGCGTCGGCAATCTCCTTGTAACGGTAGCCCTTGACCAGGAGGTCCAATATTTCCTCCTCGCGGTTGGAGAGGTATTCCTGCTGCGGGGAGGCGTTTTGCAGTTTCTGGAAATATTCGACGACGGTGCGCGCGATCTTGCCCGACATCGGCGAGGCGCCGCTGTGGACCTCCTCGATGGCCTTGAGCAATTCCGCCGGCGTGGTGCGCTTGACCAGGTAGCCGCTGGCGCCGGCCACCAGCGATTGAAAGACCTTCTCGTCGTCCTCATACATCGTGAGCATGAGGATTTGCAGCCGGGGCATCAGCCCCTTGAGCTTGCGGGTGCATTCCACCCCGGAGATGCCGGGCAGGTTGATGTCCATCAGCACCACGTCCGGCCTTTTGCGCGCCAGTTCCTCCAGCGCCTCCTCGCCGGTCGAATGAACGCTGACGCAACGGAGGTTTTCCGCGCCGTTGATCAGGACGGCCAGGCTCTCCCGGACACGCCGGTCGTCTTCAACGATGGAAACGGTGATGGGCATGAATGGGAGGGCGGGTTCGCCGGGCCCGTCTGGAGATGGCCTTCATTCCCGGCCGGCGTTCACGCTTTCGGATCATGTTCATGGTTCACGGCGCCGTCTTTTATCGGAACCCGCAGGCAAAGGCGAATTCCTCCTTGCGGCCGGCCGGCAATTTCAATGGCTCCGCCGATCTCTTCGATCCGTTCCTTCATGTTGGACAAGCCGTTGCACGAAACGCCCGGCCTGGCGGACGGCAATCCCACGCCGTCGTCTTCCACGGCAATCTCCAGAGTGGAATCGCTCAGGGACAACTGGAGCCGGGCCTCGGAGGCCTGGGAATGCTTGGCGATGTTGGTCAGGGCCTCCTTGACCGTCAAAAACAGCTTGTGCCGCAACTCGGCCGAAAGCGGCCAGGCCGGCAGGCCCGGCGGGATGTCCAGCCGGCAGCGGATGGGCGTGGCCTGGAAGAATTCCTCGGCGTAAGCCGCCAGATAGACGCCGAGCTTGTTGAGCCGGTCGTTCCGGGGATTGACCATCCAGACGATTTCATCCAGGGTCTGCGCCAGTTCGCGGGCCGTGTCGCAGATTTTTTCCGCGTGAGACCGGGCGGCGCCATGGTGGTCGGCGGCGCGCCGGGCGAATTCACCCAGCAGCCCGATCTGGGTCAATCCCGCGCCGATCTGGTCGTGCATGTCCTTGGCAATCCGTCCGCGTTCCTTCTCCACGGCGTGTTGCTGCTCCAGCCGAGCCAGCGCCCGTTGCATCCGCCGCGGGGCCGCGTAGAGCGCCGTGCCGCAGGCCAGGCCGAGGATCGCCAGGACCAGCAACCCACGGAACCAGAGCGTCTGCCAGTAATGCGGCAGGAGGATGACGGTCAGCGCCGCCCCCGCCGTGTTCCAGACACCGTCCTGATTGCACGCCGCGACCTGAAAACGGTAGCGGCCCGGCGAGAGATTGTTGTAATAGGCAATGCGGCGCGTGCCGGCGTCAATCCAGCCGGAATCCACGCCTTGCAGACGGTATTGGAAGCGTTCCTTCTCCGGGGCGGGAAAGTCCAGCGCCGCGTATTGGAATTCCAGTTCGCCGCGTCCCGGCGGAATGCGCAACGGCACGGCCCGGCGCGCCAGCGCGGAAGCCGGTCCGGAGAGATGGGTCCGCCCGTCTTCGACCGTTTTCTCATCGGCCACAACCGATTCCACAAAAACCGGGGGCGCCTCCCTGTTGACCCTGACGGTGTGAGGGTCCACATTCACCAGCCCTTTGCTGGTCGGGAACCACAGCCGGCCGTCCTTGGATTTCCAGGCGGAAGGTTTGCCCGTCTCGTTGCATTACGGGCTTTCCATTCCGTCGGCTTTTCCGTACGCCACGCACGCCAGCGTCGCAATCCTGCCGTGGTCAAGGGCCTCCAAGGCCGACTTGCGGACCCGGAAGATGCCTTCGGAACAGATCATCCACAACCAGCCCCGGTCATCCTCCAGAATCCCGAAAATCTCGTCGCTGAACAAACCCTGCCGCGTGGTGTAGGCCGTGAACCGGCCGTTCCGGTAACGATCCAAACCGCCGCCGTTGGTGCCGATCCAAAGCGTGTTTTCGCGGTCCGCGCAAAGCGCGGTGAGCGAATTGTCCGACAGGCCGTCCGCCGTGGTAAACATCGTGAAGCGGCCCTCCTGGCAGCGACCCAGCCCGTTTTGCGTCGCAAACCAGAGCGCGCCCGACCTGTCCGCGCAAATGTCCCGGACGCCGTCGCCGGCCAGGCTGTGCGTCGCGCGGTTGGCGCGAAATTTTCCGTCCTTTAAACAACTCAAGCCGCGATCCGTCCTGATCCAAAGATTGCCCGCGGCGTCTTCGTGCAACACCCGCAGGCCGGCATCAATCAGCCCATCCCGCCAGGTATAATGCGTCACGCGCCCTCCTTTCAACTGCGTCAGTCCGCCGTCATAATCGGCCCCCACCCACAGGCTGCCGTCACGCCCCGCGCACAGCGACAAAATCAGATTTTGTGACAGGGCGTTGCTGGGCCCCAGCCCATAGGCGGTAATGCCTTCACTTTTTAATTCATCCAATCCGCCGCCCCAGGTTCCGATCCACATCCGGCCCTTCCGATCCTGCAACACCGACGTGATGTTGTTGTGTGTCAGTCCCAGTTGTCTGGTGTACGTGAAAAATTTTTCAGGCGTCAGACGGGTCAGTCCTTCCTGCGAGCCTACCCACAGGTCTCCCGCCCGGTCCACAAACAGGGCGTTGACCCGGTCAAACTGCTGCCCGTCGCTGTCCGGCTGGCTGTAAAACCGGCCGTCACGGAATCGGTTCAGGCCGCTGTAGGTGCCCACCCACAGATTGCCGCCGTCATCCTCGCAGATGGCGCTGACGAAGGTGTCGGATAGGCCATATTTGGTGGTGTAGGCGCAAAAACCATTTCCCCAAAACCAGTCATACCAGAGCAACCCGTTGTTCGAGCCGACCCAGATCCGGCCGCCTCTGTCCTGGCAGATGACCCGGACCGAATCGTTCGGTAGGCCGTTGGGCATGGCAAACGCGTCCATGGTCCCATCCGGACGCAAACGGTTCAATCCCTTGCCGGTCGCAATCCACAGGTTCCCGTCGCGGTCTTGACGAATGCTCCGGACCATGTCCGACAACAGACCGTCGCGCACCGAGTAGGTGCGGAAGCGCCCGTCGCGATAACAACTCATGCCGTCCGTGGTGCCGATCCAGAGCGATCCGTCGCGGCTTTCATAGACCACCCGGACCTTGTCTCCAGCCAGGCCATTGGTGCGGGTGAATTGGGAGAAAAGCCCATCCCTCAACCGGATGAGGCCGTCGCCGTCGATGCCGATCCACAGCGACCCGTCCTTGCCGGCGCACAACGCCGTGATGGAAGAATTCCTGAGCGCCGGCGTGTTCCGGGCGTTGTAGCAGACAAACTGGCTGCGTCGAATAGCGCCAGGCCGTCGCGCGTCCCCACCCAGAGAAATCCATCGCTGGTCTGGGTGATGGCCTGGACCAGATTATCGGGCAGCCCTTCGTCCACTTGCCAGGAGCGCGAGGCATAGGCGGAAACGGGTCGGTCCAGACTGGCCCAGTCCAGCCAGCCGCTGAAGGAATTGACCTGACGCCGGTGG
>JAGWMQ010000111.1 GCA_028873125.1 Verrucomicrobiota bacterium | reverse complement strand
GTTTCGCGGTTTGAAATCTCGGCGAGCGGGATGGAAACCGCTCCGGCCCAGGCGTTCGAGAGGACCACCTGGTTGGTGGTCTCGGCCACGATCCGACCGCTGATACGATCGCCGTCTTTCAGGTGCAAAATCACCGTCTGCGCCGAAACCTTGCCGCCCGCGGTCGCGGCCCACAAGAGAATGAATCCGCAGCAGGCGGCAGGCAGGCGGTGAACGAATTGAACACCTCGAATCATGGGACGGCGGAGGGAAAAAGAAAGAGGGTGCGATGCGTTTTGTGTCTGGAGGCCGGCCATGGCCTGCGTCGCCACGGCACAATGGACGTCAGGGAAAGGAGCAGCCGGAAGATAATGAGTTCACAGGCGTTTCAGATGCCGGTTGCGCCTGGCTCCGGTGAGCCGAATCCGCGCCCGGCGCACGAGCGGCAGCCTGGGTGCCGCCGGATTGGCCGGCGCGGCGTTGAAGTTCGCAGTGCAACGCATGTCGGGTAGATTTGCAGAAATCGTTGGGAAACTCAAGACAAGTTCCCAGCCTGCCGGCGCAGGGAGAAAGGTCTGGTTTTTGCCGTCAAGCTTGACGGTCGCCGGGCAAGTGCACAACATGGCCCATGTTCAAGGCGTTCCGCCGCAGATTCGCGCAGGCTGGCCGGGGTTCGTAGATTGGCTTCGGCCTTCGCCGGCGTCGGCGCCGTTCCGCCGCACGGAGCCGCGGCACGTGCCGACCGGGTTTTTCCGAAGACACCATGGCTTTCAGACAGTTTGAGCAACGCACGCCGGGCATCGCCATGCTCGAACGCTCGCTGGCGCGCGGGCGCCTCGGGCACGCCTATCTGTTCACCGGTGACCGGCTGGATGAGTTGGAATCGCTGGCCCGCACCCTGGCCAAGACGCTGAACTGCCGCCAGCCGGTAAAGACCCAGGGCGCGGCGACGGATTGTTGCGATGAGTGTTCGATCTGCCGGAAGATCGAGAACGAAACCCACGCCGATGTGCATTGGGTGCGGCCCGAATCCAGGTCGCGGGTGGTCACCGTCGAGCAGATGCGCGAGTTGATGCGCGAGATTCAACTCAAACCGTCCGAGGGGGAATTCAAGGTGGCCGTCGTCACCGCGGCGGACCGGCTGAACGTCCAGGCGGCGAACGCCTTTCTCAAGACGCTCGAAGAGCCGCCGCCCAAGTCGGTGTGGGTCCTGCTGTCCACCGAGCCGCGCCGGATTCTGGAGACCATCTTGTCGCGCTGCCTGCGGCTGAACTTCTCCGGCGACGACGCGCGCCGGTTCGACGCGGGGCAGGTCGAATGGCTGGGCCGGTTTGGCGTGCTGGCGGTCGAGGGCCAGAAAAGCCTGCTGGGCCGCTACCGCCTGCTCGACACCCTGTTGCAGAAACTCGCCGAGGTCCGCGCGCGCGTGGAGGAGACGCTGTCGGCGCGTTCGCCGCTGGAAAAATACGACGAGGTGGAAAAGGACCTGCGGGAAAAGTGGGAGGACGAACTGGCCGCCGCCGTCGAGGCGGAATACCGGCGGCAGCGCGCCGACCTGCTGCTACTGGTCCAATGGTGGCTGCGCGACGTGTGGCTCCAGACGCTGGCCGCCGGCGGAGAACTGCTGCATTTTCCAAAAGTTGCCGGCGCCGCGGCCGTCGCGCGCCGTCTCACCGCGCGCCAGGCGCTGGACAATTTGCAGACGCTGGAGGAGACGCAGCGGTTGCTTTACACCAACGTGCAGGAGGCGCTTGCGCTGGAAGTGGGTTTCCTCAGGCTGCAACTCTGAAAAGGCCGCGGCGAGGCCCTCAATCCGAGGCCGGATCACCCACGATGCCGACGAACAGAATCGTCTGCGTCGGCCGGTCGCGGATCACGAAGAGGAAAGGACGGTCCACGATCATTTCAAACGGGCTGCGGGGCAGCGGCCGCGCCAGCCCCACCATCACCACCGTGGTCACCGCCGCCGCCTCGGTCCCCTCCTCGTTCACCTCGACGTAGCTTTTTTGTTTCACCTGGCTCACGAACAGCGGCTGGTCGGCCATCGCGGAAAAATCGGCGCGGGGGGAAAAGGCCCGGCGCATTCCCAGGGCCTTGAGCGGGCCGTTGAGGTCCGCGGAGTAGTCGAGTTTGAATCGCGGGAGAATGAGCGTCCCCGGACGGTCTTCAAAGTGCGGCAGGATTTTGTCCCGCCAGCTTTTGGCGTTGAACCGGGCCAGCAGCTGCCGCGGTGTCGAGTTGGTGGCGGGCAGAAAGAGGAGCATTTCCAGGCGTCCGCCGGTGTAAGGCAGCCGGACAGCTTGAAAATCATCGCCTTCCTGGTAACTGAACGTCCGGCGCTGCAGCATCATCGGCGCCTGCCGGGGCGGTCCCTTGGCCGGATGAAACTCGCGCGGCCGGGTCTGGCTTTTGTCGAACGGCTCGGCCCATTGGCCCTTGAAATAGATGGCATTCGCCAGGACGAGGCGGGTCGCCCGCGGAAACGGCCATTGCACAAGCTGCTTGATTTTTCCGAAGGTATGTTGCTCCGCCCAGCCGTTGATGGCCCGCGCCGATTGGGGATTTTGAAAATCCACGCCGGCCAGCTCCGCCCCAAAATAGGTCCGGTTGTCGGCGACGAAGCGCGCCTTGAGGCGGATCTGTTTCTGATACCAGATGCCGTTGGCCAGCGCCAGGATGGCGTTGGTTTGTGAATGGAGCGACCGGTTCAACTGTTCGCAGGCGGCGTCGAGGGCGACCGGTGGCAGCGCGCCGGTCTTCAATACGTTTTGAATTTCCCGCCGCGTCCGGCCGACGGCGCCGTTGCCGAGCATTTGCAGCGCGGTCGAGACGCTGAACGGCGACAAAAAGATGTTCTGTCCCGGCTGCGCCGCGCTGATTTGCCGGAGCAGGTCAAAGGCAAAACCGGTGTTGGCGGCGGCCAGTTGCGTCTCGGCCGCCGACGGTCCCGCCAGCGCCTGCATTCCGGTGAGGCAGAGCAAAACGCCGATCAGTTTCGGAAGGCTCACCCAGCCATTCTGGCACGGTGCAGAAAAGTGGCAAGGGCCAATGACGATGACTACGGCTTCATCTTGTTCCTGGCTTGGACCCTGAGCGCTTCCATTCAGCGAGGGCGCCAAAGAGGAAGACCGCGGCGCATCCGGGCGAAGGGAGCGATGGAGAGGCGGGGCGCTCCCTGGTTGTTTTCACGGGCCTTTTCACCGGCATAAGGCATTTGACTCGACGGCCCGGCCCCCGTAGATTGGCCCGAATGCTGGCTGCCGAATCTAACATGGCGACGGTGGGACTGGCCGGCTCGCCCAATGCCAACGCGACCCGTTCCTGGAAACACTTGGTGGGACCGGCGGAACCTTTTCTCCAGGCCGTGACCGAACAATTGCTCCGTCAGGCGCGCGAGTTCGATCCCAAAATCATCCCCTACGCCGAATACGCCCTGCAGGGCAACGGCAAGCAGTTGCGCCCGGCGCTGGTCGCCCTGACCGCCGACGCCCTGGGCGGTGTGACCGACGCGCACGCCACGGCGGCGGTCATCATCGAGATGGTGCACCTGGCCACCCTCATCCACGACGACGTGATGGACGAGGCGGAAATCCGCCGCGGCCGGCCCACGCTGGCGGCGCGCTGGGGCAACGAATTCGCCGTGCTGTTCGGCGACTGCCTGTTTGCGCAGGCGCTCAAGCTGGCGGCGGGCTTCCCGACACCGGAGGTCTGTCGGGCGGTGGCCATGGCCACCAACACGGTTTGTTCCGGCGAAATTCTGCAAACGCAGCACCGCCGCAATTTCCCCTCCGCCCGGCGGGATTATTTCCGGGTGATTGAAATGAAGACCGCCGAATTGTTCACGCTGTCCTGCGACCTCGCGGCGTTTCTGAGCCATGCCCCGGCGGGGCGGCGCGCCGCCCTGCGGCAGTTTGGCGCCGCCTTCGGCACGGCCTATCAGGTCTATGACGATTGTGTGGATTTGTTCGGCACGGAAGCCGACGCGGGCAAGTCGCTGGGCACGGACTTGGACAAGGGCAAGCTGACCTGGCCGGTCCTGCTGGCCTGGGAACGCGCGGACGCCGCCGACCGCTCGGAGTTGGAGACGCTGGTGCAATCCTGGCACCCTGCGGCCTTCGCCCGGGTCAATGAGTTGCTGGTCAAGTATGACACCTTCGGGCCGACGGTTGCCGTGGTCGGGCGCTATTTGGGCCGGGCGCGGCACGCCCTGGCGGCGTTGCCCGAATCGGACGGCCGGGCGCGTCTGGAAGGCTGCACGGATTTTCTGGCGCAACAAGTGAACGCGCTGGCTGTTGGTATTTGAATGACCATGACTATGACCGAACCCGCCCCACGGCAGGATTCAGACGCGCCGGAGCCGGCGGACGAACACGACTTGGTGCGGCGGGCGCGGCGCGGGGAGCTGGAGGCCTACGACGAACTGGTCAAGCGCTATCAGGAGCGCATCTACGCCACGATCTACCACATGACGTCCAATCATGAGGACGCCAACGATCTGGCCCAGGAATCGTTCATCAAGGCCTTTCAGGCGCTCAAATCGTTCAAGGGCGGCTCCAGTTTTTACACCTGGCTCTACCGGATCGCCGTCAACAAGACCATCAATTTTCTGAAGCAGCGCAGGAACCGGCCCCACATGAGCCTGAACGACCTGGACTTCAATGCCGAACACGATCCCGATCTGGTTTCCCTGGTGTCCGACAAGACCCCGCGGCGGGACGCGGCGCTGGCTGAATTGCAGGAAAAATTGAACGCGGCGCTGATGAAGCTGTCAGAATCCCATAGATTGGCCGTTGTGCTTCACGACGTTCAGGGAATGGCGCATGAAGAAATCGCCGAGGTGATGGGTTGCAACATCGGCACGGTGCGCTCGCGCCTGTTTTACGCACGGCAGCAGTTGCAGGCCCATCTGTCCGAGTATTTGAAACAGCCATGAACGAGACGCAGGATTTTGAATCGTTGAAGCGGCTGCTGGCCCTCAAACGGCACGAAGCGCCGCCCCCGGGATTCTTTGATCGTTTTTCAGGTGACGTGCTCGCCCGGTTGCGCGCCGGCGAAACCGAGGCGCCGGCCGGATGGAGGGAGCGTCTGTTTGGGGAAGAGTCGTGGGCGGCGCGGCTTTTGGGGGCCTTGCAGACCCAGCAGGCGCTGGCCGGCGGCTTTGCCATGGCCCTTTGCGCCCTGTTGGTGGCCGCGGTCATTTATGCCCAACGGCCGGAGTCGGCGCCGGCATCGCCGTTTCAGCCGGTGCAGGCCAATGCCCTCCTCTCGCCCGCTTCGCCGGCCCCCTTTGTCCACGCGTCCAATCCGCTGCTGGCGTCCAACAACAGCACCAATCCGGTCATGAGCGCGCAGCCCCCGGGGTCTCCTTCACTGTTCGATCAAATCAATGCGGCCACCTTCCAGGTCCCGCCGGAAGACGCGAGCTATTCGCCGGCCGGCAGCCAATAGTTCTGCTTCACCGTATCCTGCGAAAGGGTCGGCGTCAAAAAGCGCGGTTTCAGCCTGTCATTTCCGGACCGGGGTTGTTTTCAGGGGAACCCAGGCACGGAGGAAACCGTTTGGTGTGCGCAGGCTTCATTCCCCGCCCGATCCTTGTTGCCGCCTGATTCCCGCGCTTGAAACGCGCCGTGTTTTGCGTTTAATTCAACCGAGTGGCAACCAAAGTCATCGCGGTCGCAAACCAAAAGGGCGGCGTGGGCAAGACCACCACCGCCGTCAATCTCGCCGCCTGCCTGGCCGCACTCGGCCAAAGAGTCCTGCTCTTTGACCTGGATCCCCAGGCCAACGCCACCAGCGGCCTGGGCCTCGAGAAGGTCGAAGGCGCCAGCGCCTACCGCGTCCTGCTCGGCGAAGGCAGCCTGCTTGACAAGGTCAAGGCCACGCCCTTCGACCGACTGGAGGTTGTGCCCAGCGAAGTGGATTTGTGCGCTGCGGAGCTGGAATTGGCGCGTCTGGAGAATCACCTGCTCCGCGTGGCCCAGGCCCTCAAACCGGTCATGGACGGCGGGCGTTTCGACGTGGTGTTGATTGATTGTCCGCCGTCACTGGGGATTTTGACCTTGAACGCCTTCGCCGCCGGGGACGGTTTGTTGGTGCCGCTCCAATGCGAGTATTACGCGCTTGAAGGCATCTCGATGATGAACCGCGTGCTGGCGCAACTGCGCGAGGCCGGCGTCAATCCGCGCCTGGACATTTTCGGCGTGCTGATGACCATGTTCGACGGGCGCACCAAACTCTCCAACGAAGTCGTCGGCGAGGTGAGGCGCCTGCTGGGATCCAAGGTGTTTGAAACGATGATTCCCCGCAGCACCCGGCTGGCCGAAGCGCCCAGTTTCGGCCAGCCGATCATCCATTACGACAAATACAGCGCCGGCTCGGCGGCGTATGAGCTGCTGGCCCAGGAGGTCCTGGCGCGGCTGCAAAACGCCGCCGCCACCACCGCCGCGGCGTGAACAACGCCCGGGGGAAACTTCAATCTTTGCGCAGAAAACGGCAAAACAGGGTGAGCCTTTCAAAGGGTTTGTTTCCACACTGAACTTGATGCGGGCGGCGTTTTCCTTCGGAACCAGCATCGCAATGGGAATGCCGCAGGAAAATTCCAGGTCGGATTCCGCGACATTGCCCTGCCCGGCGCAACGCGTGCCGGCGCAGCGCGTGCTTGCCGCCTTCCGCAAAAGTGGTTAAGCTTATTTTTTTTGAAGCAATTATGGCCAGAGAAGTAACAGAAATGATGATTGAATCGGCGGTGATGGAACTGCCCGACACCAAGACCATCCGCCTCAAGTGGCCGGACGGTTACAACCCGGAATTCAAGACCGGCCAGTTTATCACGCTCTACTGGCCGGACACGCCCAATTACAAACGCGCCTACTCCCTCTCCTCCTGCGCCCTGGACCGCGGCTTTTACGAGGTCACCATCAAGCGCGACGGCAAGATGGGCACCCGCCTGGTGGACTGGGCGAAACCCGGCGACAAACTGTTCGTCATTCCGCCCGTCGGAAAATTCCTGCCGGTGTATGAGACGGCCAAACATCTGATCTGCATCGCCGGCGGGTCGGGCGTGACGCCGTTTCGCGCCTTCGTCCGGGAGGCGACCCGCCGGAAACTGGAGACCAAAATCACCATTCTTTACAGCGTCCGGCAGCCGAAGGACATCATCTTCAACGACGAGTTCCGGCAGTTGGAGCAGGAGAACCCCAGGTTCACCTTCCACGTCACCTGCACGCGCGCCAAGCCGGAGGACAACTGGACGGGCCGGACCGGGCGCATCACGCCCGAGTGGGTCCGGGAACACGCCCGCGACCTGACGAACACGATTTTCTATGCCTGCGGCCCCAACCCGCTCGTGGAATTCGCGGAAGTCGTGGTCTTTGAACTCGGCGTCTCCAAGGAGCAGATGAAGACGGAAAAGTGGGGCTGATCGGGTTGCCAGTCGAAGGCTGCCGGCGGAACACCGCCGATTGCGACAAACCTTCGACTCTCAACCGGCTGCTTTCAACCATGCTCAAGCGCACCGCTCTATTTTCGGCGCACCAGGAACTGGGCGCGAGATTGATTGACTTTGGCGGCTGGGAAATGCCGGTGCAATACACCAGCATCGTCGAGGAGCATCTCGCCGTGAGGAATGCGGCGGGCATTTTTGACATCTCGCACATGGGCGAAGTCACCGTCAACGGCGCGGCGGCGGCGGCCTTCCTCAATTTCGTGTTGACCAACGACGTGCGCAGGCTCGCGCCGGGCGCCGGCCAATACACCCTGATGTGCAACGCGGCGGGCGGCGTGATTGACGATCTGTATGACTACCGGCTTTCCGACGAGGTCTATCTGCTCATCGTCAACGCCTCCCGGACTGAGGCGGACGTTGCGTGGCTGCAATCACAAGCCGCAAAATTTCCGCGCCGCAACGAATTGCGCCTCACTGACGCCTCGCACAATTATTCCGCCGTGGCCGTGCAGGGTCCGCGCGTGAGGGAATTCATCGCCGATTGCCTGCCCGGCGCGTCCATTTCAGCCACGCGCGTCGGGCGCGTGACCGACCTGAAAAAGAATCAAATCGCCGGGTTCCAGTTTGAGCACGGCGGCGTTCTCGTTTCACGCACCGGCTACACCGGCGAAGACGGATTTGAAATTGTGGGCGGGGACGAGGCCATCCGGCGCGTCTGGGAAATCATGCTGAAAATCGGACGGCCGTTTGGCATCAAACCGTGCGGTCTGGGCGCCCGCGACACCTTGCGCACGGAAGTTTGTTATCCGCTTTACGGTCACGAGCTGGACGAAAACACGACGCCGATCGAAGCGGGCCTCGGTTTTTTTGTTTCGCTTGAAAAGGGGGACTTTTCCGGACGCAAGATTCTGGCGGAGCAGAAGCACAAAGGCGTCCGGAAAACGCTGACGGCCTTCAAGATGACGGGGCGCTCCGCTCCGCCGCGGCCCCATTATCCCCTCTGGGTGCGCGGCGCCAAATGCGGCGAGGTGACCAGCGGCACCCAGAGTCCATCCCTGAAGACGGGCATCGGCATGGGCTACGTGCCGCCGGAATGGGCGAAGCCGGGCACCGACATTGAAATTGAAATCCGCGGCCGACGAGCCACAGCCGTCATCGTTCCCAAACCGATCTACCGGAAAACAGAGCGGCCTTGATCCAAGGTCAATGAGGCGCGACAGGCGGGACTGGACGCAAATGGAGGCGGTTTCCGGAGGTTCACCAGTGTCGCGCAAAAAATGCGTTGAGAAACCGCGCCGTCCGCGTAATCTGCGGTGGACATTTATGAGCAAAGTTCCTTCGAATCTGAAATACACGAAATCCCACGAATGGATTCGCGTCAGCGGCGACACGGCGATGGTGGGCATCACCGACCACGCGCAGCATGAGTTGACCGATATCGTGTTCGTCGAGTTGCCGGACGTCGGCGACAAGGTCAAGGCCGGCGACGCCTGCGCCGTGGTGGAATCGGTCAAGACGGCCAGCGACATTTATTCGCCGGTCAGCGGTGAAATCCTGGAAACCAACCGGTCCGTCGTGGACGATCCGGCGCTGGTCAACAGCGAACCCTTTGACAGCGGCTGGTTCTTCAAGGTCAAGCTGAGCAATCCCTCGGAACTCGACGCGCTCCTCACGCCGGACAAATACAAGGCGCAGATCGGCGGACAGGCCGCCTGAACCGGGGAGACACGCCGGATGAGTTCGCCGCAGAAGATCCGCCTGTTCATCAAGCCCTACTGCCCGTGGTGCCATCGCGCCATGCGCTGGCTCGACGCGCGCGGCATTTCCTACAAAACGCTGGACGTGATCGCCGACACCGAGGCTTATGACGAGATGATCCGGTTGTCGGGCCAAATCCTGGCGCCGGTGCTGGACGTGGACGGAAAGGTGCTGGCCGACTTCGGGCCGGAGGAGCTGGCGAGGTTCTGGGACGGGCTGGAAAAGAAGGAGTTTCATTTCTGAACAACGCCGGTTTACACCGCCTGCCTTTGGGTCTATTTTCATTTCCGCTGGATCGCCAAATCCGCGATGAAGACAAAACACTTGTGACCACGACCGAATTGAAACCGCGACCGCGCCTGCCCGAATGGCTGCGCGTGGCGCTGCCGACCGCCGACACGTTCTCCCGCACGCGCTCCCTGCTGGACGAACTCAAGCTGCACACCGTCTGCGAAAGCGCCAAGTGCCCGAACCATTGGGAATGCTGGAGCCGGGGCACGGCCACCTTCATGATCGCCGGGGACCGCTGCACGCGCGCCTGCCACTTCTGCGCGGTGAACACCGCCAAACCACTGGCCCTCGAGGCGGACGAACCGGCGCGCGTGGCCGAGGCGGTGAGGAGGATGAAATTGCGCCACGTGGTCATCACGGCCGTGGCGCGGGACGACCTGGCGGACGGCGGCGCCGGACATTTCGCGCAAACGATCGAGGCGGTGCGCCGGCTCAACCCCGGCACGGTCGTCGAAGTGCTCGTGCCGGACTTCAACGGTTCGGATCCATCCATTGCCGTCGTGTTGTCCGCCAACCCGCACATTTACAACCACAATCTCGAAACGGTGCGGCGGCTGACGCCCAAGGTGCGGCATCGCGCGACCTACGACCGCAGCTTGAGCGTGCTGCGCAAGGTCAAGGAACGGCGCGGCGACACGATCTTCACCAAATCCGGACTGATGCTCGGCCTGGGCGAGACGGAGGCGGAACTGTTTCGAGCCCTGCGGGATTTGCGCGCCGCGCAGTGCGACATTCTCACCCTGGGCCAGTATTTGCAGCCGACCTTGCGGCACCTGCCGGTGGTGGAATTTGTCACGCCGGAGAAATTCGCCGGATACAAACTGGCCGCGGAGGCCATGGGCTTCATCCATGTCGCCAGCGGACCGCGGGTGCGCAGCTCCTATCATGCGGATGAATTCCCGCTGCCGGCGGCGCCGGCCCCGGCGTGAGGCCCTCCCGGTTTTCTTTCGCCGCGGCCAACGCCGCAGCCCTGCTCCGGCCGCTTACTGCGAAAACGGCGAGTGCCGGACCAGGAGATACAGCGCCAGCGCAAAGCAGAAAATACCGATGGCAAAGCCGGCGACGATGATGACGGTCCTGAAGGTCCTGGCGCGGGCCGCCACGCGGGCGGTTTGATTTTTCTCGGAACTCATGAACGAGGCGAATTCCTTGTCCAGAGCGGCGGCGATGGTTTCCTCGTTTTTGAGCTGAAGGGTCAGCCAGGCGCCGCTGAACGGATTCTTCCATTCCTCGGGCAGACGCGGCAGCAATTCGGCGGTCACGGGCTGAAAGCCGAAGCTTTTCCAGAATGGCGAGCGTTCCTGCGTCCAAAGCCGGAAGACGCCGTGGTGCGAGGCCAGGGTCTGGATGCGCTGCCAGAACTGCTGCCGCACGGCGTCGGCCATGCCGAAATCGCTGTAGCCTTCGCTGTGCAGCAAGGCGTGCTGCCGGATGAATTGCACGCCGATGGCGCCGATCAGCCCGCCGTCGTCCGTCTCGGCGATTTGAAACTCGGTGAGGCGTTTTTCCAATTCGTCCGCAGGCAGGCGCATGGACACCCAAAGCACCCTGAGCGCGTTCAGATCATCCACTGTCGCGCGGCGGACGCGGAGTCGCGATGGATTCGTCACACCCCGAGCTTAGCGCATTGGCGGCCCATAGAAAAGCGGCGTCGGGCCGGGCCATTGGAGCGGTGGCCAGCCTCGGCCTCCAACTCCGGACGCGCATGGGAATCACGATTCGAGGCGAGGCCGCGAGGGATTCGGGGATGCCGGGTGGCGGCGGCGTCCGGGCGCCGTTTCCATCCGCCGCGCCGAAATTCAATCGCCGGGAAAAGTTGCATTCCTCCCGGAGCATGGCATTTTAACCAAAAATGAGGACGTTGGGATTTCCAATCGCCCTGAAACGCTTCCCCGGCGTCCGGGTTTCCAAATCTTTTAAGCCTGCAACCACGCACCACCCCCATATTCAATGAAAAAATTATTGGCCCCCGGCAAGGACTCGGGTCTGACCAGTTTCGCGTTGCTCATGCTGCGCTGCTGGCTGGGCGCGACGATGCTCCTCCATCACGGTTTGGACAAGCTGACGCATTATGGCGACATGGCGCAGCACTTTTTCGATCCGTTGCACATCGGTTCGAAAGCCAGTCTGGCGCTGGTCGTGTTCGCCGAAGTGGTCTGCGCGGCCTTCCTGGCGCTGGGAATAGCGACGCGGCTGGCCGCGCTGGTGCTGGCCATTGAGATGAGCGTCGCGTTCTTTCTGTTTCACCACCAGGTGATGAACGGTCCGCACAGCGGCGAACTGGCCTTCATCTACCTGGCCGGATTTGTCACGTTGTTCCTCGCCGGCGGCGGAAAATTCTCGATGGACCAGGCGGTTTTTGGCAAAGGCGGCAAGGGCGGATCGTTCCCGGCCAGAAAAGATTGAACCGGCGCGCCTTTTGGCGGCGCGCTTGAATCGTTTCCGAAACAATCCTGCCGGGAACTCGTTTAAATAATGCCCTCGAAGGCCTGAAAGGAACTTCTTTTGTTCCCGCTGGAACGCGCCGTCTTCCGACCGGCCGATGACATTTTCCAGCCGGGCGAGGTCATCTGCCGACTGTGCCGGGCGATCCTCCAGCGGAGCCGCTGGAGCTTCCGGCTGTGCAGTGCCGTCCTCCAATTGGAAGATGTCATCTTCCTTTTGTGCGGCGTCAACTTCCAGCCGGTCGAGGTCAACTTCAGGCACGCCGATGTCATCTTCCGACTCTCCAAAGTCGTCTGCCAACGGGAAGATGACATCTTCCAGTTGTGCGGTGCCCTCTTCCAGCCTGAAAACTGGGTTTTTTAGCGCGTCAATGATCAAATCCGGTTGATCATCAGTCAATTCCGAAGAGAATGACGCGCCGCCGCATCAACTCTGCGGCGGCGGCGGGGCTGGCGGGCTGCCGGCCTCGGCCCGCCGAATCCGGCTGCGCAGCTTTTGGAGATTTTCGGCGGCCAAACCGCCTTTGCCCAGATTTGGGAAGGCTTGACCATTCTTTGGCGCGAATCTTACAACCTCTCCCCCGAACCTTCCGGTAGGGCGGGCAGTCTCCTCTGCCCGCCGCAAACACGCCACACGGCGCGCACGGAGTGACGCGCCCTACCGGTCCTTGGTTTCATAGTCCCACTGCACGAGTTGAGAATCGTTGCGGCTTCCCACGACCAAAATCCTTGAAGGCCGCCTGCTGACTCTAAAAGTGATGAAAAAATATCTGTTGACAAGTTCCTGTAATTTTGCACAATGAGTATTGTTCCGTCAGAAAAGAAAGGCCGTTATGAAAACGAAATTTCAGATTCTCACGGGAATCGTTCTGATTTCCATCCCCTCCACCCTTATCGCGCAGGCCCCCCCCGTTGCCGACTAACATGGTGGTGGGCTACCAAATCGGCAAGGAAGACGCCAATTCGCGCACCTGGCTGAAAATCGTCCAGACCACCGACGCCAACGGGAACACCGTCCTGACCACCAACCGGGCCTATGTGGAGGTCGCCACCGGGCTGAACTAC
>JAGWMQ010000200.1 GCA_028873125.1 Verrucomicrobiota bacterium | reverse complement strand
CCGCAGCATGGTCGGCCCCATCGGACGCAACGGAACCGTGCGGGTGGATTCGCGCTCCATTGCCAGCGAAGGTTCGGTGTCGGTGATCGTCCCCAGCCGGCCAAGCGCCGCGGAACAGGCGGAAATTCTCACCGGCCGCCACGCCTGCGCGCTGGCCCTCTCGCCGGATGGCCGGTGGCTGGTGTGCGCCAACGCCGGCGACGACACGTTGAGCGTCATAGACACGCGCACCGACAAAATCGTGGAAACCGTCTGGGCGCGGCAAAATCCGGCGGACTTGTTCGGGGCGCAGCCCAACGCGCTGGCCTTCGAGCCGGACGGCCGGAAGCTTTTTGTTTGCAACGGCACGCAAAACGCCGTGGCCGTCTTCCAATTCGAGCGCCACTCCCGATCGCTCGGCTTGTTTCACTATTTTCACTATGTTCCCGGCCAGACGAAAATGCTCGGCCTGATCCCGGTCGGCTGGTTTCCCGGCGGGATTGCCTATGACGCGCGGCGGCGGATGCTGGAGGTGGCCAACCTCAAAAGCGTCTCGCCCCGCATGGAGCCGGCCGCAAAAGGCAAGGGCCGCGGCCTGGGTTTCAACACCCATCAATGGTATGGCTCGCTCTCGCTGGTGCCGCTGCCCTCGCCAGGCGGATTGAAAGAGGACACGCGGACCGCGCTGGCGGATTTGCGTTATCCGTTGCTGGCTCGTGCCGCCTTGCCGGCCCGGCCCGGCCAGCCCCCGCGCCCGGTGCCGGAGCGGGTCGGCGAGCCGAGCGTCTTCCGCCATGTCATTTACATCATCAAGGAAAACCGCTCCTACGACCAGGTGCTGGGCGACGTGGCCGAAGGCAACGGCGATCCGGACTTGTGCGTCTTTGGCGAGCGGGTCACTCCCAACCAGCACCAGTTCGTCCGCGACTTCACGCTGCTGGACAACACTTATTGCTGCAGCATCCTGAGCGCCGACGGCCATCAATGGACCGACAGCGCCATCGCCACTGATTATGTCGAGCGCGAGTTCGCCGGCTGGCCGCGCAGTTATCCGGCCGGCGCCGACCCGAGCGGGCGCGACGCGATGGCCTATTCGCCGGCGGGCTTCATCTGGAACGACGCGGCCGAGCACGGCGAAACCGTGGCCGACTTCGGCGAATTCACCACCGATCATCATTATTGGAGGGCGACGCACCGGCCGGAAGACGACTGGCTCGACGCCTACCGCGACTTTGTCAGCGGCTCGAACGCCATCGTTTATACCGTCAAGCCGGACCTGGCCGCGCTGGGACCTTGCATCGTGACCAATTACGAAGGGTTCGATTTGAACGTGCCGGACGTGCTGCGCGCGTCGCAGTTCATCGCGGATTTGAAGCGGGATGAGGCGGCGGGCCGTTTTCCCGACCTGGCCATTGTCTGGCTGCCCGACGACCACACCAGCGGCACGCGCTTCGGCTCGCCCACGCCGGAGGCCCAGGTGGCCGACAACGACCTGGCCTTCGGCCAGATCGTGGACGCCGTCAGCCATTCCATCTTCTGGACCAACACCTGCATCTTCGCCATCGAGGACGATCCGCAGGACGGCTGGGACCACGTCAGCGCCTACCGCACCACGGCCTACGTCATCAGCCCTTACACCAAGCGCCACGCCGTCGTGAATACCCAATACAATCAGACCAGCCTGTTGCGCACCATTGAATTGATCCTGGGCCTGCCGCCGACGAACCAGATGGACGCGACGGCCACGCCGATGTTCGGTTGTTTCACTGACACGCCCGATTTCACGCCCTACACGGCCGTGACCAATCAGGTGCCCCTGGATGAAATGAATCCCGATCCGAGGGAAATTTCCGATCCCATGTTGCGGCGGGACGCGGTGGTCTCGTCAAAATTGCCGCTGGAAAAAGAGGACCAGTGCCCGGAGGATTTGTTCAATCACATCCTCTGGCGCGCCGCCAAGGGTTCGCGGGCGCCTTATCCGAACTGGGCGGTGACGGCCGCGGGCGACGACGATTAGCGTCTTGCGACGGTTGGTATAGCTTGACCAATAGCAGGCGAGCGGGCCGGCTGAGTTCAAGCGGGCGATTCCCCCGGCGCAAGGCGCGAGCCGTCGAACTGCGGCGGCCGGCGGACTGCCACCGAGACCGGCCGGGCTTTCGAAGCGCCCGGCGAAGCTGGAGGTGAATTGGTTCGCTTCGAGCAGGAAAACGCGCCTTCATGACATACGCCGCGATATTTAATTTTATTATCGAAGAAGCTTTTTTTGCCATCCGCCGCATCATACCGGCTCGCACTTGCCATACGCACCTCAATACCCGGTTATGGAAGAAATTGTTGAAGGTTTTTCAGCCGATT
>JAGWMQ010000199.1 GCA_028873125.1 Verrucomicrobiota bacterium | reverse complement strand
GCCGTCGAGGGGCTGAACAACAAAATCCGAGTGGTCACCAGACGCTCGTATGGCTTCCGCACCTACGAAGCTATGGAAATCGCTTTGTATCACACGCTCGGCCGCCTTCCTGAGCCGGAATTAACCCACTGTTTCTGCTGACGAGGCCGATTTTGAAACTCCAATCCGCCGGCGACTCTGAATCGCCTCCCTCGCATCCGCCGGGCAACTTGATCATGGAACTGGCTTCCATCCTCGAACGGCTGGACCTGGCGCAACTCTTCCCGAGCGCCCAGCCGCTCGAAGTCGAACTGGGCTGCGGCGACGCCTCGTTTCTGGTCGAATACGCCCGCCGGCATCCGGAACGGAATTTCCTCGGCGTGGAACGGCTGCTGGGCCGCCTCCGCAAGCTGGACCGCCAGGGCCGCCGCGCCGGACTGGTGAATCTGCGCGGGGTGCGCATCGAGTCGGCCTATTTTTTGGAATATCTGTTGCCGCGGCATTCGGCGGAGGCGCTGCACGTTTATTTCCCCGATCCCTGGCCCAAGAAGAAGCACCGCAAACACCGGCTCGTCGGGGAGCGGTTTCCCGAACTGGCCCGCGCCGCTCTGGCGCCCGGCGGCGTGGTGTATCTGCGGACCGACGAGGCGGATTATTTTGCGCAAATGACGGTGGTGTTTGACGCCAGCCCGCATTTTGAGCCCGTGGAAACGCCGGCGGAACTGGCCGGACTGACCACGGATTTCGAGCGGGACTTCCAGGCGCGCGGCGTTCCAACGCTGCGCGCCGCCCGCCGGCTCGTCGCGCCCGCCGGCGTGGCGGCCTCCGCTTCGTTCACATCTTCGAAATGATGTTGTCGCCGAACTCGCCGCACTTGATTTGGGTGGCGCCGGTCATCTGCCGCGCGAAATCGTAAGTCACGCGCTTGCTGGCAATCGCGCCGTTCAAGCCCTTCAAAATCAGGTCCGCCGCCTCCACCCAGCCCAGGTAGCGGAACATCATTTCGCCGCTCAACACCACGCTGCCGGGGTTCACCACGTCCTGGTTGGCGTATTTGGGCGCGGTGCCGTGCGTGGCCTCGAAGATGGCGTGGCCGGTGACGTAATTGATGTTGCCGCCGGGAGCGATGCCGATGCCGCCCACCTGCGCCGCCAGCGCGTCGCTCAAATAATCACCGTTCAAGTTCAGCGTGGCGATCACGTCGAAGTCCGTCGGCCGGGTGAGCACCTGCTGGAGCGTGATGTCGGCGATGGCGTCCTTGATGACGAGGCCCGCGCCGGGCTTGCCTTCGGGAATCCTGCACCACGGGCCGCCGTCCAGTTCCACCGCGCCGAATTCCGTCCTGGCCAGTTCATAGGCCCAGTCGCGGAAGGCGCCTTCGGTGTATTTCATGATGTTGCCCTTGTGGACAATCGTCACGCTCTTGCGCTGGTTCGTGATGGCGTATTGGATGGCGGAGCGGACGAGGCGCTGCGTGCCAGTCCTGGAAACGGGCTTGATGCCGACGCCGACCACCTCGGGCGTTTCGCCGAAGCGGATCTTCTTGAAATCCTTCGGGAAGTTCGCCTTGAGAAATTCCACCGTCTTGAGCGCCTCCTCCTTGCCCGCCTCAAAGTCAATGCCGGCGTAAATGTCCTCGGTGTTTTCGCGGAAGATGACCATGTTCACCTTCTCCGGGTGTTTGACCGGCGAGGGCACGCCCTGGAAATACTGGACCGGCCGCAGGCAGACGTAGAGGTCGAGCATCTGGCGCAAGGCGACGTTGAGCGAGCGGATGCCGCCGCCCACGGGCGTGGTCAGCGGGCCTTTGATGCCCACCAGAAATTCCTGGAACGCGGCGACGGTGTCGTCGGGCAGCCAGGTGTTAAACCGCTTGAACGATTCCTCGCCGGCGAAGACCTCGAACCAGGCGATCTGGCGTCGGCCGCCGTATGCCTTTTGGACGGCGGCGTCGAACACGCGCTGGCTGGCGGCCCAGATGTCCGGACCGGTGCCGTCGCCGCGGATGAACGGGAGGATGGGCCGGTCCGGCACGGTGAGCTTGCCGTGTTGGATGGAAATTTTTCCGCCGGCGGGCGGAGTCACGTCGTGGTAGGCCATGGTGCGATTTTGGATTTGTGATTTTACGATTTTAAATTCAACGAAACGGGGAGCAAAACGCCAAACGCGGAGGAAATCAAGAAAAAGAAGACGCCCATCCGCTTCAAGGGTGTGTGGCCGGAAAGTAACCTGGATTCATGCGACGGCCCGGATTTTGAGGCGCTCGGATTCATGCAGACGGTTCCAGCATTCGTCCCAGCGGTTGCTTTGCAGGGCGCAACGCAAATCCGAGACGCTCTTGCCTCCGGCTTCGGTC
>JAGWMQ010000110.1 GCA_028873125.1 Verrucomicrobiota bacterium | reverse complement strand
CATGCGCCGGCAGCGTGCGCAGAGCCGCCTCAAATTTCAAATGCGTGACATCATTATTCATGTGCAAGTCGCTCAGAAATAAACTTTAGCAAACAACGACCGCAGACTTAACCGGCCACCCGTGGAGCGGCGTCTTCAGGATGACGAGAGCCTCACCCTCGGCTCCGACACCGACGGTTCGCCACGCCGGACCGGCGACATGTATGTCGTGTTTTTGAAGCGCGCCGGTTTGTCTTACAACGCCCGCCGCTGATGCATTCAACTGCGGCGACAACCGACGCCGTCCGGCTCCGCTTGATTACAGCCGGTCGCGGCCTTACCATCAACCTGTGTCCACCACTTCCGTTCGCCGGCGGTTGAGCAGCCTTGTGACGGGACTGCTGGTGCTGGGTGCCGCCCCGGCTTTCGGAAGCAAAGCCAGCTCCGCCTGGTACGAACGTTCCTGGCAATCGGCCGACGGCCTGCCGGACAACGATGTCAGCGGCGTGGCGCAAACGCCGGACGGTTTCTTATGGGTCGCCACCGCGGGCGGGCTGATGCGGTTTGACGGAGTGCGGTTCCAGGAATTTCCGCTGGCCAGCCTGAACGACGTTCCCAACCGGGTGGTCCGGGCTATGTTGCTGGACCGGCAAAAGCGGCTTTGGCTGGACATGGACCGGGGGCCGGTCGTATGCATCGGGCCAGGCGTCACACAGGTGTTCACCAACAGCCTGCCGGACGCGCGGGCGACTTTCATGGCCGAGGATGCGCGGGGAGCGGTCTGGCTGACCTACGTCAACGGCAGCCTGGTCCGGATTCGGGACGGCCGCGTCACCGTATTGGGTTCGGCGGAAGGTTGGCCGCCCGGCGCTGTTTCCTCGCTGGCCAGCGATGTGAACGGCCGGTTGTGGCTTGCCAAGGGACACGAGGTGGGCGTTTTTCAACGAGGGAAATTCCGCACGTTGCTGACATTGCCCGAAACTGTCTGGTGCCTCGGCCAAAGGCGCGAGGGCGGCATCTGGATTTGTGCCGGCCGCCGGTTGTTGAGTTTCGACGAAGGCAGCGCGGCCCGGTTGTTCGGGGAACTGCCCGCGGTCCAGCACGGCATCGAGGAAACCGCTCTCCTGGAAGACCGCAACGGCGCGTTGTGGATTGGCACGGCGGCTGATGGACTGTTCCGCTGCGATGGAAGAAGTGTGACGGAGGTGCCAACCTCTTATCGTGAGATCGCCTGCCTGACGCAGGATCGCGAAGGCAACATATGGGCCGGGACAGCGGGCGGCGGCCTGGACCGGTTGCGACCGCGAATAATCGAGCTGCTCGGCACGGCAAGCGGTCTGCCGTATGAGTCGGTCCGGTCGGTCTGCGAGGACACGACCGGGGCGATCTGGGTCGTGGCGCAGAACGGGGCGATGGGCAGGTTGGCGCGCTGGCAGGACGATGCCTGGAGCACGCTGCCCAAAGGAACCAACGAGCCAACGGGCAATTTCTTCTGCGTGGCGGCCGACCCGCGTGGAGGAATATGGATTGGAACCCGTGACCACGGTGTGTATCACCTGAAAGACGGCCGCTGCCGCAATTGGCGCCGGCAGGATGGCCTGGCCAGCAACACGGTCCGCTCCATCCTGCAATGTTCCTCGGGCGATCTGTACGTCGCCACGGATGGCCCCAATCAATTGCAGCGCCTTCGGGACGGCCACTGGCAGAGGTTGCCCATGCCCGTCCAGACCCACACCCTTCGTTGCCTCGTTGAAGATGCCGCCGGCCGGGTCTGGGCTGGCGCCGCCGATGGCTATTTGCTGCGCGTCAAAGGCGATCAGGTTTTGGATGAAACCCCGGGCGCCACCAACCGATTGCTGTCCATTCGCTGTTTGTATGCCGCGCGGGATGGGAGTCTGTGGATCGGCTACGCCGGCTGGGGCATCGGCTGGCTCAAGGACGGACACTATGCGCGCATCACGCCCGACCAAGGTTTGTATGACGATTACATTTCGCAACTGATGGCGGATGACCGGGGCTGGCTCTGGTGCGCGGGAAATCGCGGCATTTTTGAAGTGCCGTTGGAACAATTATTGCAGGTGGCTCAGGGCCGGCGCAGCCAGGTGCGCTGCATCGCTTACAGCCGGGGCGAGGGATTTCCCAACTTGCAGCCGAATTATGAAAATGCGCCCGGCGCGCTCCGCAGCCGCGACGGCCGCATCTGGTTCCCGATGCGCACCGGGCTGGCGGTCGTCTATCCCGATCGGGTCCCGGACAGTTCCCCGCCACCGGTGCTGTTGGAGCGCGTGACAGTGGATGGCCGGACGGTGGGATTGTATGACCGTTACCTGCCGTTTAATCCGAGAAGCGCATCGCCGGCGGCCAACTTGCAGGCCAGCGGCGTGGTCCTGCGGCTGCCTCCCAGCCTGCGCAAACTCGTTTTTGAATTCACCGCGCTCAGTTTCACCGCGCCTGAAAACGTGAGTTTCCAATACCGTCTGCAGGGGTTGGATGACAATTGGATCGAAGGCGGCGCGGCGCGCGGTGTCACTTATTCGCAGTTGCCGCCGGGTCCCTATCGCTTTCAGGTCAGGGCCTGCAACCTGGCCGGGGTGTGGAGTCCGCAGGACGCGTCCTTGCGCTTTGTGGTGCTGCCTTTTTACTGGGAGACCTGGTGGTTTCGCCTGAGCGTCGCCTTTGCTTTCACGCTGAGCATCGTGGCCATCGTGCGCTACGTTTCGTTCCGGCGACTGCACCGCCGGCTGCGGCTGCTGGAACAACAGGCGGCCCTGCAACGGGAGCGCGCCCGCATTGCTAAGGACATCCACGACGACCTGGGCGCCAACCTCACGCAAATCACCTACCTCGGCGAGCTGGCCCAGCAGGACCAGGCGGAGCCGGTCAAGGCCGCCGAGCGGGTCGGGAAGATTTCCGCCACCGCCCGACAGGCGCTCAAGTCGCTGGACGAAATCGTCTGGGCCGTGAACCCGCGCAACGACACGCTGGCGCACCTGATTGACTACGCCGGGCAGTTTGCCGTGGATTTTCTGCGCACGGCGGGAATCCGCTGCCGGCTGGATTTGCCCGAACACGGTCCGGCGCGCGAACTCTCCACCGACCTGCGCCACAACCTGTTCCTCGTCGTCAAGGAATCGTTGAACAACATCGTCAAGCACGCCCGGGCCACGGAAGTCCGGCTGGGCGTCAGCGCGACCGAAGAGTCTTTGGAAATGACCATCGAAGACAACGGGCGCGGTTTCGAGCGTGAACCGGAGGATGCGCTGGCCGATGGACTGCGCAACATGCGCCAGCGGATGGCCGACATCGGCGGGGAATTTCACTTTGAAAGCCACGCCGGCGCTGGAACGAAAATCACGTTGCATCTGCCCTGGCCGGTCGCGGCTGAAAGGTGACGCCAGACAGGGGACATGAGCCTGTTTCCATGCCACCGGTGGGCCGTCATCTCATCGAACATTCGTTCAATGGCGTGATGAGCGTTGAAGTTCAATTATGAGCGAAAAGAAAAAGGGCGTGAGGATCAAGGTTGCCATCGTGGAAGACAACCGCGGCACGCGCGAGAGCCTGAGCGAACTGCTGGCGCGCGCGCCGGCGTTGCAATGCGTCGGCGCCCATCCCGACGGCGAGGAGGCGCTGCGCCAGATTCCCGTCGAATCGCCGGACGTGGTGCTGATGGACATCAACCTGCCGCGGATGAACGGCATTGAATGTGTCGCGCGACTCAAGGAGCGCCAGCCCAAGCTCCAGGTGTTGATGCTGACGACTTACGAGGAAAGCGACCTGATCTTTGACTCGTTGCGCAAGGGCGCCAGCGGTTATCTGCTCAAAAACGCGCCGCCGGCCGAATTGATCCAGGCCATCGAGCAGGTCCACGCCGGGGGCGCGCCCATGTCCATGCAGATCGCGCGCAAGGTGGTGGAGCATTTCCAGCGCATCAAACAGCCGCAGTCGGAGGTGGAGCAACTCACCAAGCGCGAGCAGGAGATCCTGGCCCTGCTCGCCAAGGGCTATTTCTACAAGGAGATCGCCGATCACCTGGGCATCACCTTGAGCACCGTGCGGGCGCATCTCCACACCGTCTATGAAAAACTCCATGTCCAGTCGCGCACCGAGGCGGTGGTGAAGTTTTTGAGCCGGTAGAACAAACGTTCTATGGCGGCAGGATGGATTTCGGTGTGAATCTGATGCTGAACGCTAACAGCCCATGTCTCTCCATTCCCGACGGCCGGTTGAAAAGCCAGGCTGCGCACTGCGGCTTGGGCTGTGCGTTGCGACTGGCATCCGGCGCGCGACGGGCTTCACACTGATCGAACTCCTGGTGGTCATTGCCATCATCGCCATCCTGGCGGCGTTGCTGTTGCCGGCCCTGGCCTTGGCCAAAGAAAAGGCCATGCGCGCCCGGTGCATGAGCAATCTCCACCAGATTGGCCTGGCCTTGAACCTCTACGCCAACGACAACAACAATCGTCTGCCTTGCAGTGTCGTGGCCGGCGAATCTCTGGGCCAGGCCACCTGGGACCTGCCGCGTTCGATGGCCGATGCCATCGCCGGTTTGGCCGGCAAGAGCAGCAATCCGAAGGCATTCAACGTGTATCGGAACATCTTTTACTGTCCCGACGCCTTCACCACCGTGCAGAACGTGGACTACTGGTGGAATTACAGCAGCGGCCACCGCGTCACGTCCTACCAGTGGATCATCAGCCGGGACGGCACAGCGATGGATGGCAGCGGCGGATCTAAACCCTATCCCACGCAATTGTCGCCTCCCAAGGGCTGGCTGATAAAAATGGACAAGGTTTATACCAACCGCTTTACCGTGGCGGACACCGAATTGGTGGCCGACGTGGTGGTGTCGCAGGGCAATGGAACCGTGCATGACAAATTCACCGGCGTTTATACGAGCAACCCCGCGGAGTTGCCCGGGGGTTACCACAGCAACCACATGGTCGGCAAACTGCCCGGCGGCGGAAACATTTTGTTCCTGGACAACCACGTCGCCTGGAGGCCCTTTCGCGACATGAAGGCCTGGGGCAAATGGAACAACGGCCGTTACGAGTGGTTTTGATCTGGAAGATTCATGCCGGCTTTGGAACTTGGAAACCAGTGGTAGAACAAACGTTCGATGGCCTGCCATGGGTATTTATGCGACTTTTTGGCGTTCCCAAACCAGTTATGTTTGCCAGCAAGACACGGTCGAAAGCCTTGCCGATTTTCAGTCTCCCAGGGCCGGAGAAACACCGGAACTATGCGCGGGCAAATTTATTCCGCAGTCCGTCCTCCGCCCACGTCGGTTTTAAAGGCTTCACCCTCATCGAACTGCTGGTGGTCATCGCCATCATCGCCATCCTGGCCGCGCTGCTGTTGCCGGCCCTGGCGCGGGCGAAACTCAAAGGGACCGAGGCCGTGTGCGTCAGCAACCAGAGGCAGCTCCTGCTCGCTTTCACCATGTATGCCAACGACAACAGTGACCAACTTGTCCCCTATGGCAGGGCCGGCGGCTTTTGGAACCCGGTGGTCAACGGCGTGACCGCGCCGTGGAACCAGCCGGGCATTTCGGAGGATGAAGCCGTTAAAAGAATTCAGTCGGCGTTGAGCCGGACGAACAATCCCCTGGCGCCTTATTCGCGCAACTCGGCGGTCTATCATTGTCCGGGCGACCTCCGCACCCGAAACCAGCCCGGCAGTCATTGGGCCTACGACAGTTATTCAAAAACCCAGAACATCACCGGCGACTACCATGGCGGTGACTACTGGGGCATCAACCGGTGCTATACCAAACTTGCCTCCATTCAAAGCGCGGCGCAGACATTTGTCTTCATCGAGGACTGCGACTCGCGCGGCTACAACAACGGGAGTTGGGTGGTGGCATGGAACCTGGCCTCATGGTGGCACCCATTTTCCTGGGTGGATTCGCCGGCCATGTATCACGGCGCGGTCGGCACTTTTGGTTATGCCGACAGCCATGCCGAACCGCACAAATGGCTGGACGGAGCCATCATTCAATACGGCCAGAAGATTGCCCTGGGACAGGAAACCCCAAGCTCATCGGGGCCGCCCGGCGCCAAAACTTCCGGGCCGGATTACGAATACATTCATCAAGGCTACCGCTTTCCAGGCTGGCGGTGAAAACGACGTGAGAACTGTTGTCCTGGCCACCGGACTCAGTTTGTTTTGGACCGCGGATTCCGTCTTGGGAAGCACCAACTGGTGCGCGTGGGCTTATCCCGCCCCCGACGGGCGGCTCCTCCATCACGCATTACGCCTTGCGCGAAAACTCCGACGCGGACGCCCGGCCGCGATTGATGCCGGGATTGCCCTGACCGAAACGAGTCCAACAGGTCAGGCGCTGCGCCTTTTGGTTTTGGGTAGAACAAACGTTCTATGGTCTGCGTGGCCGCTTTCCGAGTAGGCTTCAAAGAATAGCTAAAATCGAAACATGGGCAACGCCTTTTCCTTGTTTTAGGAATTTTGAAGCGTGGGCTCTGTCTTGGTGTTCGGGCAAAGAATTCAAATCCGATGCGTTTTATGAAGAGAATCCTTCAAACCCTTTGGCTCATCGCTCCGCTCACGATTGCCATCGCTGCGGCTCCATCCGCCCGCGCCCAGACCACCAATGCCTGGACCGGCGCCAGCGGGACCGACCTGAACTGGTCCACGCCCGGCAATTGGACTCCGGCCGGTCCGCCCGGCCCCAATGACGATGCGATCTTTCTGGACCAGGGCGCGACGAACGACGCCGTCTCCATCAACAATATCATATCCGCCGACACCACCGTTGAGTCCGTCTGGATTGCGCCGACGAACGGCAGCACGACCAATACCGAAGCTTTCAATACGTTGATTCAACCCGGTGTGACTTTGACCGTGACCGGCACCAATGCTCTCAGCGGTTTGGGTTCCACGGAGGTTTTGGATCCTTACGAAAACATCTCCAGTCCAAGCAGTCCCGCCACCTATCTGGTCGGCACGCTGGATACCATCGGGGTGGATACGACAGTGACCAACACCATCACTGGCCCGGGCGGTGCGTTGATCCTTGACAACACGAGTAATATTTTAAGCGTTCGCCAGGGTCACGGTTCGCAGGGCCCGCACATCGCCGTCCTTGACATGTCCGGGTTGGACACGTTTTCAGCCAATCTGGCGGGAATTCAAGTCGGGGGCGACGGCACCACCGGCTACCGGCGGTCGGTGGGCGCCTTGATCCTGGCCAAGACCAACACCATCACGCTTTCAGGGCCGGCGACGCAACTATTTGTGAGCGATGCCCACGGCAACAACGATGGCAATAGCACCCTTTCTTTTATAACGCTGGGGACGGAGAACAACATTTTCGCTGACACGGCCCGTATTGGCGGTGAAAAGTGTTCGGGTGCCATGAGCTTTGGCAGCCAGATTGGCTCCCTTTACATGCGCGGCAGCGACGGCGTCAGCCCGGTGTCGGAGATTGACATCGGAGATGATTCCAGCCAGAGCGGAAGCGGTAACCCGAGCAAGGGCTTGCTGGATTTGAGCAAAGGAACGGCGGACATCCTGGCCGATACGATATATCTCGGGCGCGGTCAGCATGGGAGCGGCAAAGGCGGCTCCGATGGAACTTTGATACTGGGTGCAGGCACGGTCAACGTCAACAATCTGGAAGTGGGATACCAAAATGCCGCCAACGCCGTGGGCGCGGTCAGCGGAACGGTCAGCGTGGGCAGCAACGACCTCTTCAGCGCGGGCGCGACGTTGATCGTCAACTCCAACCTCGATTTGGGCCGTTCAGATGGTTCATCAGCGGGAATTTCCAGCACACTAAACGTGGACGGAGGCACGGTGGACCTTCGGGGCACGGTTTCTTTCGCTGGCACGGTCAACATCAACGTTACCAACAGCGTGTTGACCCTGCCGCCCCATTCCTCGCTCCTGGCCAGCGACGTGACGGTGGATGGCGGCACCATCACCAACGTGGATGTCCTGCAGGCCTCCAACTCCCTGGTCATCGCCAACGGCGGCGTCATCGCCACTCCGCTCACGTTCGACATGGGCGAGGCGGGGTTGGCGATGTGGGATGTCTCGGGTCTGCCCGGCGGCGGCCTGACCGTCAGCAACACCTTCTCCGGCGCCGGTTCTTTGACCGGCAACCTGACGATGGCGCCCGGCTCGGTTTTGAATCCGGGCGGCACCGGCGGGGTTCAACCGCTGTATCTCTACAATAACCTGGCGCTAAACGGCGCCACGCTGCGGATTGACTTGTCCAGCAGCGGCGGGTCCGGTTCGGGCGTCAACGATCTGGTGTATGCTTACGGCAATTTGACCCTGGGCGCCACGAACAACGTGCGGCTTGCCAGTCTGAACGGCTCGCTGGACACGGTCACCCCCTATTCGTTCCTCTATTACGGCGGCACGTTGACCGGGAACGCCACCGACTTCAAGGTCGCCGGCCCTCTGGCGGAAAGCCGCTACACTTTCACCTTCGACACCAGCACGCCGAACTACGTCAATTTGAACGTCGGCGGCGCCGGGGCCGCCAGCCTGGTGTGGACCGGTGACAACACGGCCAACACCTGGGACCTCACGAACACGGCGGATTGGAACAACAACGGCAGCCCGGACAAGTTTTACAACCTGGACAACGTGACGTTCGACGACACCGGCTCCGCTTCGCCCGCGGTCAACTTGGCGGCAACGTTGTTCCCCGGCTCGATTACGATGAGCAATGCCACCAAGGCCTACGTCTTCAGCAGCCCGGGTGGGTTCGGCGGCGGCAGCCTCACTAACTGGGGTTCCGGCGGCTTAGCGATCGGCAACGACGGCACGAACAATTTCAACATGGTGGACGTGGAGAACGGCAACGTGACCTTCACCAACGGGTGCGAAAACCTCTTTGGCACCGGCGGCCTGCTCGTGAATTCCACCCTGGGCACGGCCACGGTCACGATCGCCAACACCAACGCCAATGATTTCGGCCCCGCCGGCATCGTCCTGAACAACGGCACGTTGACCTTTGATCAACCCGTGGACGCGACAATGGCCTCCGCCATTTCCGGTTACGGCACGGGCACGGTGACCAAGGAGAACACCAACACGCTCACCTTGTCCGCCGATGATACGATTTTGTCAGTGCCGATCGTCGTCACGGCGGGAACGCTCCGGGTGGGCGCGGTCGCTGCCGTGGAGAATTCAAGCGCCGGCGTGTTCGTGACCAACGGCGGCGCGCTGGACGTGAACGGACTAAGCCTTACGGACTCAAGAATCGCGGTCACGGCTTCGGGCGCTGGACCGGATGGAAGCGGCGCCATCGTCAACAACGGCGCCAACGGCACGGCTTATATCCGCGCCTTCAACAATCTGATTCTTGCCGGCGACACAACGTTTGGCGGCTCGTCGCGCTGGGACCTTCGTGGCGCCAGCGGCACCTCGCTCGCCAGCTTGAGTGTCAATGGAAACGGCTACAACATCACCAAAGTGGGCACAAACGAAGTCGCGCTGGTTTATTGCTCGGTGGATCCCACACTGGGCAACATTGACGTCCAGGAAGGCGAATTTGCCATCCAGGAGCCTCAAACCGCCCAGGGCGGCGTGGGCGATTCAACCAAAACCATCACGGTCCATCCCGGCGCGATGTTGGAAACCTACAGTCTCGGCGGCGACGCCTCGCCCTTGAACAAGGTCATCGTGCTCCAAGACGGCGCGACGATTCAGAATGACAGCGGCGCCAGCGACCTCAGCGGGCCAATCACTCTGCAAGGCAATGCCCTGGCGAACGCCAACGGACAGTTCACCTTCTTGAATGTCCTCGACGGCTCAGGCGGCATGACCAAAGGCGGCGGCTCCACGCTGATCCTGTCGGCCACCAACACTTATATGGGCGCGACCGTCGTCAGCAACGGCACGTTGCGGGTGGACGGCGGCATCGGCGGCAGCGGCGTGGACGTGGCCGGCGGCGCGCTGGCCGGCATCGGTTCCATCACCGCGCCGGTCACGGTGGAAACCAACGGCGCCCTGTCGCCGGGGGACAACGCCATCGGCACGCTGAGCGTGGCCAACACGCTCACGCTGGCGGGTGTCTGCCAGATGGACGTGGACAAGACCGCCGGCGTTCTCACCAGCGACCTCGTCACGAATGTGACTACATTGACACTGGGCGGCACGCTGCAATTGAACGTCACCGGAGACACGCCGCTGGCGGCCGGCGACAGTTTCACGCTCTATTCGGCCAATACCATCAGCCGCGCGTTTGACAGCATCAGCCCGCCCACGCCGGGCGCCGGGTTGGCGTGGCAGATGAACGGCGGCGTCCTGAACGTCGTGACCGCGGCGCCTCAGGGACCGACCCTCGGCGGCGTGTCCGTGTCCGGCGGCAACCTCACTTTCAACGTCTCGGGCGGCACGGCGGGCGCGACCTTCTACGTCTTGACATCCACGAACGCGGCCGCGCCGCTTTCAAGCTGGACGCCGGTGGCGACCAACCAGTTTGACACCAGCGGCGGTTTCAGCTTCACCAACGCGGTGGGTGCCAGTCCGCAGCAGTTCTTCATCATCCAACTCCAGTAACAACGCCCGAAGCGCAGCCTCGTCGCAAAGAGCGGCTGCGGCGCCGGAGCCTGACCCCGGGAGTGCCGTGGAGATGTTTTCGGGCGCGGATTGCGGCTCACCCGTTCTTTTATTCGGAAAACCGGAGTTCGAGAGCAGACCCGCCCCGGGCGTGGCTGGGCGCGACTCGCGTCCGGCGTCTCTGGCGTGCAAAGCTGCGCACAGGCTTCGGAACGGTTCGGTGCGCCGATGTTTTCCCCGGGGCGCGGAAAACCGCACGCGAGGCGCGTGCGCTCCCCATTCAACTTCGGTTTTCAGCTTGGAATACGAAGGCCTCGGACGCCGCTGCGGAAGGACTTCCTGAAATCAGCGCAAACGCGGTAGAACAAGTGTTCAGTGAACAAATGTTCAATGGCAGAAACGCCGGCGGAGGGCATTATGGACGATGTTACCCAAATTTATGGCCATGATGAAAACAGCCAATGTTGGAGCGCCCGCCTTTCGCGCCGTCGCCGCGCGCCGCCTGGCCGGCTTCACCCTCATCGAGCTGCTGGTGGTCATCGCCATCATTGCCATCCTGGCCGCGCTGTTGTTGCCGGCGCTGAACAGCGCCAAGCAGCGGGCCTACCGCGTCAGTTGCCTCAACAACCTGCGGCAGGTCGGCCTCAACGTGTTGGTCTATGCGGGCGATTACAAGGACGACGTGCCGCTGTTCGCCTCCGGCGGCCAGTGGGCGTGGGACCTCAAGAAGGAAACGGCCAATGTCCTGTGTCTGGGCCGCCCCGCCGCCACCACGCCGCCGGTGGACCGCCGGAAAATCATTTATGATCCGGCTTCGCAGGCGGATGTGACGGCGGCCAACGACACGCTCTGGAACCGCGGCGCCAACGTCATCATCGGCTACGCCTGGCTGGGCTTCCGCACGGACTGGAACCCGGACCAAATCCGCGACGCCAACGGCAACCGGAAATTGCTGGTTCCCGCGTTGGTGCGGGCGCCTGGTGATATCCAGAGAAAATTCATCAGGAAAATCAGCGCCCCCGCGCCCGGACTCAATCCCTGCACCAGCGAACTGGCCGCGGACGTGACGCCCTCCACCGGCACGCCGCCCTTCGGCCCGTATAATTTTCTGGACGTGCCCAATTCGGGCATGGGCATGGGCCACCAACTGGTCCATTCCGGCCACATGGACGGGATTGTGCCGGCGGGCGGCAACGTGCTGTTTCTGGATTCGCACGCGCAGTGGCGGCGTTTCCGCGACATGCACCCGTGGTATGACTGCGTGGACCGGAGCGTGCATTTTTGGTTTTGACGCCCGTTGCGCGTTGCCTGCGCAAGGTCGGTAGAACAAACGTTCAATGGCGGCGATGGGCGCGCTTGTGCCAGTTTAACGGTGTTACCCAACGTATGATCGCGACCAAAATGCGAACTGCCGGTGCGTCAGAATCACGCCGGGCCTCCGCTCGTTGCGTGACGGGCTTTACTCTGATTGAACTCCTGGTGGTCATCGCGATCATCGCCATTTTGGCCGCGTTGCTGCTGCCGGCGCTGGCCAGCGCCAAGCGCAAGGGCCAACAGGCGGTGTGCATGAGCAACCTCCGACAAATCGTGCTGGCCAACGTCATGTATAGCGGCGATTACAATGACAGACTGATCCAGCCCGATAACATCGGCAAGAATGGTGAGTGGATAGTGCCCCTCATTGATTACTACGGCAAGGCCACCAATCTGCTCGTCTGTCCGACGGCCTCCATCCCGGTAACATCGGCCGAATCAGACGGTGGCAATACCACGGCCGGATACAGTGGCACGGCAGACCGGGCCACGATCAGGGTGACTGCCCAATCGAGCGAGCAAGACATTCAGCGTTACGGTTCAACTCATACATGGCTTGTCGGCTACGAGTATAACGGCTGGTTTTACGTTGATCACAATGACCCCAGCAAAGGAGGGGGAGACGGAGAAGGCTTCTACCCGGACGGTTTTTTTCTGAAAACCACCGGCATTGAAAGGCCGGTGCTGACGCCGGTCTTTTTTGACGGCAACTGGATGGACACTTGGCCGATGGAAACTGACCATCCTGCGGCAAATCTTTATACCGGAAATTCCTGGGCTTCGAGCATTGGCCATCAGGGATACGAATTTGCACGGTTCACCATTGCCCGCCACAGCACTGACCCCGCCCGGGCGCCGCGTCACTTCAACACGCCTTGGCAATTCGCCAAACCGCCAGGCGCAATCAATGTCGGCATGGCCGACGGGCACGTCGAGTTGGTCAAGCTGCGCGATCTTTACAATTACTATTGGCATAAACGCTGGAATCCCGCCAAGGTTCACATCGGCACCCCTGCTACTCAGTAGATGCTCCAGCATGGCCCATGATTAAAAGCGGCAAAGCAAGGAATGTGATCCGCGCGAATTCATAACGTATCCTGAGACAGTGGTCATTCAAGGATTCAATGCGCGGACGTCATCGGGGAATGCTGAACGAGCCTCGCTAGTCCCTCAACAAGCGTGATTTTTTAATTGCTTTCAAGAAAAAGCTCGGAATGGCCTTAAACATTGGTTGGAATGCGTTTGTCACAACAACAAGCAAACCAACAAAAGGTCATTTCGAGTGAATAGAAGCTACCGCAAGATTCTCC
>JAGWMQ010000109.1 GCA_028873125.1 Verrucomicrobiota bacterium | reverse complement strand
CGTCTGATACCCTTTTCGGAGCTATTCACCACCGAGCGATGCGCCCCCGTCAAAGCACGCAGAGGGAGGTGGTGAATAACTCCGCCGGCAGTTACGTTGATGCCGGCCAAGAGCTGGCCCCGTCGGTGTCACGGCCACTTCCGTCTCACCCCGCGAGGGTTCACGACAGATTGCCAACACCGACGGCGGCAAACGATTTGAGCGCTGAGAGAACTTTGTCCCATGAGGATCCTTGTATCAGACCGCGCACCTCTCGTTCGCCACGCCCGCTCCGGCAAACCCAAACTATGAATGCCAACTGGACAGAACATTTGTATTTTGCCGCCCTGGATTGGGCGCAAGATCATCATGATATAGTCGTCGTTGACCGCACAGGTCAAATCGTTGCCGAATTGCGTTTCGCGCATTCCGCCGCCGGCTGGGCGGAGTTCAGCGAAAAAATGAAACCCTTCGGCGGTTGTCCCATCGCCTTGGAAACGTGCAGTGGGCCGGCGGTGGATCAATTGCTTCAACGAGGCTTTCGGGTCTATCCCGTTTCTCCGAAAGCCTCCCAACGTTACCGAGATCGCAAGTTGCCCAGTGGCACCAAAACTGACCGGCACGACGCCTGGAGCCTAGCCGATGCCTTGCGCACGGATGGCCGTGCCTGGCGCGTGTTGCATCCTCAAGATGAAGCAACAGCCACGCTGCGGACACTTTGTCGGGATGAAATCACTTTGATTGAACAACGCACCGCTTTGGTCAACCAACTACGACAGACCCTTACCGAATACTATCCGGTCGCACTGGAAATCTTTGAAGACTGGACCCAGCCGGGCGCATGGGCCTTTGTGCGGACTTTTCCCACGCCGGCGCAACTGGTCGCGGCAGGAAAACGCCGCTGGGAAAAGTTTCTGCACACGCACAAACTATGGCGGTCGGAAAGTGCGCCGCGCCGACTGGCACTTTTCGCCCAAGCCAATGCGCTTCCAACCTGTGCCGCCACAACGAACGCCAAAAATTTGTTGGCTTTGAGTCTCGTCGCGCTATTGGCAACGCTCCAGCGCCAACTGGACGAATACCGCCGCCGGATCGAACAGGCTTTTCACCAACACCCCGATCATGAATTGTTCGACTCCCTGCCGGGAGCCGGCCCCAAGCTGGCTCCACGCTTGCTGGCCGAATTGGGCAGCCAACGCCAGGTTTTTCCCGATCCCGATACCCTCATGTGCTACGCCGGAGTTTCACCCATCAGTTTCCAGAGCGGACAGTTCTTCAAAGTGCGAGTGCGGCGAGCCTGTAATCATGTGCTGCGACACACGTTGCATTTATGGGCGGACTTGAGTCGGAAACAATGTGTTTGGGCGCAAGCCTATTATCGCGCCCATCGGGAAAAAGGCAAAAGCCATGCGTGTGCGCTACGATGTTTGGGCAAGCGTTGGCTTAAAATCCTCTGGCGACTCTGGCAATGTGGTGAGCGTTACGACGAGGCCAAACATCTTCAAAATCAACAGCGGCACGGTTCCTGGGTCAGCACCTTGCTCAAAGAACAAAACCGTATGAGCAAACCCCACACCGCCTAAAAAATCTCATCGCTCACCTGTGAACAAGTCCTATGAAAAAATCATTTACACCACAGAGAACATCTGTCGTCATACAGGCCGCGGAAACTGCCATACAACTTGTAATTCGTCACCCAGTCGGGCATCGGAAAGCGGGCGTTCATGGCCTGCTTGAATTCGGCGGCGGTTTCCTGCTCGTTCTCCGCCTTCAGTTCCCTGGCCTCTGTGGACGTGAGAATGCCTTTCTGCTCGAGTTTCTTGAGGAGATCATCCACGGCCGATTGTGCGTGGGTTTGCGGGGCCAGCGCCATCAGCGCCACGGCGCCGGCGCACAATGCGACTCCCGGGATGGAATTTTGCCGTTTGAATATTTTCATGCTCATAGTTTGAAACAAAACGCGCGCATTGAATCACGAGCGCAATCCCCCCGCAACCAATTTTTTCGCTTTGAAAAAAATTGAGGAGCCGGCGGTGAAGCGGGACGTTCCCGGCCGGCTCACATCGCGCGAAACACCGTGAGACCCAGAAGCACCACGAACGCGGCGAACGCCAGGCGCACCGTGCTGCCCGCGCGCACGCGCGTCTCCGTCGCCGTGCCCCAGTACAGCAGATCGCGCAGCCGCCATGGCGTCACCGTGAACCAAATCCCCGCCATGGCCAGCAGGTAGGCCCAGGTTTGAATCAGCAGCACCCAATGTGTCTGGCCCAGGTGCGGACGGCCCGTGTCCACCATCAGTTTGGCCAGGAGCAGCAACACCACGGCCAGTCCGCGCACAGCCAGAAAGTCCTGGACAAAAACACAACTCAATATCCCCACCGCCGAAAAGCCCAGGATCATCGCCGGTTTGTAGGAAGCGAAATCTGCGACCGGCTCGATGTGGACGTTCCACACGAACCAGGCCGTGCCCAGCAGCATGAGAAAAACACCGACGGGCAGGTTGCGCGGGAATTGGCGCACCCGGGCGGCGAATTGTTGCGGCCGGGCGATCCCGTAAACTTGCGGCAAACCCATGCCGAGACCGAGGAGAATGGCGAGTGTTGAAAGTTTCAATGTCATGGCCTCAAACGGGCAAAGAGAATGACGAACCATAGATGGGAAAAGCGAGCATTGTTTTGCGTTATTTTTAGTCTTCCTGCCTCAATCCTCACCCGGCAGATCAGAGTCGCCGTAGAGCGTGAACGATCCCGCCCGGATGATGTTCACGTCCAGGAGTTGGCCGCGATGGCGTTCTGAACCGTCGAACACCACGATTTTGTTGCAGCGCGTGCGGCCCGTCATCCGCGCCGGATTCTTCCGGCTCGGACCTTCGACGAGAATTTGGACGCGCCGTCCGACAAGGCCCCGGTATTTCCGGCCGGCGATTTCGTTGATCGTTTGCAGGAGAACCTGGTTTCGCTCTTCACGAACCTCCTGAGGCACCTGATCGGTCGTTCCTGCGGCGGGCGTGTCGCGACGCGGCGAGTATTTGAAGATGAAGGCCTGGTCAAATTCCACCTGGCGCGCCAGCGAAAGCGTTTCCTCGAAATCGGCCTGCGTCTCACCCGGAAAACCGACGATGATGTCGGTGCTGACGCCGATGGTCGGCCTGGCGCGGCGCAATTTTTCGACGATGCCGACGTAGCGTTCGCGGGCATAGCCGCGGTGCATGAGCTTCAGAATGCGGTCGCTGCCGCTTTGTGCGGGCAGATGCGCGTGTTCGACCAGCTTGGGCAGGCGGGCGTAAGCCTCAATCAGGTCCTCACCGTAACCTTTGGGGTGGGGCGAGGTGAAGCGGATGCGCTCCAACCCGTCAATCTCATGCACGGCTTCGAGGAGTTGCACAAAGGCGGATTTGCCGCCCTTCACCGGAATGTCGCGTTTGCCGTAACTCGTCACAATCTGTCCGAGCAGGGTGATTTCCTTCACCCCGCGCGAAACGAGGTCGCGGCATTCGTTCACGATGTCGGGAATGGCGCGGCTGCGCTCACGGCCGCGCGTGCGGGGCACGATGCAGAACGTGCAGTGCTGGTTGCAGCCCTGCATGATGCTGACAAACGCGGTGACGGACTTGCGCGCCCGGCCGTCAAGCAGGTGCTCGCGAACCGTCGCCTCGCTCCCGTCCTCCTCCGCCACCTCCACGATCTTCTCCCGGCTGCCGGAGAGAATTTCGTCCAAGTAATCCGCCGCGTGGTGAAATTTTTGCGTGCCCAACACGAGGTCCACGTCCGGCAGTTGATCAATCAGCTCTTGTCCCCGGCTTTGTGCCATGCAGCCCAGGAAACCCAGGACTACGTTCGGGCGCCGGTGTCGCGTTTCTGCGATGAGGGCGGCCATCTTGCCCAGCGCCTTCTGTTCGGCGAGGTCGCGGACGCTGCAGGTGTTGAGCAGGACCACGTCGGCCGCCGCTTCCGAAGGCGCCAGGGTGTAACCCTTGGCCGTGAGTTGCGCGGCGACGGCCTCGCTGTCACGCTCGTTCATCTGGCAGCCGTAGGTTTTGATGTAAACTGCGGGCATGGTTTCAGACCGGCCAAAGTACAAACCCCGCGGGCCATTGGAAAGCCGAATTGGTTTTGCACCCAATGTCCAGACCGGTCCTGCAACCCGCTTGCGACGGCGGTTGAACCCTGTATCTTTCCACCGGGGCGGCGAATGGGTCTGATTTGCGCCCCGGCGCAAATTCGAGCATACTATGGAATCGGTTCCGTTGAAGGTCTTGTTCATTGGCGGCGAGGGACAGTTTGCACAGGACGTCGCCGCGGCCTTGCGCGACGCGGGCGGGGTCGTGGAAACCGCCAAATTCACCGCCGCCGGAGACGCGCTGCGCGGGGATTCGTTTCACGCCGTCCTGTTTGAGCCGCCCCAGCCCAACGCCGCCAGCCTGTTCCAGATCACCTCGCTGGCGGTCCGCGCCCCGGACCTGCCGGTTATCGTGCTGGGATCCGACCGCGACGCGGCGTTCGCGGTCGAGGCGGTCAGTGCCGGCGCGCAGGACTTTCTGGCGCGCGAGGAATTCACCCCGCAAAAGCTGGAGCGGAAAATCCGCAGCGCCATGGAGCGCCAGGTTGAGCGGGCCGCGCTGGCCCACGAAAAGGAGAATTACTACAGCATTTTCGACCATCTGGTGGAAGGCATTTTCCGCACCACGCCGGACGGACATTATTTGCTGGCCAACGTGGCGCTGGCCCGCATCTACGGCTATCAGTCGCCCGCGGAACTGATGGTGCGGGTCACCGACATCGCCCGCCGCCTTTATGTCGAGCCCGGTCGGCGGGAGGAATTCATCCGGCTGATGCAGGAGCACGACACACTCTCGGATTTCGAGTCGCAGATTTACCGCAAGGACGGCTCGGTGATCTGGATTTCGGAGAACTGCCGGGCGGTGCGCGATCCGCAGGGCCGGTTGCTTTACTACGAAGGCACCGTGCAGGACATCACCCGCCGGCGGCAGGCCGAGGAGGCGCTGCGGCGCTCCGAATCGCTCTACCATTCGCTGGTGGAAACGATGCCGCAGGGCGTTTTCCGCCGCGACCTTCAAGGCCGTTTCACGTTTGCCAATCGGCTTTATTGCGAGTATCACCGCGTCAAACCCGACGACCTCCTCGGCAAAACCGATTTCGACCTCTATCCAAAGGCCGCGGCGGAAAAATACTGGCGCGACGATCTGCGCGTGATGGAAAGCGGCGAGACGTTGGAAATTCTCGAGGAAACCCAGCCGGCCGGCGCGCGCGAAAAGCGCTATCATCAGGTCATCAAGACGCCCCTCCACGACGAGGCGGGGCGCGTCATCGGCCTGCAGGGCATGTTCTGGGATATCACCGAAAAAATCCGCGCCGAGGAGGAGATCCGGCGCGCCAACGCCGAACTGGCGCGCAGCCGGGAGGAGTTGCGCGCCAAAAACCTGCTTCTGGAGGACAACCTGCGCATGGCGCGTGAAATCCAACTGGCCGTGCTGCCGCAGCAGTATCCGGCTTTTCCACGGGGTGTTCCTCCCGAACGCAGCGCCTTTCTGTTTTCCCACCGCTACGAGGCGGCCGAAACCGTCAGCGGCGATTTTTTCAGCATCTCCGCGCTGTCGGACGAGGAAGTGAGCGTGCTGATTTGCGACGTGGCCGGCCACGGCGTGCGCTCCAGCCTGGTCACGGCCATGATCCGCGCGCTGGCGGAGGAGCTCAAACCCCTGGCGCAGGAGCCGGGACTGTTCCTGCGCAAACTGAATTCGGACCTGTGCGCCATCCTCAAAAACACCGGCTCGCTGATGCTCACCACCGCGTTTTACCTCACCGCCAATTGGCGCACCGGCACCCTGCGTTACGCCAACGCCGGCCATCCCCGGCCGCTGCGCATCCGTCGCGCCGAGGCCCGCGTCGAGTTGCTGGCCAACGCCTCCGGCGCCAGCCAGCCGGCCCTGGGCCTGTTCGAGAATCCGTGGTATCAAACCACCGAAACGACGATTGCGCCCGGGGATTTCCTGATGCTCTTCACCGACGGTCTCTACGAAGTGCAGGGGCAGCACGAAGAACTGTACTCCCAGGAACGGCTGGTGATGGACGTGAAAAACCTGCTCGACAAGCCCGCCGACCAGCTCTTTGACGAACTCCTCAAAACCATCCGCGCCTTCTCGCTCAACCACGAGTTCGAGGACGACGTGTGCCTCGTGGGAATGGAAGTGGCGGAAAAGCCGGGGTAAACGCGCGCCGTCAATTTTCGACGAACTTCATCACGCGCGTCTTCTCGGCCCGCTTGCGCCGGGTTTCATCGAGGATTCGTTTGCGAAGCCGCAGGTGCTTCGGCGTGGCCTCGACATATTCGTCCACGTCAATGTATTCCAGCGCGCGCTCCAGGCTTAACTTCAACGGTGGCGAAAGCTGAATGCCCTTGCCTTCGCCCTGGGACCGCATGTTGGTCAGCCGTTTCGCCTTGCACGGGTTCACCGGGATGTCGCTCTCGCGGGCGTTTTCGCCGACGATCATGCCCTGGTAAATCCTTTCGCCCGGCTCCACCATCAGGCGTCCGCGCTCCTGGATCATGTTCAAGGCGTAAGCCATCGCCTCGCCGTCCTCCATGCTCACCAGTGAGCCGTTCTTGCGCGCGGCGATCTCCCCGCGGTCGGGGCCGTATTCATGGAACAAATGGCTCATCACGCCCAGGCCGCGCGTCGTGTTCACCAGGTCCGTCTCGAAGCCGATCAAGCCGCGCATCGGAATCAGCGCCTCGATGGTCACCTGGTCGCCGTGATGATTCATGTTCACGATTTCGGCCTTGCGAAAGGCGAGGTTTTCCATGACGCCGCCCATGTTTTCCTGGGGAATTTCCACGAACAACTTTTCAATTGGCTCCAGCAATTCGCCGTTCGCCCCCTTTTTCCACAGCACCTCTGGTCGGGACACCAGCACTTCATGACCTTCGCGGCGCATCTGCTCGACGAGGATGGCGATCTGCATTTCGCCGCGGCCGCTCACCGTAAAAATCTTCGGATCGTCCGTCTGCGCGATGCGCAGCGCGACGTTGGTGCGGACCTCCTTTTGCAACCGCTCCCAGATGTGCCGCGCCGTGACCAGCTTGCCATCCTGGCCGGCGAGCGGGCCGTCGTTCACGGCGAATTCCATTTGAATGGTCGGCGGGTCAATGGGGATGTAGGGCAGGGCGCCGCGCTCCGGCTTGTCGGCGATGGTTTCCCCGATGAACACCTCCTCGAACCCGGTGACGCCCACGATGTCGCCCGCGTGCGCCTCCTGAATCTCGATGCGCTTCAGCCCCTCGAAATGGTAGATCATCGTGATCTTGCCGCCGGTCACCTTGCCGTGGCCGTGCAGGCAGACCGCCGGGTCGCCGACCTTGACCTTGCCGGCCATGATCTTGCCGAAGGCGATGCGGCCGAGATAATCCGAATAATCCAGGTTCGCGACCAGCAGTTGGAACCCGTCGCCCGCCTTGGCGCGCGGCGGCGGGATGTGCTTCACGATGGCGTTGAAGAGCGGTTCCATCGTTCCGGGGAGCGCGCGCGCCTCGCGTGCGCGCTCCAAATCGTCGAGCGAATTCACCGCGTAACCGGCCTTGGCCGAGCAATAGACGAACGGAAAGTCCAGTTGCTCGTCCGTCGCGTTCAGCGAAATGAACAGTTCAAAAACCTGGTCGAGCACCTTTTTCGGGCTGGCGTTCTCGCGGTCAATCTTGTTGATGACCACGATCGGCTTGGCGCCGGCTTCGAGTGCCTTGCGAAGAACGAAGCGCGTCTGCGCCTGCGGGCCTTCGGCGGCGTCCACCACCAGCAGCACGCCGTCAATCATGTTCATGATCCGCTCCACCTCGCCGCCAAAGTCGGCATGACCCGGCGTGTCCACGATGTTCACGTGGTAGTCCTTGTATTTGAACGCGGCGTTCTTGGCGCGGATGGTGATGCCCTTTTCGCGCTCCAGGTCCATCGAATCCATGATGCGGTCCTCGCTGGCCTTGGCCTCGTTGGCGCGGAAGGTGCCCGACTGCTTGAGCAGGCAATCCACCAGCGTCGTCTTGCCATGGTCCACGTGGGCGATGATGGCGATGTTTCGAATGTGCTGCATATCGTCAATGACCGGCCGGTTCACACCATAAAATACCCCCTCGTGCCAACGGGGCGCGAACGGGAAAGCAGCGGAACGGCCGGGTTGTCCATCATGGCAGCCCGCCCGAAAAGGTCAAGGAGCGTCTGGAGAAAATTTCAGCGGCCAGCGGCTCAGACAAAAATGGTCTGGTCGCGCGCCGGGCCGACGGAAACGATGAACAATTTCGCGCCGGACAACGCGGCGACCGCTTTCAAATAGGCGCGCGCCTTGGGCGGCAAATCCTTCCACTGCCGCACCCGGTCCGTCGGCGTCCGCCACCCCTCGAACCCCGCATAGACCGGCTTGCACTCCCCCAGGAGCCGGGCGTCGTTCGGCACAAAGTCGAACCGCTTCTTTCCGTGGCGGTAGGCGACGCAGACCTTGATGGTTTCCACCGTGTCCAGTCCGTCGAGGTTGGTGACCGCCAGGCCGTCAATGCCATTGACCATGGTGGCCTGGCGCGTGGCGACCGCGTCAAACCAGCCGCAGCGTCGCGCGCGACCCGTGGTCGATCCGAATTCCCGTCCCATCCCGTGCAACAGGTCGGCGACCTGCGCGTTCTCCGTCGGCAACGGTCCTTCGCCCACGCGCGTGGTGTAAGCCTTCATCACGCCCACGACGCGGTCCATGCGGTGCGGCGGCACGCCGGAGCCGGCGCAGGCGCCGCCGGCGGTGGTGTTCGAGGAGGTCACGAAGGGATAGGTGCCGTGGTCAATGTCCAGAAAGGTGCCTTGTGCGCCCTCGAACAAGATGTCCTCGCCGCGCCGCATCGCCTCGTGCAACAGGACCACCGTGTTGGCCACGAACGGTTTGAGGTACTTTCCCGCCGCACGGTATTCGGTGAAGACTTTTTTCAACGAAAGCGGTTTGGCGCCGAGGGCCTTGAGGACTTCATTGTTTTCCCGGATCCGCTGCGAAAGCTTCTCTTCGAGTCGTGCGGGGTCAATCAGGTCGTTCACGCGCAGGCCCACACGCGCGGCCTTGTCGCCGTAGGCCGGGCCGATGCCGCGTTTGGTGGTGCCGATCTTCTGGCCGCCCTGGAGAGATTCGCGTTGCGCGTCCAGTTCGCGGTGATAGGGGAGAACGACGTGCGCCGTTTCGCTGACGGCGAGGTTGCCACCCACCTTGACGCCCAACCGGCGCAGTCCCTGGATTTCCTCGACGAGGCTGAGCGGGTCCACGACCACGCCGTTGCCGATGACGCACCGTTTGCCGGGGCGCAGGATGCCCGAGGGGACGAGGTGCAGGATGTATTTTTTGGGGCCGATGAAAACGGTGTGGCCGGCGTTGTTGCCGCCGGCGTAGCGCACCACGACGTCCGCCTGTTCGGTGAGCACGTCAATAATCTTGCCCTTGCCTTCATCGCCCCACTGGGCGCCGACCAGAATGGTGTTCATAGATGTTCGCCGCAACGTTGAAGCGTCGAAGGGGCTGAAAACACTCCAACGCCTGAACGCGCCAAAACGCCCGACGATTCAACGCCAAAGCGCGGCGGCTTTCAACATTTAGTTCGTGGCAAAAAGGAATAGATTTGCCCAAGGCGCATTTTCCAATAGGCTTTTCTGGATTTTGCTCTGAAATGACAAAACCAAGTTCCAACGGCGAAATCCCGTCACCGCCCCCCGGCGTCGCGTTGACGACGCTCGACAATGGGTTGGCCATCATCGTGCGCGAAGATCACAGCGCGCCCGTGCTGTCCGCGCAGGCCTGGTGCATGGCCGGCAGCATTCACGAAGGCCGCTGGCTGGGCGCCGGACTTTCACACGTGCTCGAACACATGCTTTTCAAAGGCACCACGACCCGTCCGGGCGCGCGCATTGACCAGGAAGTCCAGGAGGCCGGCGGCTACATGAACGCCTACACGGGGTTCGACCGCACGGTGTTTCATATTGACGTGCCAAACACCGGCGCGCGCACGGCGGTTGACATCCTGTGCGACATCATGCAGCACGCCACCCTGCCATCCGACGAACTCGCCAAGGAACAGGATGTCATCCGCCGCGAAATGGACATGTGCCAGGACGATCCCGGGCGGCGCGCCAGCCGCCGGCTCTTTGAAACCGCCTACACGCGCAGCCCTTATCGCTTCACCGTCATCGGCTACCCGGATATCTTCAACGAACTCAAGCCTGACGACATCCGCGGCTATTACCATGAGAAATACGCGCCCAACAACGTTTTTTACGTCGTCGTCGGCGACGTGAAAAGCCACGAGGTGGTCGCGCAAATCAAGGCGGCCTACGGAAAGGCCAAGGCGCGCCCGCTGCCACCCGTCGTCCTGCCCGCCGAACCACGGCAGACCGCCCCGCGCGAGGTCGTCGAAGAAGCCCCCATTGAACTGGGTCATCTGCATTTTGCCTGGCACATCCCCGAGTTGCGCCATCCCGACGTGCCGGTGGCCGACGTGCTGGCCGCGCTGCTGGGCGGCGGGCGGAGTTCGCGCCTCTTCCAGCAGGTCCGCGAGCGGCTGGCCCTCGTGCATCACGTGGATGCCTGGACTTACAATCCCGGCAATCCGGGCCTGTTCGGCATGAGCGCGGTGGCGGACGGCGATAAATTTCCCGCCGCGCGCGAGGCGATGCTCGCCGAAGTGGAAAGGATGAAATCCGCGCCCGTCTCGGCCGGGGAACTCGGCAAGGCGGTCAAACAATTCATTGCCGGCACCCTCTCCACGCGCAAAACGATGGACGGCCAGGCCGGCGATCTGGGCGGAAGTTGGCTGGCCGCCAATGACCTCGCCTTTTCCGAACGCTATCTCGAAGCCGTCAAACGCATCACACCGGCCGACGTCCAGCGCGTCGCACGCGAATACCTCACCGCCGAAAACCGCACCCTTTACGCGTTGCTGCCGGACGGCGCCGCGCCGAAAATTTCCGTGACGGTCGAAACAACCGTGGACCAGCCGATTCAGAAACTTGATCTGGCCGGCGGTCTGCGCCTGCTCGTCAAGGAAAGCCACCGGCTGCCGTTTGTCGAGTTGCGCGCCGTCTTCAAGGGCGGGGTCCTGGCCGAAACCGCCCGCAACAGCGGCCTCTCGCAGTTGCTGGCCAAAATGCTGCTCAAGGGCACGACCCGCCGCTCCGCCGAACGGATCGCCACGGAGATTGAGTCGGTCGGCGGCCACGTGGACAGCTACGGCGGTAACAACAGTTTTGGCGTGAATGCCGAGGTTTTGAGCGGCGATTTTGACGCCGGTCTCGATTTGCTCGCCGACGTCCTGCTGGACCCGGCATTTCCGGGCAACGAACTCGAACGTGAGCGCGAAGTGCAGATTGCCAGCATCGCGGCGCAAAAGGACGATCTGCTCAAAAGCGCCGGAGCAGCCATGCGCCGTGCGCTCTTCGGCCCGGCGGGCTATGGCCTCGACCCGCTGGGCACGGAGGAAACGGTCGCCAACCTGCAGGTGGCCGACCTGAGGGCGTTTCACCGGAAACTCGTCGTGCCGGACAATTGTGTGCTGGCGATCTACGGCGATGTGGAGACGGCGGCCGTGAAGGCCGCGGTGGAAAAAGCTTTTGGGAGTTGGAAGCTGGAAGCTGGAAACTGGAAATCCGATTTGCCCCAACTTCCAACTTGCAACTTCCAACTCCCGGTCCGCGTGACCGAAACCCGCGACAAGAAACAAGCCGTGCTCGTCCTCGGTTTTCCCGGCGCCACGATGCGCGACGACGACCGTTATGCCCTCGACTTGTTGCAGGAATCGTGCAGCGACCTCGGCTCGCGGCTGTTCCTGCGCATTCGCGAGCAGCTCGGGCTGGCCTATTACGTCGGCGCTCAACACTTCGCCGGACTGGCCCCGGGCTATTTCGCATTTTACACCGGCACCGAGCCGTCGAAGGCGGAGCTGGTCGAAAAAGAATTGCTGAAGGAAGCGGAATTGCTTCGCGCGGGCGGATTGACGGAGGAGGAATTGAACCGCGCCAAGGCCAAACTCATCGGCCAGAAAAAAATCGCGCGCCAGGACCTCGGCCACCTGGCGGTGCTGACCGCGCTGGACGAACTTTACGGCCTGGGCTATCGGCGGGTGGAATTGGACGACGCGAAATACGAAGCCGTCACGCCTGAACAAATCAAGGCCGCCGCGCGGAAATATCTGAGAGCGGAGGCGGCGGTGGCGGCGGTGATCAGGCCGGAGGAAAGGTGAACGGCGTTATTCGCAAAACCGGCGCAGCACGGCGTTCACAAATCCAAACCGCGAAATCGAAACGTCGCGATCCAATTCCTTCTGTTCCCGCGTTTCGATCTTTCGAAGGACCGGACCGTATTTTTTGAGGTCACCGTTGAGGTCGGCCTTCCAGCCGTCCACCACGGCCTCGATCTTTTCCAACTGATCCTTGTCCATCCAGACGCCGCCGCATTCTCCGCATTTGTGCAGAATGATTCCGCTGGTGTCGCCGTAATTGAAATGCTCCATGGGGACGTTTTCGCAGCACGGACAATTCAATTCGTCGTGATCGTCCTTTTCGGCGGTGAAGATCTCCTTGTTGACCGCGTCCAGCGAGGCGATTTCCTTGGCGGTGAAGACCGCGTCGTGATGCTCGACGATTTTTTGCAGTTCGCCCGCGTGCAACCATTCGCCCTGGCACCCGGGACAGGCTTCAATTTTCTGGCCGTCGTATTCCGCCGGCTCAAGCACGGTATTGCATCTGGGACATTTCATAAGTTGCGGTGGCAGGATTTCAAAGTTGGCGAAAGCCGTCCATGGAGAATCGCGCCCGTCACGTCCCGGCCAGCAACTGCCGCAGGACATAAGGCAAAATCCCGCCGTGCTGGTAATAATCAATCTCGATGGGCGTATCAATGCGGCACCGGACCGGAATATTTTCAATCTGTCCGCCGGGGCGGGCGATTTTCAACGTCAAATCCTGCTGCGGCTTCAGATTGGCATCCAAGCCAAGGACATCGTAAGCCTCCGTGCCGTCCAGTTTCAGTGCCTGCGCGCTCGCGCCGTCTTTGAATTGCAGCGGCAGCACGCCCATGCCGACCAGGTTGCTGCGGTGAATGCGCTCGAAACTTTGCGCGACGACGGCCTTGACGCCGAGCAATCGGGTTCCCTTGGCCGCCCAATCGCGCGAGGAGCCGGTGCCGTATTCCTGGCCGGCCAGGACA
>JAGWMQ010000108.1 GCA_028873125.1 Verrucomicrobiota bacterium | reverse complement strand
TCGCCCGAGGAAATCCAGACATCCGCCGAGACGCTTCAGGCCGGCGGCCAGCCGGCGCAACTCTTTGACATTGCCGGACAGGACTCCAGCGGCTCGCCCTCGCGCATTCTGGCCGCCATCCAGAGCCGCGGCGACACGACTTGGTTTTTCAAAATGATCGGCGCGGGCGCGCTGGTGGAGCAGCAAAAACCGGCCTTCCTCGCCTTCCTCAAATCACTGAAGTTTCCGGCCGCCGCCGGGGCGGAGGCCTTGCCGCCGGGCCATCCGCCCATCGGCGGCACAGCCCTGACCGCACCGATGACACCGCCGGTCGCCTCCGAGGCCCTCAGACCGGTTTGGATCGTGCCGGCCGGCTGGAAGGAAGTGCCGCCGGCGCAATTCCTTGTGGCCGAGTATTCCATCGCCGATACCAACGGCGCCCGGGCGGAAGTCAATGTGGCGGAATTGGCGGGTGACGGCGGCGGGCTGCTGCCCAACGTCAATCGTTGGCGCCAGCAAATCGGTTTGGACGCCCTGAGCCAAGGCGATCTGGCCAAACTGACAGCGACCGTGGCCGCAGCCGGCGGCCAGGCGACGCTCGTGGATTGGACCGGCACCAGCGCGCAGACCGGCGCTCCGGTGCGGCTCGTTGGCGCCATCGTGCCGGTAGCCGGACAGACTTGGTTCTACAAATTGATGGGCGACCCGGGCGTGGTGGCGGGCCAACGGGACGCCTTTGTGAAGTTCCTGCAAACGGCGAAGTATTCCCATGCCCCTTGAACGGCTCATCAAGTTTTTCACGTCCTTGCGGCTGACCGTCGTGCTGCTCGTGTTGTCCATGGTGCTGGTCTTTGCCGGCACCCTGGGCGAGGTGGAGATGGGGCTTTACAAGGCGCAGACCGATTTTTTCCGCAGCTTCATTGTCTTTTGGCAACCGCCGGGCGCGCATTGGAGGATCCCGGTGTTCCCCGGCGGGTATTTCCTGGGTCTGACGCTGCTCCTCAACCTCATCGCCGCGCACCTCAGCCGGTTCAAACTGACCCGCAAAAAAATCGGGCTGTGGGTCATCCACGCCGGGCTGATCCTGCTGATCCTGGGCCAGCTCTCCACCGACCTGTTCGCTGTGGACAGCCAGATGCACCTGCGCGACGGCCAGACGAAAAACTATTCCCAGTCCGAACGCGTGGATGAACTGGCGGTAACCGATGTCACGGACAAGAAACTCGAAACCGTCGTGGCCATTCCCGAACCGCTGCTGGCGCGGCAGGGCGAGATTCGCAACGCGCGCCTCCCGTTCGCGGTGCGCGTCAAGCAGTTTTACGCCAACTCGATGCTGTCCACCAACGCCGCGCCCGGCTTCGCCCGGGTGACGGCCGACGCCGGCCTGGGGTCCGACGATCTCTGGTGGCGTCCGGTGCCGCGCGAAACAGCCACCGACCGCCGTGACGCGCCCTCGGCGCTGGTGCAAATCGTCACCCCGCAAGGGCCGCTGGGCACCTGGCTGGTCTCCGACTGGCTGGAGCAGCCGCAGACCTTCACCACCCCGGGCGGGCGCACCTACCAACTGCAATTGCGGCCGGCGCGATTCTATCTGCCGTTCAGCCTGACGCTGCTGAAATTCCACCACGACGTTTACGAAGGCACGGACATTCCCAAGAATTACTCCAGCCTGGTGACCCTCGACAACCCGGCCAGCGGCGAGCATCGGAAGGTGCTGATTCACATGAACGATCCGCTGCGCTACGATGGCCGGACCTTTTACCAGGCCAGCTTTGACACGGACAACGAGGGGACCATCCTCCAGGTGGTGAAAAATCCCGGTTGGCTCGCGCCGTATCTGGCCTGCGGCCTGATTGCCACCGGCATGGTCGTGCAATTCCTGTCCCACCTGGTCCCCTTCTTGAGAAAGCGGCGGGCGGCGTAAATGCGGAGTTGATATGAAAAAGTTCCTTCCCTGGATTTTGGTCGCGGTGTTCGCGGCGTGGGTGTTGTCCACGTTGCGTGAAAAACCACAAGCCGGCTTTCACACGCGCGAGTTCGGCAAGCTGCCCGTGCTGCTGGGCGGGCGCATCCAGCCGCTGGATTCGGTCGCGCGCAATACGCTGCTGCAGATCCGCGAGCGGCAGAGCGTCGGTCCGATGGGCGCCACTGCCTGGCTGATGGAAACGATGATGAATCCCGGCGCGGCGGACAAACTGGACATTTTCCGCATTGACAATCTGGAGTTGCGCAATGCCCTCCAGGTGCCCGCCAAACAGGAGTATTATTCCTTCCATCAAATCGAGCCGCATCTGGACGACATTTCCAAGCAGGCGCAGCGGTTCAACGATATCCCCGACGCCGACCGCAGCGCCTACCAGCGCGAGTTGCTCAAGCTCGACAACGCGCTGGAGATTGACCAGCGCCTCAAATTGAGCCTCTGCCCGCCGGGCACGGCCGATTTCGCGGGGCAACTGGCGGCCTATGAACGGGCCCTGCCCACCGGTCTGGCCGCGGCCCAGGCGCGCAACGCGGGCAAAACTTACGACCAGACGGCCTTCAACCGGCTGCTGGATTTCCTCGCCGGCTACGACACACTGGCCCAATACGCCTATCCGCTCGTGGTGCCGCCGGCCCCGGACGCCAAGTCGCGCGCCGACTGGCAAAACATCGGCAAGAGCTTGATGGCCGTCGCCCGGGGGCAGGACCTCCCCCCGGCGGTGAAGGACTACGCCGCGATGACCACGGCCTACAACCGGAACCAGCCCGCCGCGTTTAATCAGGCGCTCGACGATTACCGTCACTGGCTGGGCCGGTGGTTTGCGCCGGAAACGCGTCACGCCGCGCGGGAGTTTTTCTTCAACCAGTTCCAGCCCTTTTACAAGGCCATCGTGATCTACGTGACAGCGTTTCTGCTGGCGGTCCTGGCGCTGCTGACGTTCGCGCTGGCCCCCAAACTGTCCGAAACCCTTCGGCGCTCGGCGTTCTGGCTGGTCCTGCTCGGCGGCCTCATTCACACCTTCGGACTGTTGTTCCGCATGTGGCTGGAAGGGCGTCCGCCGGTGACCAATTTGTATTCGTCGGCCATTTTCATCGGCTGGGGTTGCGTGGTGCTGGGCTTGGTCTTGGAACGCGTTTTCGCCGTCGGCCTCGGCAGCGCCGTCGCCTCCTTCGCCGGTTTCGTCACTCTGGTCATCGCCCACAATCTTTCCATGGACGGCGACACGATGGAAATGCTGCGCGCGGTGCTGGACACGAATTTCTGGCTGGCGACGCACGTGGTGGTGGTCACGCTGGGCTACGCCAGCACCTTCATGGCGGGGCTGCTGGGCGTCGCCTACATCCTGCTTGGCCTGTTCACGCCGCTGTTGAAATATAAGTCCGGCGACTTGGAACTGGGCAAGGTGCTGGCGAAGATGGCCTACGGCATCGTCTGCTTCGCCGCGCTGTTCAGTTTCACCGGCACGGTGTTGGGCGGCATCTGGGCCGACCAGTCCTGGGGCCGGTTTTGGGGCTGGGACCCCAAGGAAAACGGCGCCCTGCTCATCGTGCTCTGGAACGCGGCCATTCTCCACGCGCGCTGGGGCGGCATGGTCCGCGAACGCGGCCTGATGAACATGGTCATCTTCGGCAACATCGTGACCAGTTGGTCGTGGTTCGGCGTCAACATGCTCGGCATCGGCCTGCACAGTTACGGCTTCATGGCCGCCGCGTTTTGGTGGCTGCTGGCCTTCGTGGCCAGCCAGGCTGCCGTCATCCTCCTGGGGCTGTTGCCGCAGACCCTCTGGAGAAGTTTCCGCGCGGGCGCACCGGCGGTGCCCAAAACGGCGATATCCGGGGCCGCCTTGCCGTCTTGAAGGCTCGGCCCAGTCCTGCGTTTCGACGCGAGAGGAGTCGCGGATTCAAGGATTCAATCCTTCCACGCCCTTGAGATAGGCCAGAATGAGTTCGGGTAAATTGCGGCTGTAACCGCCCTCCAGCACGCTGAAAAAGGGAAGCTTCAGCGCGCGCAACTCCCCGCCGAGCCAGAAAAAATCCTCCGCTTCCAACGTGCCCGAAGCCAGCGGATCGCGCACGTAGGCGTCGAACCCGGCGGACACGGCGACCAATCCGGGCGAAAACCGCGTCAGATCGTCCAATGCCCGGGCAAGTGTGGCGCGCCAGGTCTCGCGGGGCGCGCCGGGCGCGACGATGTAATTGAAGCAATTCCGGCCGGCGTTCGTTGCGCCGGTGCCGGGATACGCGGGAAACTGGTGCACGGAAAAAAAGGCCAGATGGTCGCGGTCGAGCAGAATGGCCTCCGTGCCGTTGCCATGATGCACATCGAAGTCAAAAACGGCGACGCGCTCCACGCCCGTCGCGGCCGCGTCGAGCGCGGCGATGGCGACGTTGTTGAGGTAACAAAAGCCCATCGCCCGGCTGCGCGTGGCGTGATGGCCGGGCGGGCGCATGAGGCTGAAAACCGGCTCGCCGTTCCGCGCCGCCCTCAGGGCCTCCAGCGCCGCGGCGGCGGCGGCGCGCGCGTATTGGGCAATGTCTTCGTAAAAAGGCGTGTCGGCGTCAAAGTCCTTCGGAATTTTCAGCCGCGCCAGCATGGCCGGGTCGTGGGCGCGGAGAATTTGCGCGTCCGTCACCGGGGTCGGCGTCCGCCATTCCACGGGCAGCTCCGTTTGGTTCTTCAGCCGCTCGCAGGTGGCCGTGATGCGGGCCGGGCGTTCGGGATGCCCCAGACGCGCGTAACCGGCGCAATGCGGGTCGCAGACGATTTTCACGCGGAAAGGAAACCACAAGGAAAATGAAAAATGAAGAAGGAAGCCATGTCTTCGGATAATTCCTTGGGCTCAGGCATGAATCCGGTCGGACACGTCGGCCGGTCTGTTCCCTGAGACGCCCGGTCAAATCCCGGATAGATCCGGATATCCTTGGTTGAAGGCCTCCCGACCGGAACCGGTTTTTTTCGCTGAAAACAGCTTGCCAGCCGCCGGGCGGGGGTGTTTGCTGAAAGGCGCCCGTGACATGAACCAGCGCCAAAACAGCCGCGGCGACGCGTCCTCCCTGGTGTTTGTGGTGGATGACGAGCCGATGCTCTTGGAGATGGCGGCGGCGATTCTGCAGCCGGCCGGCTTTCAGGTGCGCGTGTTTGGCGAGCCGCGGCAGGCCCTGGCCGAGTTTGCGGCCGCCCAACCGCCGCCGGCGGTGCTGGTGACCGATTACGCGATGGGCGACATGTCGGGACTGGACTTGATCCGCGAATGCAAGCGCCTCCAACCGCGGCAGAAGACCATCCTCCTGAGCGGGACGGTGGACGAAAGCATCTTCGCCAACGCGCCCGTCAAGCCGGACCGGTTTTTGGCCAAGCCGTATCAAATCGGCCGGTTGCTGGAAATGGTGCAAACCCTGGCGCGCGAACACGCCGCGGCGGAAGGCAAAGCTGAATCCTCACGTTTATGAAAATCAAAAAAATATGCTGGGGCATCGTCATCGTTCTGGCGGCCCTCCTCGTGGTGGTGGTCGTGGTCGTCGGGTTCTTCCTCGGCGACATCGTGAAAAAGGGTGTTGAAACCGTCGGGCCCAAGATCGCCCAAGTGCCCGTAACCGTGCGCGCGGTGGATCTGTCGCTGTGGCGTGGTTCGGCCAGGGTCAAGGGCCTGGTGGTGGGAAACCCGCCCGGTTACAAAACGCCCGACGCGATCACCGTGGGCGCCGCCAGCGTGGGCGTGGATCCTTTCTCCGTGTTTTCCAAGAAAATCCACGTCCGCTCCATCCACCTCGTTTCGCCGGAAATCACCTTTGAAGGCGGACTGGGCGGGAACAATTTGAGCAAGATCCTGGACAATGTCCGGGCCGGCAGCGCGCAAACGTCGTCGTCGGCCCCGGCCCAGCCCGCCCAACCGGCGCGCAAATTGCAGGTGGATGATCTGCTGGTCACCGGCGCCAAGGTCCATGTCAGCTTGACCGGCCTCGGTGGCAAGCAGATGAGCTTGACGTTGCCGGACATTCACCTGACGGGCCTGGGCCAGGACAGCGGCGGCATCACCGCCGCGGATTTGACGCGACGCACCCTGGACGCCATGTTGAGCGCCACGCTCAAGGCCGTGGCCCGCGCCGGCACCCAGGCCGGCAAGGCGGCGCTGGGCCTGGGCAAACAGGGCGAACAAACCGCCAGCAACAGCCTCAACAAAATCACGCATACCATCGGTAATTTATTCAAAAAATAAATGTGCCTGGTGCCTTTCCACCGCCCGCCGGCCGGTTTTCATGCCGGGTTGCCGGGCAAGCAACGGGAACAGCCGCGCCTTTGGGCGCCGGAATGGCGACTTCTGCTTGCCAACGCCCTCGGCGGCCTGCTATACTGCCGCACGTAGCCGGTGATTTGCGGTTATGTTTTTTGGCGTTGACTATTATCCGGAACAGTGGGTTTTCCCCTGCGGCGGTGGCGCCGACAATCCCGAGGGCGCTTGGGCGCGTGACACTGAATTGATGGCCAAGGCCGGAGTCAACGTCGTCCGGCTCGGCGAATTTTCCTGGGGCCTGTGCGAGGCGCAGGAGGGCAAATACGACTTCTCCTGGCTGCGCCGGGTGATGGATACGCTGGGCCGGCACGACATCAAGGTCGTGCTGGGCACACCCACGGCCGCGCCGCCCATCTGGCTGGCCAGACTGCATCCGGACATTCTCCCGCTCGACGAGCACGGCCTGCCGAAACACGAAGGCACCCGCCGCGCCATCTGTTTCAACAACGACACTTACTGGAACGCCTCCAAGCGCGTCGTCGAGGCCATGGCGCGCGCCCTGGGTGATCATCCGCAACTCATCGCTTGGCAGATTGACAGCGGTCTGGGCGGGCACCGGACCGAGTGGTCGTTCAACGAGGATTCGCGCCTGGAATGGCAGAACTGGCTCAAGCTCAAATACAAAAGCGTCGAGCGCCTCAACGACCGGCTGGGCCTGCGCTGTTGGGGCCAGGTCGTCTCCTCCTTTGACGACGTGCCCATGCCCATGGCCGCGCCCACCGCGCACAACCCGGCGTTGCTGCTGGACTGGTACCGCTTTTGCAGCGACGCCATCGTCGCCTTTGTCCGCATGCAGGCCGAGGTCCTGCACGAAGTCTGTCCCGGACGCCCGGTCACCGTCAATCTCCGTGCCCTCACCCGCAGGTTCGACCACTTCGACATGGCCGACGTCGTGGATTTCGTCTCGGTGGAAAGCAACGCCGCCATCAAATCCAAATCCTCCGAACTGGCGTGCGACATTGACATCCTGCGCTCGCTCAAGAAAGCGGACATCAAGACGCCCGACGGGGACTGCGGGTTCTGGGTCATCGAACAGAAGGCCGGCCAGGTCAACTGGCAGGACGTCAACTCCCTCGTGCGTCCCGGTGTCATCCGGCTCTTCACCTACCAGTTGGTTTCGCGCGGCGCCTGCGGCGTGTTGTATTACCGCTGGCGCCAGCCGCGCATCGGCCACGAAGCCTTTTCCGGCGCCGTGATGCCCCACCACCTCGAAGGCAACCACCGCGTTTTTCAGGAAATCAGCCAGATCGGCGAGGAACTCAAACTCCTGGAGCCGGCCCTCAAGGATACCAAGGTGGTCGCCGAGACTTGCATTCTTTACAGCCACGACAACGACTGGGCACTGCAACAGCCGATGCAGCCGACCAAGTTTTTCAACCTGCGCGAACACATTCAACTTTTCTACAACGCGCTGCACGACCGGAACATTTCGGTGGATTTCGCGCGTCCCGTCGAAGACTTGTCGCAGTACAAGATCGTCTTCGCGCCTTCCCTGCATTTGCTGGCCGCCGGCGAGGCCGACCGCCTCAAGCTGTATGTGCAGAACGGCGGCACGCTGGTGACCACCTTCAACACCGGCCTGGTGGACCAACATCACATCGCGCCGGACAGCGGCTACCCGAATGATCTGACCGATCTGTTCGGACTGGAAGTGCTGGAATTCGACCCGCTGCCGCCCGGCGAGGAAAACCACCTCACCTTCAAGGGCACCTTTCCCGCCAGTCATGTCCACCCCGCGCGTCTGTGGTGCGACGTCATCGAGCCGAAGGGCTGCCAGGTCCTGGCGACGTTCGCCAAGGACTTTTACGCCGGCCACCCCGCCCTGACCCTGAACCCCTTCGGGCTGGGCAAGGCCATCTACATCGGCACGATGAGCCACCAGTATTTTTACCACGACCTGATTGCCTGGCTGCGGCAACTGTGCGGCCTGCATCCGCTCTTGAAGGTGCCTGAAAGCGTCGAGGTGAGCATGAGGCAAAAGGAAGGCGTGCGCCTGTTCTTTCTGCTCAACCATCAAAACTCCCCGGTCCGCATCCAGTTCTACAAACCCATGCACGACTTTCTCACCGGCGAAACCTTTTCTGGCAACTACGACCTGCCGCCGCACGGCGTCCTGGTGCTCGACGAACATCCCGAAGCCAGGCACGAACCGGTCAACGCGTGACGCAGTTCGCGCCGCTCGCCGCTTGTCACACCGGCTGATTTTTCATCTCCTTGGCGGCGGTGAATCTCCTCGACGCCATCGCGGCCGCCCTCGCCGCTTTGAGCCTGGCGCTGGCGCTCTGGCAATGGCTGGCCGCGCGGCAATTCCCGCTGCACCGACGGATCGCCGATCCCCGTTTTGCGCCCGCCGTTTCCATCCTCAAACCGCTCAAGGATTGCGACGAGACCACCGCCGAATCGCTGGAAAGCTGGCTCCATCAGGATTATTCCGGCCCCATCCAGGTCCTCTTCGGCGTCGCCGCCACGGACGATCCGGTCGTGCCGGTCGTCAAGGAACTTCTTCGGAAACATCCGCACTGCGACGTGGAGCTGGTGGTCTGTCCCGAAGCGCTCGGCGCCAACGGCAAGGTCTCCACGCTCGTGCAGCTCGAGAAATTGGTGAAACACGATCTCGTCCTGGTGAGCGACGGCGATGTGCGCGTGCCGCCGGATTTTCTGGCCAACGTCGTCGCGCCCCTGCGCGAGCCCCCGGTGGGATTGGTCCATTGCTTTTACCGCCTCGCCAATCCCACCACCGCCGCCATGCGCTGGGAGGCGGTCGCCATCAACGCCGACTTTTGGAGCATGGTGCTGCAGGCCGCGAGCTTGAAGCCGCCGGATTTCGCGCTCGGCGCGGTCATGTTGCTGCGCCGCGACGCGCTCGCCCAAATCGGCGGCTTCCGGGCGCTGGCGGATTGCGTGGCCGACGATTTTCACCTCGGGCGCCGCATTTCGCGCAGCGGCCGCAGGCTCGCCTTCTGCCCCGTGGTCGTCGAATGCTGGCACGCGCCGATGCGCTGGCGTGATGTCTGGGGGCACCAGCTCCGCTGGGCGCGGACCATTCGCGTCTGCCAGCCGCTGCCCTATTTTTTCAGCATCCTGTCCAACGCCACGCTCTGGCCGCTGCTCTGGCTCTGCCTCTCCTTCACGGCTGCGGCATCCCTCTGGGCGGCCCCGTCGGCGATGGTGCTGATGCTCGTGCGGATCGCGGTCGCTCAAAATCTGCAACGCCGATTCACGCCGGAAAGGGAATTGATTTCCCCGTTCTGGTTTGTGCCGCTGAAGGATTTATTGCAGGTGGCCGTCTGGCTGGGCGCGTTTGCCGGAAGCACCGTCGTCTGGCGCGGACAAACAATGAAGCTGCGCCGCGATGGGGCGCTGGAGATTTGACCGACACGACACACCGGAAGCTGCCAGGACAATGAGACAGGTCCGCCGGCGCGTTCCGCCGCGACCGCCTTCGAGCCTTGGTGCGTGTCTATGAAGTCGCTCGAACCTTTTTTCAAGGACAAATCGTCGTTCTGACAGGTGCGTCTGGCGGGAATTGAACCGTCCAGGGTATCCCCACCCCCTTCCCCACATGGGGAGGGGTGCTGATCTGTATTCCGTCCTTTGCTGACAACGGTTTTCTGAAGTTTTAGTCGTTGTCCACACCCCCGACTTCGGTCGGTTTTTGCCCTCACGGGCTGGCGGGCTGCGCGCGGGCTATCAGCCTTAAACTACAAACTCCCATGAAATACGTCGGATATCTGCGCGAAGCGTATCACGGGGATTGGCGACCGACGTTGCCGGACATGACAGGACCGGGCGTAGGCGGTGGCAGTATTGGGAATTGCGGGGGTGTGGTGGCGAAATTGATGGTGCCAAATTGTGGGGAACTCGCCAGGGAAAAGCCCGCCGGAATAGAGACCGACGCCCCGAATCCCCAATCGCCAGCGAATACGACCCGCAACTTCCGGCGGGTGGGGTTGTAAAGGAAAGCGCCCTCCCCCGGCGCAAGCGATTGTTCTGGATAGGACCAGTGGCCGCGCCGAAAGACATTTTCCTGGCTGAATTGGTGGGTCGTGTCGTCGAATTTCACCAGAATGGTGCCATTGGGCATGTGCCGGAACAGCGTTCCTACCGAATTGTCCGGCACGGCGTCGGCCTCGATGTCGCCGCGAAAGTGGAAAAGAGGATTGGCGATCAGGGACCAGCGCGGTGGAAAGACAACAATGTTCGTCGCCGGATTGGCTGGGGCGCCTGACCATGATGGCTGTGCCGCGGCCGGGAAAATCGCAGCGCATGACAGCGCCAGCAAAAAGATGACGAGTTTAGCTTTCATTGAGGCACCGTCGTCTTACGGCTCGACGGCTCCAGCGCAATGCTGTTAGCGCGGACAAACCGAACAGCGCAAACGTGGATGGCTCGGGCACGGGCAGGATTTGCCCGCGAATCCCTCCATTAGGATAAGCACCAGACGAAGAGAATACATTTACATGCCACAGACCTGCTTCCAAATCAGTGATTTCCCCGGTGGTCACATTTGTGATTCCGCCGACCCAGCCAAATGGATAATATCCAGAGGTCGGATTTGGGGGTGGAGGAAAGAAGGTCGGCGCTCCCAAATCAATGAGAAAGCTCCCATGATTTCCGTTCCCCAAATTTACCCAAGCATTAATGGTTCCGTCAGAAGGGATGGAACCACCTTGTAGATAAGAAACACCTATATCGTAATTTAATGAAGTGCCTTCCAACGTGAGTGTCCCCCACCCAGTGGCCGAACTGCTGTTGGGTGGCACTTCATTGGCGCCATTGAGATTGACCGTGAACTGTAACGTTCCTTGAGCTTGGGTATTGGCCAAGCCTGCCGTCAAAAATACGAACAAGATTATGTTTCTCACGTTTGCCTCCGAAAGAGGTTAATTATCGGATTTTCATGTCACGGCAGATAAAACGCCCGGTAGAAGCGGATCGGATAGTTTGATGCGCTTGGGTCGGTGAACGTGAACGGCGAGGCATTTGTCAGAATCGAAATCCAGTTCGTTGTGGTCAGATTCGTGTTCGCTTGAACAACATAATAGTAATTGGGCACACCGGCCACCGAAAATTGGAATGTGCTGTTAGTGTAGGCTGTAAGGCTCAAGGTTGGGGTGACGGTGGGATAGACTGTCAGGTTGGCTGGGGCGCTGGTTGTTGAACCGGCCAAATTACTGGCTGCGCAGGAGTAGATTCCGGCGTCATTGGTGGTGACATCAGCGTTGGTGTAACCAGAAGTGATCGCACCGGGAATGTTGTTGCCGTTCAACTGCCATTGATAAGACGGGTTGGGGGTACCAACAGCATTCGCCGAGAAGATCACGCCGTTGCCGGCAACAACGGCCTGGCTGTGGGGCTGAACAATAAAGATGGGCTTTGTGGGCTGAACCCAGTTCAGAACGAAGTTGCCCATATTGTGCAATGGCCAACCATTGACGCCGAAGCACAGGGGCTTGCTGGTTATGTTTCTTGGCTCGTAAACGAGTGTAACATCGAACCTGGCGAGATTCTTATTCTCACTCCACGTCGGCGTGTTGGTTATCGCATTAGGGATCGAATCGCTGCCGCTGGCGTGGCAGTTCACAGCTTTTATCATGAGGAAGCTCTTGAGGAAGACGAAGCTCAACGGGCGTTCGCCGCATTAACTCTCTTGGTGGACAATGAAGATCGGGTTGCTCTCCGCTGGTGGCTCGGCCACGGTGCTTCTACGCAACGAGTAGGCCCGTATCGGCGGTTGCGTGAATACTGCGAGCAGTCTGGTGTTTCTCCGCGGGAAGCGATGACAGCCCTTGCATCGGACCAACTTCAACTACCTAACACGAACACGCTGATAACGAAGTTCCAAGAGTTGAACGGGTTGCTCGACACAATCCGCGACCAAGATTTAGAAACAGTGATTAACACACTTTTCCCTGAAAACCTCGATGCTTGCCGAGTATTGCGTGAGGCAGCGCTTTTGGCTCTGCCAGGTTGCGAGGACGTGTCAGGATTATTCGACGCGCTTCGGACAACTGTTACGCAGCCTGAAATGCCAGATGAAGGCGACTTCGTCAGGATCATGAGTCTCCACAAATCTAAAGGTCTAACTAGCCGAGTGGCAATTGTAGCGGGATGTATCCGGGGACTTATTCCATTTCAAAACTTCGATGAGACACCGGCAGAACAGGCGCAAATTCTTTTGGAGCAACGCCGATTGTTTTATGTCGCAATAACGCGCTGCACTGAAATACTTGTGCTGTCTTCCGCGCTCCGCCTGCAACGGGACTTCGCCTTTCAGATCGGAGCACAGATTCAAGGATGGGGTAACCCTGTGCGAGCCGTGACGAGCCAATTCATTGCGGAACTAGGTCCAACTGCGCCGCAGCCTCAGGCCGGTGCTGAATGGCAAGAAGGAGGCTTCGACTAATTCATGAAGCTAACTGAATCCGTAGTAGAACAAGCTGCCCTCGACTGGTTTGGTGGCTTGGGCTACGAAGTTTTGTCCGGTCTCGCCATCGCGCCGGGCGAACCGGCGGCGGAGCGGGCGGATTACAAGCAGGTTTTCCTTTTCGACCGGCTGCAAACCAAGCTGGAGGACTTGAATCCAAACATTCCGCCAGAAGGTTTGGAAGAGGCGTTGCGCAAAGTCCGGCTCATCATCCATCCGACGCTCATCGAAAACAATCGCGTGTTTCATCGGTTGCTCGTGGAAGGCGTGGACGTGGAGCTTCGCAACCGCGACGGCCAAATCATTCACGACAAGGTCTGGCTGATTGATTTTGCGAGACCCGAAGCCAACGAATTTCTCGCCGTCAACCAGTTCACGGTGGAGGAAGGTTGAGGCGCCTGCAGGCGTTTGTCAGTGCCTTGTGTGCGTCTTTGATTTCAAAGAGCTTTTGACTGCGGAGCGCCGAATCGGGAAACCTTTTGCAAATCTTTTCCAGCAATAGCTTAAGGTGCGGATAAATGGGAACGAAGAAAAGTTCGCCTGTTTTCCGCCGGCGAATCTGCATCCGGTTCAT
>JAGWMQ010000006.1 GCA_028873125.1 Verrucomicrobiota bacterium | reverse complement strand
ACTGGCCGCAAAACGAAGCGCAGATCAGCGGCGACAGTTTCACCTGGCGGGGCTGGGTGAGCGATTTCACCGCCAGCATCACCGCGCAAATGGTGGACGGCGGCGGAAATACGAATATATTGGACGCTGTGGTGGAACGCGACGGACATTTCTGGGCCGAGAACCTGCCCTTGAGCAGCGGCGCCAGCACGTTGACATTGACGGTGACCGACGCCGCTGGCAACGTGGCCATGACCAACATCACCGTGTCCCAGAGCACGGTTCAATTGGCGATGTATCCGCCCGGTTCAAGTCAGTTTTTCAACCCCGCCATGACGATTTACGGCACGATCAATTCGAGCGATTACACCGTTTGGGTCAACGGCGTCAAAGCCACGGTGGATGGGAGCGGTAATTGGGAGGCGGACAACATGCCCAACACGCCCGGGGGCACGGCAGTCTTCCAGGCGCGCGCCATCCCCACAGCGGCCACGGCGGCAAGAGAGCAAAGCAGGATCATACCTTGTGTATATCGCGCACGGAATGTCCCGGCGCAGTTTGCCGTCTGATGAATCGCGTGGATTGGCCGGAGCTGATCCTCGAGGAGGGCGCCGACCGCGAATACTTCCGTGCCTTCAGACCGCCTGGCACGCATCATTTCCAGTAAAAACTCAGGACGCGCACGTCCGGGCCGCCGGGACGGAAGAGAATGGCGGTGAAGTCGCGGCTGAATCCGTTGCAGTGCGCGGTGATGAAAACCTTGAAGGTGGCACTGCGCGTGGTACAAAAGCGGCTCATCTCCCCGACGATGGGTGGCGGGATGCCCGCGGTGGCGAGCTGGCCCGGACTTTGAAACGGCGTGTCGTCATCCGTGCCGTCCATGCCGTCAGGTCCGGCGCGCTGCCGGACGATGGCCTCGGCGATCTGACCGTCCACGCCCGGCAGCAATTGGAGCACGTTGGTGCCGGCGGTGTTGATGTTGATGCGGCCGGTGGAAAGGGTCGTGAACAGGTCCTTCAGTCCGAAGGGGTAATCGGGGGCCTGAAACGGCGCATTCCCCAGGCCGAGCTTGGGCAGCGCCACGCCGTCCGGATGCGTTTCGCCGGTGCCGTAATACATCGCCGGCGTCACGCCCCGGACGAGCAGCAGTTCGGACAGGTCGTCCATGGGCGCGTCCTTGCAATAATAAGGCGGGTCCAGGCCCTGGTAATAATCGCTCTTGGCGCCGGCCGCGCGCGGATTGTCGCCGGGTTGAATCCAATCCTGAATGGAGTCGGACACCACGGAAATGTCCTCGGCGTTGACGCCCATCAGGTTGAGCGCCTGTTGCAGCATTTGCGGCGGGGCGGTGTTGATGTTGGCGAAACGTTCCAGGTCAATGATCCTGATCGAGAGCCAGCCGTCGCCGACGGGAAAGTGGTTGAGCGGCACGCCCTGAAGCGGGCTGTTGGTCTCCCCCAGCCCGCCGGGACCGCCGGCCCAGAGCTGGTTGAGCGAATCGTAAGGTTCGCCGGGAATGGTGGTTTGCTGGACGAGGGCCCAGCGCGCCAGTTCCACGCCCGCGCGCCCCAGCCAGAGCAACTGCGGGTCGGACTTGGCTTTTATGGCCAGCCGGGTCTCGACCTTCATGGAAAAGGCAAAGCCCGCCGCCAAAACGCCCAGCACCGTGATGGCAATCATGGCGATGATCAACGCAAATCCGCCGGAGGCGGGGCGGGAAAGGGTCTGGGAAAACGCGGGTCTCATGATTTGGTTTTCATCATGGCCCTCGCTGAAACGGATTGAACTGCCCTGGCGGCCGGAGGGGGACGCCCGGCGCCTGGACGATGGTCGGGACGGTTTGCGACGGGATGGCGATGAGCCGGGTGACGGACAATTCCGGCCCTTCGCCGCCGAAGTTGTCGGGTTTCCCGCCCATGGTCAACGTCACGCGGATAAGCGGGGGGATGACGTTGGTTTGGTCCCACTCGTCGTCCCACTGCATCTGGTTGGTGTCCCAGCATTGAACGACAAACTTCTTGACGTTCCGCGCCAGGATCAACGGGGTTTCCTGTTCATCCTTGGAAAGGTCCATGAGGATCGGATTTTGCCGCAGCATCAAATCCTTTTCCGAATCCGGCCCGGTTTCCACCGTGAAGTTCAGGCGCCGCAGGTTGAAGGCGCCGAACTCGCCGTTGCGCGGGAAGTGGTCGGGCAGGCGCGCCGTGAAGCTCAGCGAAGCGTCGCTGCCGTTCTGCACCACAAAGGTGTAATACTCGCTGGAGGCCTGGAAGGACTGGATGCACGTCAGCGCGTCCTCGATGGTCCGCACGGCAATCCGCCGGCGCTGCACCTGGGCGGCGGCTTCCTGCCCGGTCTTCGAGGCGCGCAGGATCAGCGACCAGGTCGAGTAAATGGCCGCCAGCACCATGCTGAAAATGGCCACCGCCAGCATGATTTCCAGCAGCGTGAAAGCCGTGGAATGGCGGATGGCGGATGGCGGATGGCGGGTTGAATGGCGTGAAATACCGCACTGCCCTGCCATTGGAGATCGGCCATCGGCCATCAGCAACGCTTTCAAGTTCATGGGATCGGGCCTCCTCCAGGGTCGAGAGAACCCGCCGGGGAATGCGGTCGGAAAAACAGGGTGCTCATTTTGGACACCACCGGATCGCCCGGCCGGTCGGTGCGCCGGACACTCAGGTCCACTCGGAATAGCTTGTTGGTTTCCACTTCCTCAACGTCATAAGTGTATCGGTAGTTCTGGTAATCATCGCCGAGCAGGTCGCCGAGGTTGCCGTCTTCCGTGCCTTCGACGAGCTGGTTGGTCAGGGACAATTCGCCGGCCACCGCGCCGGCGTCCACCATGGGTTGCTCCAATGCGCGGGCGTTGCGCAGCGCGCTGGAGACCAGCGCCAGGATCGCAAACGTCGCCGTGCAAAAGGCGACGATGGCGAACATGACCTCCAGCAGCGTGAAGGCGCGGCGAAAGCCGGAGGTCGCCGGTTGCGGGTTGATGGCCGCGCGGCGGCGCGTTTTCCCCGGGCGGCGGAAAACGTGGAACTGGGAACCTGGAGCCTGGAGCTTCATCGTATCTCCTTCACCGAGGCCAGGGCGGTCGTCAACTCAATAGAAATTTTGCGCCATTGGTCGCCCGAATGCAGCACCAGCGTCAGTTCATCGCTCGTGCCGTCCGGGAAAAAACGCACCCGGGCCTCGTCGTTTTTCAGGCAGTCCCGCATATTGACGTCGAGCATCTCGACGCTGACGTCGGGCCCGAACTGGGTGGACGTTGTGACCTTGGGCGAGAGCGCCGCGGCCGGCGTGTTTTCAACGGGCGCAGCGTCCGGGGCGGCTTTGCCCGCGGCGCGCGGGAAGTCGGCGGGGGCGTTGTCGGCGTCCTGCGGCGGCGGCGGCGCCACCGCGCCGCCATAGGCCACCGTTCCGGATTGCGGATGGAAGACGACCAAGGTGGTCTGATTGTGCAGGATGGCCATGGCGCGCGCGTGGCTGCAAATCTCCATCACGTCGTTGACCGCCTTGCGCAGCGGACCCTGATGGCCGATTCGCAGGATGGCCGGGATGCCCATGGCCATGACCAGCCCGATGATGGCCACCACCATCATGATTTCCAGGAGCGTGAAGGCGTCTTGGAGCCTGCCGGCAAGCGGTGACGGCCGGAGGCCGGCGCACGGCGCCCCAAATTGTCCTCGTCCCGGACTTTCGGCCCTCGACTCGCGGCGTGCTGGCATCCTTGACCTCACATGGAACTGCCGATGCTGGAGACCATCGAGAACATGGCGCCGAGCACGGCCACCAGCAGGAAGCCGACGACGAGCGCCATGCCGACGATGAGCGCCGGTTCGATCATGTTGGTCATCACGCGCAGGGCGATGTTCAATTCGTTTTCGTAGGCCTCGGCCACGTTGCGCAACGCGCCGGGCACGTCGCCGGTCTCCTCGCCGATCTTCACCAGGTCCACCATCAGTTGCGGGAAGACCCGGCTGGCGGCCAGCGGCTGGGCGAGCGTCTTGCCGTCGGTCACGGCATCGCGCGTCCGGGAGGTGGCCTCCTTGAGAATCTGGTTGGGGATGACCTGCTCGGTGATTTTGAGCGCGGTGAGCACGGGCACGCCGTTTTGCAGCAGGGTGCAGAGCGTTCGGGCGAACTGACCGTAGAGATTGAGCCGCGCCACCCGGCCGAACACCGGCAGCTTGATTTTCCATTCGTCAATCCGCCGTTGCCCCGTCGGCGTCGCCTGAAACCGTTTGAAGAGGATGACCGCCAGAACGATGACCGCCGCCATGAGCCACCAGTAGTGTTTGAAGCCGTTGCTGACGTTGATCAAAATCACCGTCGCCGTCGGCAGCCGGGTGAACCCCATGTCGCCGAAGATGGACATGAAGCGCGGCAGGATGAAGGTGAGGAAGAAGATGACGATGCTCACGCCGACGCAGATCACCAGGGCCGGATAAATGAGGGCGGAGGTGAACTTGGCCCGCGCCTGGGCGAACTTCTCAAAATGGTCGGCCATGCGCCGGAGCACGTCCACCAGCGCGCCGCTCTGCTCGCCGGCGCGCACCATGTTGATGTACAAATCCGAAAAGACCCGCGGTTGCTTGGCCATCGCGTCCGAAAGGCTACGTCCCTCGGTCACTTCCTGGCGCAACTGCTTGCTCACGTCCGAGGGGATGCCCTTGGTTTCCAGATAGGTCATGCTTTGCAAGGCCGACGCCAGGGGCATGCCCGCCTGGAGGAGATTGGCCAGTTGCTGGGTGAACGTGGCCAGCTCCTGCAATTTGGGTTTGCGCTTCTGCTGGAGTTGCGCGCGCAGGGTCGGCGGCAGAAAGACCGCCAAGTCCACCTTCTGGCCGGCGCGCCGGACCGGCGCCGCGCCGCCCCGCGCCATTTCCACGGCAATGGGAAACAAGCCCACCCGCTCCAATTGCGCCACCGCCGCCGGCCGGTCCGCCACGTCGAGCTGGCCCTCGACCAGTTCGCCGGAACGACGGCGCGCCTTGTAGGAAAACTGCGCCATAATGCTCTCCATCTAAAACCGCGGACGGCCAAAAGTTTCCATGCACCGCGCCGCGTTCCGGGCTTGGGGGCCGTCCCGACGGGTCCGCGAAAAAGTTGCAATCGGGCTTGACGCGGAGCGGAATTGGATTGAAAGATGTCGGCATGAAAATGAAAATCTTGGCAGCATTGGCTGGCGTGGCGACGGCGGCGGCCGTCACCGGTTGCGTCAGCACCGTCAGCGGCACGCGCACGGCGGCGGTGCCCTTCCAGCGCGACAGCGTCAGCGGCCGATATCAGCGCACCCTCCCCGAGGTCTATGCGGCGGCCAAGACCGTCCTGCAGCGCGACGGGGTTCTCCAGACCGAATTCATCCCGCACGACACCACCAACACCGTGCGGTCGGTCTTTGGCAAGGTCAACCAGCGCGACGTGTGGATTCGCGTGGAGCAGGTGAATCCGCAGATCACGCAGGTCACCGTCGAGGCCCGCACCAAATGGGGCGCCGGCGACATAGATCTGACGCACGAGCTGGAAAAGGAAATCGCGCTGCAACTGATCCAGTGACCCGCCCGTCCGGATCATTGGCAGTTTCAGCCGCAAAAACAAGTTGCCCGCCGGCGGCGCGAGAGTCAGGGGTTGGATCGCGCCATCGGCGGCCACTGTTCCGGTGAAGACCGCCCGGTTCGCCGCCGCCAAATCCGAATTCTGCTGCAACACGCGATTCACCTTGACGGCCGGCAAATCATTTCAGACCAGCCCATCTGAACCTCGGAAATCTAAATCGTCTTCGCAACCTGGCCTACGGCCCCGGCGGACCCAGAGAGTAATATCCCTGGGAGTAATTGGCGGTTAGATCGGTGAGGGTCTGGGTCGGATTGTTTGCGGTGAACGTCACATTCTGGAGCCAAGTCCAAGTCATAAGGTCGCGCGACACATAGACGCCGTAGGTTCCGGGCGGCCCGGAAACGGCGAAGGTGAAGACACCCGTGCCAGCATTGTATGACGCGCCCGAGACCGCCGCCAGCACGCTGCCCAGGATGGCGCCGGAGTCACCGACGGCAACGAATTGGTTGTCGCCAAAACCCACCGCCGCGAGATTGTTGGCGGTCCCGGAGGCGGATTGCGTCCACTCTACGCCGTGGGTTGAAACCAGAATTCCGCCATTTGCGCTGCCGGCCACAAACAAGCCCGCGCCGTAGGCCACGCTGTTCAAATTGTCAGACGTGCCGGAAGTTTCGCTTGACCAATGCGAGCCGTCCGGTGAAGTGAAGATAACTCCGCCCGACCCTGCGGCCACGAACTGTCCGCCGCCGAAAGCAACGCCGTTCAAATTTTCTTGATTCGCGTCGCCGTCACTGTTGGTGGTCCAAGAGATGCCATCCGTCGAGGTGGCGGTGACCCCGAACGAGCCGACGGCAACGAATCGCCCGTTGCCGCCCGCCACGGCAATCAACGAGGAAGCTGCGACGGAATTTGTCACCCAACTGGTTAGATTGCTCGAAGTGGCGATCGTGCCCTGTGTTCCCACCGCCACAAACTTCGGCGTGCCGGCGGAAGTGGTTCCGTAAGCGATGCCGTTGAGGATGCTCCCTGATCCAGAAGGTGTTCCAAAGCTTATCGTCCACGCGGCGCCATCCGATGAGGACATGATGACGCTGTTGGAGCCGAGGAAGCCGGCGGAGGCGTTGACCGTCGCCACAAACACATTTGTGCCGGAGGAACTTTTGCCCCAGGCCAGACCGGTGATAAATGAATTGTATAACTGAGTGTAGTTTGTTTCCTGCCAATTATAGCCATTGGTGGAGGTCAGGAGGGTGGCTTCGCCGAAATACCCGCCTTGTGACACCAAAAATAGGTTCGTGCCTCCGGTGGTTGTGCCGTAAGCCACGGCGTTGAGTTGGCCGCTGGAGACACTTTGAACCACGTTGCCCCAGTCGGCGGCCACGGTGATGTCCGTCGCATTCGTGGCAATCACGCCCGGGCCCACGCCCACGTAGGTGCCGCTTCCGTCAGCGGCGATTGAAGCAAAAAGCCAGGGCGGTTCGTCGTAATTCGTCCAGGCCATTCCGTCTGGCGAGGTGACGAGGGAAGGGTAGTAGGTGACCGTGTTGGCCACGATGAATTTCCCGTTGGCATACAGGACCGAGTCGCCCCAGTAACCGTTGACGGTGGTCTGGCGATTCCAAGTGACGCCATCCGAGGAATAGTAAAAAGGTGAAGGACCAACGGCGACAAACGTGCCGTTGCCATAACCAATGCCGGCGAAATTCTCGGTGACGGGGCTGCCGTTGACGTTTATCTGGCCGCCCGCCCAGGCGCTCCCGTCGGGCGAAGTAAGAATGGTGCCGCCGTCTCCCACGGCCACAAATTGTCCACCGCCGTAGGCCACGCCGTTTAAATTGGTATTCAAGGTCGCGCCGCCGGGAGTCCAATTGGCGCCGCCATCCTTCGAAAACCAGTTCGCGCCGGAACTCCCGACGGCCAGAAACTCATTGTTCCCGTAAGCCACAGCCAGCAAGCCGCCGCCGGCGCCAAGCGATTGGGCAACACTTGTCCAGTGGGCGCCGTCGGGCGAGGTCAGAATCTCGTTCGTGGCGAGACTGACGGCATCCACCCCCACCGCGACGAAAGCGGCCGAGCCATTGGGCGCGCCCCAAGTCACCGCCGCCAGGTTGGCGTTGGCCGGCGCGATTTGTTGCTCCCAGTTGACGCCATCCGGCGAGGTGACAATCGCGCCGTTTTGACCGACCGCCACAAACAGCCCGTTGCCGTTGACCAAACCATGGACGACGCTGTTTAACGGGTTGCCGGTCGGCGCGGGATTGCGCCACGTCCAGAGGTCCGGCGGCGCGGCGGACAGTGCCGGAGTGATGGCGGCGCAGAGCAACGCCGCAGCAAGGCAGGTTTTCACCGTATTCATGTGGTGCTTTCCTTTCTTGATCTCCGGCATGCATCGGCCTGCGCCGGAGGGTTTGGTTGGTTGAGATGTCATGGGTGGACGAGCCGGAAAAACAAATTGCCCGCCGGCGGCGCGAGGGTGATGCTTTCAATGCTCCCATTCGTCGAAACGGCGTAACCGCTGGCCGTCCAGTTGGTCGTGCTCAAGTCCGAATTTTGTTCCAGCACAAATCCCGCCATCAGCGGCCAGGACACGATGACGCCGTTGCCCGAAGGCGCGACCGTGAGCGTTGGCGCGCCCGGCGTTTGCACCACGGAAATCAGGCTCCAGAACCCGCCGATGAGCGAATAATTGCCGCCGGTCATCGGCCCGCCGGCATCATGCTGGCCGATGGTGCCGCTGAGGGAGTACTGACCGTTGGTGCTGGTGCCGCCGCCGCCGGATATTTTATACCAGTCAATGGAATAGGTTTGCCCCGACGACCGAAGGATGAAGGCGAAAGTCAGAAGGAAGAAACAAATGGTTCTCAAATTCCAAGTTTCAAAATCCAAGTTCCATTGTCGGCGGACGCTTCCGGAGCGCCGGACTACTGGCGGAAATCCGAATTGCGGCCTGGGGTTTGAAGTTTCTTTGGAGTTGGGGATTTGGATTTTGGAATTTTTCATGGCGCGTCTCCTTTCTTTGATATGATGAATTGTTCCAGTCGTTCCAGCCGTGCTTGCAACTCGGTATTCTGGGCTTGGAGCGTTTCAATTTGGCTTTCCGCCTTCTCAATCTGGGTTTCCGCTTTCCGCTTTTCGCTTTGCAGTTTCTGGTTCAATCCCTGAATCGCTGCCAGCGCCACGCCGCCTTCATCCACGTCGGTGATGTGTTTGTCATCCTCGCCCACGTGGAAGGCGGCGCAGAAATCTTGCGCCATCGGGCCGATGTGCCGCACACTTTGCTCGGTCTTGTAACTCCAGGTCGTTATCGGCAGCGACGCGACACGGTTCAGCATACTTTCGGAATTCACCGGCGCGAAATCGTTCTTGGCGTTGCGGTCGCTCAAGTTCGACCACGAGCCGCTGCCAGGAGCCAGATCAACCCCTGATCTGATATAATTTGTGGAGGAGTTGCTGTATAGGTAAAAGCCACCGCTGGCCTGGGCGACAAATGTATTGGTCCCCTGGGAAAAAGTGTCCCCACCACTGTCATCGCCCCAAGCAAATGAGCCGTCCCAGTAGGCGTAGGCATTATGACCGGCGGCAAACGAATATCGCCCCCAAGCGTGGTTCTGGCAGCCACCGCACACCGTAGCATCCGTATTGGTGGCTTGATTGAATTGGCCGCCGCTCACTGTCGTGCCAGTGCCGCTGGCGACGTTGTTTTCTCCGCCGCTCACCGTCGCATCAATGCCGCTGGTGCTGTTGCCATAGCCGCCGCCCACGGTGTTGTAGGGAGACTGAAATCCCGGTAACACGCTGGTGGGCACCGTTCCGCTGGCCAGTCCTGACGCATTCAAATTGATCAATCCCGCGCCGTTGCCGTTGAGAACGCCGGCAATGACAGTGCTGCTCTGGGCGCCGTCCGTGCCGATTCGGATCGTGCCGTTGTCGCCGCCCAAGCCGAGGTTGCCGATGTCAATGTTGCTGGAGCCGGTGGTAAGGTTGTAACCGGCGAAGCCGCCCAAGCCGATGTTGTTGTTGCCGGAGGAGTGGTAAAGCGCTTGAAAACCGTCGGCGGTGTTGTTGGTGCCGGTCGTGTTTGAGAAGAGCGGCTCGTAGCCGCTGCCGGTGTTGTTGTCGCCGCTGGTGTTGGAGTAGAGCGCGCCGAAACCGTCGGCCATGTTGTCGCTGCCGTTGTTCTGGAATAGCGCCTTAAAACCGTTGGCCGTGTTTTCGCCGCCGGAACTGTTGGAGAAAAGCGCCTGGGAACCATCAGCGGTGTTGCCAAAGCCGGTGGTATTGCCATTCAGCGCCGAGAAGCCGCTGGCGGTGTTGTTGTTGCCGGAAGTATTCCCGGTGAGCGCGTCGAGGCCGAGGGCCGCGTTGTAGAAGCCGCCGATGTTTTCAGCGAGCGCCGATGCGCCAACCGCCGTGTTCCCATAGCCGGTCGTCGTCAGATTTCCCGCCGCACCCGCGTAAAAATTTTGTGAAGTGCCAAGATACACCGCCAGCTTGCCCGCGGAATAGATAAGCCCGGTGCTGGCCGACCCGCCGGGCAAATTCAAATTGCCCGCCAAGCTGACGGTTCCGGCGGAGAAATTTCCGCTGCCGTCGCGGCTGACGATGGCATTGGCCGTGTTGGCGCTGGTGGCGGTGCTGCCCAGCGTCACTGAACCACTCGATGCCGAGACCGTCACGCCGCCGCCGCCGGCGAGTGAAGTGACTCCGGCGTTGTTCAACGTCGTCGTCCCGCCCAGCGCGACCGCGCCGCCGCCGCTCAACCCGGTTCCGGCAGTCACGGTGATGGAATTGTTCGCCAGTTGGCCATTGGCCAACGTGCCGCTCAATTGCGAGGCCGGCAGCGTGCCGAGGAGATTGCTGGCCGTGGTGGCGGTCTCTGCCAGGATGGCGTAGGGCGCGGGCGTCAGGTTTTGCGGGGGATTCAACGCGGCAAAGCCGTTCACGCCGTCATTGAACCAGATCAGCAACTGGAGGTGGGGCTGCGTGGTGAAAACGCTGACGGGAATCGCCCTCATGTTTGACAGGTTCGTGTCGCCCAGGATCAAGGTGAACAGCCCGCCAGTCACCGGCACGCTGACGGCGGATGTCGGCTCGCTGCCGTTGACGCTGGTACCGTCGTTGCTCCAATACGTCGTATAAATGATGTTCGCCGGCGGCGGCGCAATCGTTACAGTTGGCGTGCTGGTGTAACCGGAACCGGCATTGGTGACGGTGATGCTACTCACCGCGCCGCGGCTGATGGTGGCCGTGGCGCCCGCGTCCGATCCGCCGCCGCCGCTGATGGTCACGGCGGGCGCAGTCGTGTAACCGCTGCCGCCGTTGACGACACCGATGCCGGTGATGAAACCGCTGGTGTTGGTGGCTACGGCGGTGGCCTGCTGGCTGGTATTGGTGCTAGTGACCAGCGCGAATTGGAACTGGCCGGCGCCGGTAAAGTTCGTGCCATTGTCCAGCACCCGGCCTTGGTAGGTGAAGGCCGTGCCTTGGGCGCGCGATGCGGCGGCGCAGAAGACGCCCAACAGCGCCGTCAGCAGGAGTGTTGCGGTATTTTGTTTCATGTTAATTTCCTTTCTTTGACGGTTTGCTTTGGTTGAGATTTCATGGGTGGACCAGCCGGAAGAACAAATTGCCCACCGGCGGCGCGACGGTGACGCTTTCCACACTCCCGTTTGTCGAAACGGCGTAACTGCTGGCCGTCCAGTTGGTCGTGCTCAAGTCCGAATTTTGTTCCAACGCAAACCCCGCCGCCAGCGGCCAGGAGACGATGACGCTGTTGCCCGCATGCGCAACCGTCAGCGTCGGCGCGCCGGGCATTTGCACCACGGCGATCAGGCTCCAGAACCCGCCGGTGAGCGAATAATTGCCGCCGGTCATCGCGCCGCCGGCGTCGGGCTGGCCAATGGTGCCGCTGAGGGAGTACTGGCCGTTGGTGCTGGCGCCGCCGCCGGCGGCGATCTTATACCAATCAACGGAGTATTGCTGCGCCGACACACGAAGACAAAAGTCGAAAATGAGAAGGAAAAAGATCAAATATCTTGTTTTCATTGTGGTGAACGGATTGTGGTTTAATTTCAATTGGTTCACGGTTCGTGCAATTCAAAGAAATGACTTGTCGTGCCAATGGGCAGCGTAAGGGAATTATTGTTGCCGACGATTGTCGGGACATTGGTCACGTTGCTCCAGACGCCTGACGCGAGGTTGGTGCTTTGGGCGAGTGTAAAGCCGGAGGCATTGGCGGGCCATCGAATCGTCACGCCGCCATTTCCGGACGTGACGCTCAACGCGGGCTGAAACCCGAAGGAGAACGAACCGATGTCTTGCGCGCCATCGAAGGCGACAATGACACTTGGCACCCCGGTTGGTTGCAGAACCGGGTCGCTGTCGGGCAAGTAGTTGAAAGAGTTGTAAACCAAATTGTATCCCAATGTGTTTACCGAATCAGTTTGGAGATCGGACCGGGTGGTGGATTCATCAGGCAGCAATCCAAACGGAAAGTTGGTGGAGTTGTTGAAGGAATTCCAAGACCCGTTGGGAATAAGATTGGTGGCCAATGATAACGGCAACGAGACAGCGACGTTGGTGGTGTTGCCATTCGCAAACACCGCGAGGAGCGTCAAATAATTGGTGCCATAGGTCGTGCCTCTAATAAGACCGGCGATCTGGCTGCCCGCGCCGAAGGTTTGTCCGTTGGTCGAAACCGGGGCGATGAAGGCGTAAGCCTCGGCTGGTTCCGTATCAATGATGTAAACGTCTGACAGGGTGTTGCTGCTCGCGTTGGTGAAGGTGTAAGCGATATTCGTCGTTTGGGAGGAGACCACCAGCCGGCAGAACGCCAGAAGGCTGAATAGGATGAGTTTTTTCATGGACGCTTCATTTGGTTTCGGTGAGAGATTTTACCGCCTGCGCCAGATTGTCCAACTGCCTTTCCAAAGCTTGGTTTTGCTGTTTCAATTCCCGAATTTCGGCGTCCCTTTCATTCAATTTCTGATTCAATCCCTGGATGGCCGCCAGCGCCACGCCGCCTTCGTCCACAGTGGTGATGTGCTTGTCATCGCGGCCGTTCAAGCCGAACATCGCGTGAAAATCCTGCGCCATCGGACCGAGGTGTTTCTCATCCGCCGGGTCGGTCTTGAAATTCCATTCGCTGATGGGCAGCGCCACGACCTTGGCGAGAATCGTCGCCGGGCTGACGGCGGCGAAATTCTCCTTGGCGTTCCGGTCGCTGGTTTGATTGAGGGTGACGCACGTGATCGCGCCGCTCTGGCCGTCGAGGGAGACGGTGGGAACGCCGTTGGTGCCGCGCACGTCCACGTAACCGGAGGCCGTCGCGGCGTCGTTGGGCCAGACTTCCAGGCGATTGCGGAAGCGCAAGTAGCCCGAGTAGGCGCCGCTGTCATTGGCCACCAAGGCGGGGACCGGACCGTCATTGCGCACGGTGAATGTGCCGGCGCCGGTGTTGACGGTGAGCGTGCCGCTGGGATGGTTGGTGTTGATGCCCACGCCCCCGCCCGCGCGGACGATGAGCTGGTTGGCCCCGGTGGAAGCAAACGGTGCGTTCTGTGAATCCGCCCAGACGAAGGCGCCTGAATGCAGCGCTTGCGCCTGCTGCCCGGCGGCAAAACTAAATTCCCCGCCGGCAACGTTTTCAGAGCCACCGGGGACGGTGGCGCCATTGCCGCTGGCGGTGTTGCCCCCGAACTGCGACCCAAGACCGCCTCCACCCCCCACGGTCGCCCCGTAGCCGCTGGCGGTGTTGCCCCAGCCCCCGCCGACCGTCGCCACATAACCGCTGTTGGTGTTCTGGTAACCGCCGCCAATCACCGCCGAGTTGGCGTAGGACGGAGAAAAACCAGGATATGGCTTGACAATATTATCGTAGCCACCGGCGATCACGGAATTCCCAGAGTTGGTCTGGATAAGATTGATGTAACCTCCGCCGACGATGGAATAATCCGAATTGGTTTGAATCACATTGTACTGCCCGCCGCCAATGGCTGCCCATGGTGCGCCGGCGGAGTTGTTCTGGCCGCCGCCCAGGAAGGCGTGATGCGAATTGGCGCCAACGGTGTTCCCCTGGCCGCCGCCGATGAAGGAGTTCCAGGAATTGCTGTTAATGGTGTTGGCGTAGCCCCCGGCAATCACCCCGGTGCCGTTGTCATTGGTGTCGCCGTAGATTTGGTTGTTCAGTCCGCCGCCGATTACGGAAAAGTCGGCGTTGGTCAAAATCGAATTGGCGTAGCCACCGGGGATAACCGAATTGCCATAACCGCGAGAATCGCCTAGAATTTGGTTGCCATCACCGCCGCCGATGACCGCCCACGGTGAGTCAGCAACGTTTCCTTGGCCAGCGCCAACGAACGAGTGATGTGAACTGGCACCGACAGTATTCGCCTGCCCGCCGCCGATGAAGCCATTCCAGGAGTTGCTGTTAATGATATTGTCATCGCCCCCGGCAATTGCCCCGGTGCCGAAATCGTTCGTGTCGCCGTAGATCTGGTTGTTGAGTCCGCCGCCAATTGTGGAAAAGTCGGCGTTGGTCAAAATCGAATTATCATAGCCACCGGCGATCAGCGAATTGCCGTTACCTCGAAAATCGCCGAATATTTGGTTGTGCTGGCCGCCGCCGATGAAAGATCGCGGAGCATTGTTCCCGATGGTGTTGGCCCAGCCGCCGCCGATGGCGGAACGTGCGGCGCCCGGCTGAACTGAATTGGCGTTCCCGCCGCTGATGGTGGACTCGTAAGCGCCGGCGCCGATCTGATTGTTCACCCCACCGCCGATGGTGTCGAAATTGCCGCCAATCCGGTTAGCAGCAAACACGCCGAAGTAGTTCTCCGCCCCGCCTCCCGCGATGGTGGCGCCCAGCACCCCCGCTGCGGAGTTGGCTGGCGAACCGCCGATCACGTTCACCGCGTTGGTTGCGAAAGAGGTGTTGGCCGTGGGTTCCAGCCGCAACGCGCGAAAATTATTGACGTGGAATTCCAGCGGTTGGTTGTCCGTGGTGCCGACGAAATTCGCGCCGGGCGTCGTTCCCGCGTTGCCGACAGTTTGCCAGAAGCCATTCGCGGTTAGCCCGTCCAGCGTGGCCGCATTCACATTGGTCAACCCGCCGCCATTGCCGGCAAAAGAGCTGGCCGTCACCGTCCCACCAAAGGCCGGACTGGCCGGCAGGTTCCCGTTCGCCAGCGTGCCGCTCACCTGCGTCGCCGGCAGGGCGCCCAGCAAATTGCTGGCGTTGTTGGCAAAAGCGGCAGACGGCGCCGCGGTCAGGTTCTGCAGCGGATTGAGCATGGCAAAACCATTCACCCCGTCGCTGAACCAGATCTGCAACTGCAAGCCCGGCGCCGCGAACAACGCGGCGGGAATCGCCGTCATGTTCGCCAGGCTCGGGTCGCCCAAGTCCACCGTGAACAGCCCGTTGCTCACCCCCACGCTCACCGCCGAACTCGGCTCGGTGCCGCCGCTACTGGTGCCGTCGTTGCTCCAGTAGGTCGTGTAGCTGAGGTTGGGCGGCGGCGGGGCAATGGTCACCGCCGGCGCGCTGGTGTAACCGGAGCCGGCGTTGTTGACCGTGATGCCGGTCACCGCCCCACCGCTGAGGGTTGCCGTGGCCGTCGCCCCCGAACCGCCTCCGCCCGAAATGGTCACCGCCGGCGCGGTGGTATAACCGCTGCCGCCATTGACAACGGCGATGCTGGTGACAAAGCCGCTGGTGACGGTGGCATTGGCGGTCGCCGGCTGGCTGGTGTTGGTGCTGGTGACCAGGGCGAATTTGAACTGGCCGGCGCCGGTGAAGTTCGTGCCGCTGTCCAGCACCCGGCCCTGGTAGGTGAAGGCCGTGTCCTGGGCGCGGGCGGCTGAAGGTTGGAGGATGGGGGTGAAAAGCGCCAGCAGCGCCGACGCGACGACAGGGTGGAATGTGTGGATTTTCATGGGGCGTTTTGGGCCTTCGCGGCTGTGGATGAGGGCCTTCAGCATGATTATTCTTGCTGAACTAATGCAGATTTTTACATATTCCCCAGCGGCTTGTCGAGTTTTTTTCGTAATCCGCGGACGCGGGAGGTCGAACAAAATCGGTTTGAATCCGCGGGCGTCTTTGGGATGCTGTGCCGGAAAGTGATTCATCCAACCGCCATCGTCCATCCGGACGCGAAACTGGACGCCACGGTCCAAGTCGGGCCGTTCGCGGTGATTGACGGGGGCGTGGCGCTGGGCGCGCATTGCGTCCTCGGGCCGCACGTGTATCTGACGGGACTGACGACGGTGGACGCGCGCAACCGGTTTCACGCTGGCTGCGTCATCGGCGACGCGCCGCAGGATTTGAAATACCGCAACGCGCCGACCGGCCTGCGCATCGGCGAGGGCAACGTCTTCCGCGAGCACGTCACCGTCCACCGCTCCAACCAGCCCGGGGAGGAGACCGTCATCGGCGCGCGCAATTTTTTCATGCAACACTCGCACGTGGCGCACAACTGCGTCGTCGGGAACGACGCGATTGTGGCGGGCGGCGCGCTGCTGGCGGGGCACGCCCGCGCGGACGACCGCGCGTTTGTTTCCGGCAACTGCCTCGTGCACCAGTTCACGCGCGTGGGCGCGCTGGCGCTGATGCAGGGCGGCTCGGCCATCAGCCAGGATTTGCCGCCGTTCTGCATGGCGCGGGGCGTGAACGAACTGTGCGGGCTGAACGTGATCGGCTTGCGCCGCGCCGGCTATTCGCCGGAAGAACGAGCGGAATTGAAGCGGCTTTACCATTTTCTGTTTCGCAGCGGGAAAAATCTGCGTGAGGCCCTGGCCGGGGCGCGGAAGACATTCACCTCCGCGCCGGCGAAAGTCCTGCTGGACTTCGTGACGGACGCCAAGCGCGGGGTTTGCGCGGACCCGGGCCGCGGGCGGAGCGAAGGCGAATGACCGGCGGGGGCCGGCCCGGTTCGGAGGGCGGGTGGGGGCTGAAAAGTTGAGGATTGAACGGAAGCTCCTTATGGTGTCTCTTACTTATCGAAAGGCGCGTCATGTATAAAATCATCGGAGCAGACGGAAAAACCTACGGCCCGGCGACCGGCGGCCAGTTGCGGCAATGGATCACCGAGGGCCGCGCCAATGCGCAGACCCCGACGCTCGCCGAGGGTGACGCCGCCTGGAAACCGCTGGGCGCGGTGCCGGAATTTGCCGGCCAATTTCCGCCGCCGGTGCCGCCGACCATTGGACCTTTCGCGGCACGGCCCGTCCGCCAGACCAACGCGTTCGCCGTGGCGGGGTTGATCTTCGGAGTTTTGTCCTTTCTGTGCTGCTGCCGGTTTTTGTTCGGACCGCTGGGCCTGATCTTCTCGCTCATCGGCCTTTCGCAAATCCACGAGCATCCCGAACGATACGAAGGACGCTGGCTGGCGATCACCGGCCTGGTGCTGTCGCTGATCAGCCTGTTCCTGGGACTGGTCCTTCTGATGCTGATGCTGGCCACCGGCCATTTCCATTACTACTGGCACTTCAACCGCGTTTGAACATGCGCGCCGAAACACCGCGGGCCGTGCCGCCAAGGATCTCCGCATCCCGTCCGCTCAGGCGGTTCGCCGCCGCGACACTGGTTGCCGCCCTTCTCGGCGGCGGCGCGGTCCTGTATTTGTTCAATCCGTCGAAACACGGTTTTTATCCCGTGTGCGAGTTCCACGAAATGACCGGATTGAACTGCCCCGGTTGCGGCAGCACGCGCGCGGCGTACGCGCTGCTGCATGGGCGCCTGACGGTGGCGCTCCGGGACAACGCCTTGTTCGTCCTCTCGCTCGCGGGGCTGGCGGCTTGGAGCGTGCGGTCCGCCTGGCGGAAATGGCGGAACCTGCCCGCTGCATTGGACCTGTCACCGAAGGTCCTGTGGGCGTTTCTGGTCGCCGCCCTGGTCTTCACCGTGCTGCGGAACCTGCCGGCCTTCGCGTGGCTTTCGCCCTGAGCCATTTTTCCCTTTTGCGGGCGCGCGCGGTCGTGTTCAATGGCCTCATGAGTTTGACGCATCCACTGACGACGACGGCATTCGACCTGGCCGGCTACCGCATCACCAAATCGTTCGGCGTGGTGCGCGGCATCATCGTGCGGTCGCGCTCGGTCATCGGGAACATCGGGGCGAGCCTGCAGAGCCTGTTCGGCGGCAACATTTCGCTCTACACCAATCTATGCGAGCGGGCGCGGGAGGACGCGTTCAACCTGATGCTCACGCACGCCGGGCAGCTCGGCGCCAACGCCGTCGTCGGCGTCCGTTACGACGCCACGGAGATCGCGCCGGGCATCACCGAGGTGCTCTGCTACGGCACGGCGGTGTTTGTGGAGGCGGCCTGAACAATTTGCGGTTTACGATTTATGATTCACGAATGCATCATGAATTCGGTGGCGGTGAGGCAATCGTAAATCGTCAATCATCAATCGTAAATTTCGATGGCCGGACACAGCAAATGGGCGAAGGTCAAGCATTTCAAGGGCGCCATTGACGCCAAGCGCGGGAAGATTTTTTCCAAGCTCGGCCGGGAAATCACCATCGCCGCCAAACTCGGCGGCGGCGACCCGGAGATGAATCCGCGGCTGCGGATGGTGTTGCTCAAGTGCCGCACCGCCAACATGCCGCGGGACAACATCGAGCGCGCCATCAAAAAGGGCACGGGCGGGGGCGAGGGCGCCACCTTTGAGGAGTTGACCTACGAGCTCTACGGGCCGGGCGGGGTGGCGCTGCTCCTGGAAGTGAACACCGGCAACCGCAACCGCACGGCCGCGGACGTCCGCAGCCTCGCCACCAAGAATGGCGGCAGCATTGCCACCCCCGGTTCGGTGAGCCGGCTGTTCCAACGCAAGGGGCAGATCATCGTTTCCAAGGAAGGCGCCAACGAGGATCAATTGATGGAACTGGCTTTGGAAGCCGGCGCGGAGGACTTCAAGAGCGACAAAAACGGGTACGAAATCCTGACCGATCCCGGCGGCTTCGAGGCCGTTCACAAAAAAATCGAAGCCGCGGGGATCAAATGCGAGGCGGCGGAAATCACCTGGCTGCCGGTTTTGACCGTGCCGCTGCCCGGCGCGGCGGCGGCGGCGGCCAACAAGCTAATGGACGCGCTGGAGGACCACGACGACGTGAAGGAGGTTTTTTCCAACGCCGAATTTCCCGACGAGGCGTGAGCAAGCAGGATGAAGACCGGATGCCACAGGAAGAAACGCCGCAGGGCGGGCGGCGCGGACGTCCGGTTGTCCTGCCTTCTTCATTCGGTCTGCGCCCTCCTTCCCTGGCGTGACGCATGAAGCCTTTGAGTGCTGAGAGTGTCCTGGCGCGGCTGCTGGGCCGGGTGGCGGCGGGGGTCATTCGCCATCCGCGGTGGTTTGTTTATCCGCAGGCGGCGTTGTTTCTGGCGAGCATCGCGGTCACCGTCGCTTTCCTGCAATTCGACACCAACCAGAACGACCTAGTCAGCCCCAAGCTCAAGTATCAGCGGAATTTTCTGCGGCTGCTGCAGAAGTTTCCGCAACAGGGCAATGACCTGATGGTCGTGGCCGAGAGCGGGGACACCGAAAAGAACCGGCAGTTCATCGAGCGGCTGGCGGCGAAAATGGCGCCGGATACGAACCTGTTCCGCGACATCTTTTACCAGCACGACCTGGCGATGATGGGCACCAAGGCGCTGTTTTTCGTGCCGCGGACGAATCTGGCGGACATTGAAGCGACGCTGCACGACGACGTGCCGTTCATCCAGCCGTTCACGCGGACGACGAACCTGAGCTCCTTTTTCGAGCAGATCAACACCGACTTCCGCACCTCGCCGCGCGCGACCAACGCGCAGACCGCATCGCTGGTGCAATCGTTCCCGGCCGTGACGCGCATCCTGGAGCAGGCCACCACCGATCTGCAAATGCCCGGCGCGCCGCCCTCGCCCGGTGTCGCCGCGCTCTTCGGGGCGGCCGACATTTCCGACGTTTATGTCACGCTGAACCACGGCCGGATTTTTCTGCTCACGACGCACACGCCAACCGACGCGCTGAACGGCGAGGCGATTGAAACGCTGCGCGGGCTGATCCGGGAAACGAAAGACGAGGTGCCGGGCGTCAACGCCGGGCTGACCGGCGAACCGGTGCTGGACTACGACCAGATGACGCAATCGCAAAAGGACGTTGCGCTGGCCACCGTCGTGTCGCTGTTTTTGTGCGCGCTGATTTTCATTTACGGCTACAACGAAACTGGCCGGCCGATCAAGGCGACGGTCTGTCTGGTCGTCGGGCTGGCCTACACGCTGGCGTTCACCACGCTGACCGCCGGGCATTTGAACGTGTTGACCATCTTCTTCCTGCCGATGCTCATCGGGCTGGCGATTGACTACGGCGTGCACCTGATCACGCGCTACGAAGAGGAATTGCGCCACGGCAAATCCAATGAAGCGGCGCTGACCCGGGCGATGATGTTCACCGGCCAGGGCATCTTTATTGGCTCGCTGACGACGGCCGGCGCGTTCCTGGCCATGGTCTTCACACGGTTCAAGGGCATCCAGGAAATGGGGATCATCTGCGGCGGCGGCTTGCTGCTCTGTCTCATCCCCATGATGACACTGCTGCCCATCCTGCTCTTGCGGGGGAGACAAAACGTCATGGACCGCGGCACCCGGGAGGACGAACACCGCGCGCGCATCGAGAAGTTATGGCTGGAACGTCCGGCGCTCGTCATCGGCGTCACCTTGACGCTGGCGGCGCTGGCGGCCACGCAAATCTACGAAGGCAAAGTCAAATTTGATTACAATTTGATTCAGATGCAAAGCCCGAACCTCTCGTCGGTCGTGTTTGAACAGAAATTGGTCCACGCCGACCAGTCCACGCTGCCCGGCGCCATCGTCGCGACGAATCTGGTGCAGGCGATTGCGCTGGAGGCGAAGCTCCAGAAACTGCCGACGGTCGCCGACCTCGAGCCGCCGCCGGAGATGCTCAACGATTTCATTGAGTCCAATCAGGTTGCCAAACTGCCGCTGATCCGCGCCATCAAGGCGGAGGTCGCGCCGCTGCAATTCGCCGCGACGGATTTGAATCCGGTGGACATTTATGGATTGAGCCGAACGCTGTATTCGCTTTACGGCTACGCCGGCGCGGCGCTGGAGCAGGTGCGCACGAACGACGCGGCGCTGGCGAAAGAGCTCAGTTTGCTGCAACAGGCCATCGTGAATTTGCGCAAGGCCATGCTGGCGGGCGATGCCGAGGCGATCCGCGAGCACGCGGAAAAGCTGGGCGAATTCCAACAGGCGTTTTTCAAGGACATCCGCGACACTTTCATGTCCTTGCAGCGTCAAGACGTCACGGCGCCACTCACCGTGGACGACCTGCCGGCGGCGCTGCGCGACCAGTTTGTGAGCGCAGGCGGCGAATTTCTGCTGCAGGTTTTTCCCAAAACCGACGTGTATGAGCGCGCCAACCAGGAAAAATTCGTCGCCGACCTGCGGACGGTGGACCCGGACGCGACCGGCACGCCGGTGCAGCTCTATGAATATGAGACGCTGTTGAAAAACAGCTACGTGCAGGCGGCGTGGTATGCGCTGGGAGCGATTGCCGTCCTGGTGTTTCTCCATTTCCGGAGTGTCGGGGCGGTGATTTTGTCGCTGCTGCCGGTGGGCATCGGCGCGCTCTGGCTGGCCGGACTGATGGGATGGATGGACATTCCCATCAATTTGGCGAACATCATGACACTCCCGCTGGTTATCGGCATCGGCGTGACCAATGGCATTCAAGTTCTCAACCGGTTTGCCGAGGAGGCCACGCCGGGCATTCTGTCCCGCAGCACGGGCAAGGCGGTGCTGGTCTCCGGGTTGACCGCCATCGCCGGTTTCGGCAGTTTGATTCTGGCCAAGCACCGGGGCATTCACAGCTTGGGCTGCGTGATGGCCACGGGCATTGCCACGTGTATGATTGCGGGACTGACCTTTTTGCCGGCATTGCTCAATCTGTTGGGCCGCTGGCGTCCGCTCCTGAAAACAAATCAACCCAGTGTCGGCAATGTCTCGCCGACACCGGGTCAGGAGGAACCGAGGTAAAAAAACCTCAATTGCGCCCAATATAAAAAAAAATGACCGAAAGTCAACCTCAATGTTAAACTTTAACAAAATCGGCCCAAAAATTCTAAAATGCCATTTCCAATAACGATAACGCCATGTGGCGGGATCTTCCGTTGTGGCGCAAAACCACCAACTCCCCGCGTCGAATCCCTGGCGCAGGCCATAAAAGGAGAGCGCCGCTCGTCTGGTTCGACGCTCTGCCCTTGGCAATCGTTGGCGCCGCAGGCTTGGGCGTTCCTGCTGCTGATGGGTTTGTCGGCGACCGCTTTTGCCCAAACGGATTTTCACGCCGGACCGATTTTTGACCAGTTCCAGTTGACATTGGATTCAGGACAGCGCACGGAAGCCGCCGGGCCTTTGTTTTACGACGAGCAGAAGGGACCGGAAAGAACCTGGGCCCTGCCGCCGTTTTTTTCCCGTGACACCAACCCAGACGTGGAATCGGTCGCGGACGACTTTTTGTATCCGCTGGCGACCTGGCGGCGTTTCGGTGACGAGCATCGCTGGCAGTTCATTCAATTGTTCAGCACCTCCGGGGGGCGACAGCCGGACGGCTCGTTCAGAAGGCGCTTTACCCTCTTCCCGATTTATTTCCAGCAACGCTCGACGGACACCAACGACGATTACACCGCACTGGCTCCCTTCTACGGCCAAATCAAGGACCGGTTGTTTCGCGACGACATTTTCTTTGTGCTGTTTCCTCTTTATGGCCAGACGCGGAAACGGGATGTGGTGAACTACAACGTCCTCTATCCCTTCTTCAACTGGCGCCACGGCGACGGGATGCGCGGCTGGCAGGTCTGGCCGCTCTTTGGCCACGAGCACAAGGCCGTGACCACCAGCACCAACGGCTTTGGCGAGACGCAAATCGTTGGCGGTCACGACCGGTTTTTTGCGCTCTGGCCGGTCCATTTCTGGCAAAACAACGGCATCGGCAGCGACAACCCGGAAAAGTTCCGGGCCGACCTGCCCTTGTACAGCTATTCGCGCTCGCCCAAACGCGACGCGACCTCCGTGTTCTGGCCGTTTTTCAACTGGATGGACGACCGCGAAAAAAAATACCGCGAATGGGAGCTGCCCTGGCCGATCGTCGTCGTGGCCCGCGGCGAGGGCAAGACCACCACGCGCGTTTTCCCGCTGTTCAGCCGGGCGCACAACGACGTCTTGGAAAGCGATTTTTATCTCTGGCCGCTATACAAATTCAACCGCATTCACGCCGCCCCGTTGGACCGCAAGCGCACGCGCATCCTTTTTTATCTGTACCAAAATGTGACGGAGCAAAACACCGTCACCGGCGAAGGCAAGCGGCGCGTGGATTTCTGGCCGCTGTGGGATTATCGCCGCGATTTCAACGGCAACCGCCGCCTGCAAATCCTGGCGCCGCTGGAACCCATCCTGCCCCGCAACGATGGCATCGAGCGGAACTGGTCGCCGCTGTGGTCGCTCTGGCGCGAGGAAAAAAATCCCAGGACCGGCGCGGCCAGCCGGTCGCTGCTCTGGAATCTGTACCGGCGCGACACGTCACCGGCCTTCACACGTTGCTCGCTGTTGTTCGGTCTGTTCGAGTATCAGTCGAATGCCTCGGGCCGCCGGGTGCGGCTGTTCTACATTCCGATGGCCAAAACCTCCCCGGCCGCCAAGAAGCCATGAGGATGTGCCCCTGTCCGTTCCGCGCGCCGGCCCTGGAAAGCCTGCTGGGTCGAATCGGCGCGCTGCCCGATTCCGGCCGCGGCCACGGGTGCGTCCTCGGCAACGGTTTGTCCTGGCCTGCGCGGCGGTCTGCACGTTGATGGGCGCCCGCGGTTATCGCGCTTTTGAAAACACCTGCAAGCGGTTCACCCAGCGCCTGCTCGCCCAGCAGGGTTTTCCCCACTCATGGCGGCCTGGGAGAAGGCACACGACGGTTTGAGCGGCGGCGTTTGGCGCGGGTTGCCCCACGCGCCCCAGGACGTCGGCTTGTGCGGCTGCTGGCAGGTCCTGGCCCGTCGAGCGCTATTCCCAAAACCGGATGAATCAGCCGTGATGTCGAAATAAAGAGGTCGAAATAAAGCTTGTAAAGCCCGGCAGGAGCTGGCAAAGTGGCGGCTAGACCGATTCGAGTTCAGGCTTTGGTGGGAGTTCTCCGTCTGTCTTCAGCAAGCAAAGTTGCATTATATTATGTCCATGTTCCTTTTTTGGTGCGCCATCGGAATCGTGACCGGAACGGTTTTCGGTTCGTTGTTCGAATGGACGCTGCATCGTTATTTCATGCACCGCTCGTTCGTTGTCAATTTTTTCCGCTACCCGTTTGAACGGCACACGCTGGTGCATCACCACGTTTTCAAGGCCGACCACACGTATCACCTCATCCATGAGCCGGATAAAAAGACCATCCCCATGGCGTGGTGGCATGGGCCGACGCTGGTGGCGATCGGACTGTTGCCGTTTTTTGTTTCGGCATTCATTTTTGAGAAATGGGGGATTCTCTGCGGCGCGGCGGTGGCCTGCACATTGTATTTCACCGCTTATGAATACCTGCATTGGTGCATGCACCTGCCGAAAAAGCGGCACGTGGAACGCTCGGGCGTTTTCTTCCGCTTGAACGGCCATCATCTGCTGCATCACCGTTACATGCAGAAAAATTTCAACGTCGTCCTGCCTCTGGCGGATTTGTGCCTGGGAACATTGCTCCTGCGCTCGAAGGTCGCCTTCGCTCAGGCCCGGGGGCCGTCGGTGCCGGACGTCCAGCCGCGGTGTTTCAAGCCTGCGGCGGCGCTGAAAGATGTTTGAGCGCGGCGTCCTGCGTCCGCCGCGCATCGGGCCGGCAACGGTGTTGCCGGACACGACGGAAGACTCCTGCCTTACGACATGGTGATGGGATGTCCACCGGCTCCGAACCCCTTTGGACGCTCATGTTTGGCATCAAAACACTCATCCAAACCCGGCGCAACAACCGCTGGCATCAGGCGCGCCCTGGCATCCTTCATGGCGACCCCCGTAAACATGGAGGTGCGCCCCTGTCCTGTCTTTGTTGAAGCCTGGCCGGGAGCCTGCGTGACAGGCCAACGTGTGGCCATTTCATGCCACGTTGACGGGGTTGGCTGATCTGCGAAAATGTGGAATCTCATGAACGTGCCGAACGGTCGGAACTCTCCGCCAAAGCCGGCCTGGCTGGTCGTCCTGATGCTGGTCATCGCCGGCCGCGCCTGCGCCTGGCAAATGCAGCAGGCGCCGTTGATGACGCGGTGGGCGGCCTTGGTGGACACCAACGCGCCGTTGCCCGAATACCCGCGTCCGCAATTGGTCCGCGCCGACTGGCTCAATTTGAACGGCCTCTGGCAGTTTCAAGCCGGAGCCACCAACGATCCGGTGCCCGTCGGCCAGACGTTGTCGAATCAAATTCTTGTTCCGTATCCGATGGAGTCGGCGATCTCCGGCGTCATGCGGCACCATGAATTTTCCTGGTATCGCCGGACGTTCAGCGTGCCGCCGGCCTGGAGCGGCTGGCGGATCATTCTGCACCTGGACGCGGTGGACTGGCAGGCGACGGTTTATGTCAACGGTCAGGAGGTCGGGATTCACAAAGGCGGCTACGATCCCTTCAGTTACGACATCACGCCTTATCTCAATGGCGGGACCAACGAGTTGATCGTGCGGGTTTACAGCCCCGAGGACAACGGCGGCGAGCCGCGCGGGAAGCAAACGCTTTATCCCGGCGGCATCATGTACACCTCGTCCAGCGGCATCTGGCAGCCGGTGTGGCTGGAGCCGGTGGACGCTTCGGGAGTGCGCGACTTGCAGATCATTCCCGACGTGGACCACTCGCGACTGCGCCTGACCGTGAACACCTACGCCACCGACGGAGTGACGGTCGTGGCAACGGCGCTGACCAATGGCGTGGCGGTCAACAGCGTCACCGGCGCGCCGCAAACCGAACTCGACCTGCCCATTCCCAATCCGATTTTGTGGTCGCCGGAAACTCCATTTCTTTATGACCTGAAAGTTTTGGCCATTCACAACGGCCTGACCAACGACAGCGTGACGGGTTATTTCGGGATGCGGAAAATCTCCGTCGAAGTGGTCCACGGCGTGCCGCAAATTTGCCTGAACAACCGGCCTTATTTTGAGATGGGACCGCTGGACCAGGGTTTCTGGCCGGATGGAATTTACACCGCGCCGACCGATGACGCGCTCCAGTATGATTTGCAGATGGAAAAGACGCTCGGCTTCAACATGGTTCGCAAACACATCAAAGTGGAGCGGCAGCGCTGGTATTACTGGGCCGACAAGCTGGGGTTGCTGGTGTGGCAGGACATGCCCAGTGGCAATTCTTACACCGGCAATCCGCAGCCGGTGGACGCCGATCAATTCATCACCGAACTGACGCGCATGGTGCAAACCCATTGGAACCATCCGTGCATCATCATGTGGGACCTCTTCAACGAAAGCCAGGGCCAGACCAGCGTCGGCCAGACCAACACGCCTTACCTGGTCCAACTGGTCAAGACGCTGGACCCGTCGCGCCTGGTCAACCAGGCCAGCGGCGGCAACTACTACGGTGTGGGCGATGTCTTCGACCAGCACAGTTATCCGCCGCCAGGCGATCCCGTCAGCGCGACGCAGGCGCCGGTGGACGGCGAATACGGCGGCATCGGCTTTCTGATCGCCGGCCATTTGTGGAATCCGGCGCTGGCCGGCGGGGGTTACACCGGGGCCAGCAGCACCAACGACATCGCCTCCATTTACGATTCATGGAGCGATGACCTGGTTTATTACAAATCGAGCCACGGCTTGAATGCCGCGGTTTACACGCAAATAACCGATGTGGAAAACGAATGCAACGGCCTGATGACTTACGACCGCTGTCTCAAGGTGGATCCCAACCGCATCAACGCTTCAAATCAAAAGGCGATTTCGGCGCACCTCTATCTTTCCACGGTGCTGCCGACTTCCCAAAACCAAGGACGCACTTGGACGTTTACCACGAACACGCCGGCGGCGGACTGGTATGCGACCAATTTCGACGACTCCGCCTGGAACAGCGGGCAGGCCGGGTTTGGCGCCGCCGGCACGCCCGGCGCCGTCGTGCGAACCACTTGGAATACTTCCGACATCTGGCTGCGGCAAATCTTTACGCTCGGATCGCTGACGCCAGCAGACCGTGTCAAACTGGTCTTTTATGTTTATCACGATGAAGATTGTAAAATTTACATCAACGGCGCGCTGGCCGGTTCGGCTTCGGGTTACGTCACATCTTATGTCGTTTTGCCCATGAACGTCGCCGGCCAGAATGCGTTGATTGCCGACGGCACGAACGTCATCGCGGTGCATTGTCACCAAACCGTCGGCGGCCAGGGAATTGACGTGGGAATTTCCAAGCAAAATTTGGTGATGAACTCGCTGGCCGTGCCGACGGATTACACCGGCTATTGGACTTTGGACGAAACCAACGGAACGACCGCTCAAGATTCATCCGGCAATGGCAACAACGGAACCGTCAGCGGCGCGACTTGGTCAAGCGGCGGCAAAGTACATGGCTGCTTGAATTTCAACGGCGTCAATAACTATGTCCTGATCGGGAACGACGTCAGCGATGATTTCAGCATTTCCTTCTGGGTCAAGACCACGCAGACCGGCGGTGTCGGCCAATGGTGGCAGGGCAAAGGTTTGGTGGACGGATTCGTCGCCGTAAACACCAATGATTTTGGAACTTCGCTGGACGGGAACGACTTTGCTTTTGGCGCCGGCAACCCGGACACGACGCTTGCTTCCGCAACGCCCGTCAATGACGGCGCCTGGCATCAGTGCGTGGCGACGCGCGAGCAGGCCAGCGGCGCGATGAAAGTCTATGTGGATGGAAATTTGGAAGCGACCGGCGTTGGCGGCACCAATTCATTGACGCCACCGGCTCATCTCCGGTTCGGCTCGCGCCAGCCCGGCGTGAATTTTTTCAAGGGCAGCCTGGATGACATCAAGATCTACAATCGCGTCCTGGGCAGCAACGAAGTGACCGCGTTGTATTGGGACAGCGCCTCTTACACCGCCGCACCGACAAATCTGACCGCCACCGCCGCCGACGACCGGGTGACGTTAGGTTGGTCAGGCATTCCGGGCGTGACCGGCTACGATGTGAAACGTTCGACGCACAGCGGCGGGCCTTATGCTTCCATCGCCACCGTGTTCGATGCAAATGATACGGACGATACGGCCGCCAACGGCACGACTTATTATTATGTCGTGGCGGCCATGAATGCCCTCGGCGATGGAACCAATTCAGCAGAAGTCAGCGCCACCCCTTCGCCGGGCGCTTCTTTGAAAACCTGGTTCAAGGCTGACGCCATGGCCGGGGTGTCGAACGGCGCGGCGATTTCCGACTGGGCAGACTGGAGCGGCAATGGCGATGACGCGACGCAAACCAACGCCGCCCGTCAGCCCGCTTATGTGACCAACGCCATGAACGGCTTGCCCGCCATCCGGTTCAACGCCGCCGACAGCAATTCACTGGCGTTTGCCCGCCCGGTGCAGGACGACTTCACCATCTTTTGCGTGTTCCGCAGCACGCAAGGTTTCGGTTCGGGCAATTTGTTTTACCAGGGCGCCGGCCTCGTGAACGGCGAAGTGGCCGGCGTGACCACTGACTTTGGCATTTGCCTGTTTTCGAACGGCCAGATTTGCGCCGGCACCGGCGACCCGGACGTGGCGGTCAACTCCGCCCCCGGATTCAATGACGGACAGCCGCACCTCGTGACCTTCAAACGCACCGAAAGCACCGGCGAGGCGGACTTGTATGTGGATGGCGCCTTCATGGGCAGCGTCTTTGGAGGCACCGGTTCGCTCCAAGCGCCGGCCAGATTGGTTTTGGGCGCCCAGCAAACCGACATCAATTTTCTCAGCGGCGACATCGCCGAAGTGAAAATTTATAATACCGCCTTGTCGGACGCGGAGCGCAGCGCCGAGGAAGGCGCGCTGGAATGCAAATACGGAATCGCCGGCGCCGGTCCGGCGCCGGCCATCCCCACGGGCCTGACCGGCACGCCGGGCAACCGCGTCATTTCACTCAGTTGGTTGAGCAGTTCCGGTGCGGCCGCTTATGATGTGAGTTCATCCACCCACCCGGACGGCCCGTTCACGCCACGGGCCGTCAATCTGGCTGCCACAAGCTACTTGGATACGAATGCCGTGTCCGGAGAAACCAATTACTACACCGTGACTGCGGCAAATGGTTGCGGTGTCAGCGCCAGTTCCGCTCCCGTCGGCGTCTTTCTTCCCAAGCCGGCGCTCTCCGTGACCGCGACAAATCCCGGCACCGACTCCCTGACCCTCGGCTGGCCGGTTTGGGCCAACGATTGGGAATTGGATTTTGCCACCAACTTGACGTGGCCAATAACCTGGTTTCCCGTGACCAACGCGGTGGGCAGCAACAACGAACAATTCAACACCATCATTCCCATCAATCCCGGAACACGATTCTTCCGGCTGTCCGCGCCTTGAAGCAGATTGGCTCGGAGGACGCTTTACCGGCGGGCTTTGCCGCTTAAGATGATGCTTGGATTGAATTTGACGCGAAAACCGTCCATGGGCGCGGTTGCGTGGTTCGCCGCCGCGACGCTGTTGACGGGGCTGGCCAGGGGCGCCGATCCCGATCTGGCAGAGCGCGCCGAGGCGATGCACGTCTGGAGCGCCGCCGACGGCCTGCCGTCCGATTCCGTGAGGGCAATCCTCCAGACGCGCGACGGTTTTCTGTGGCTGGGCACGAGCGCGGGATTGGTCCGGTTCGACAGCGTCAAATTCACGGAGATGAATTTGGCCGCTTCCGCCACCAACAATCCCGTTCGCGTGACAGCCTTGTGCGAAAACAGCGACGGCCATTTGTGGATCGGCACGCAACAGCAGGGTTTGTTTGAATTGAACCGGGGAAAAGCGAGGCATTTCACGATGGCGCAGGAGCTGCTGGACGATCATATCACGAGCCTCGCGGCGGACCCGCTGGGTTCGGTGTGGATCGGCAGTCCGTCCGGGCTGAACCTTTGGACGGGAGGGGGGTTCAAATCCTTCACCACCCGGGACGGGTTGCCGGATAAATTTGTTGCGGGAGTGAATGTGGCGCGTTCCGGGACGGTCTGGATCACGACGCGGGTGGGCATGTGCCGATTCATCCACGGACGGATTGAGCCGTATGCGTTCCAAACCAGGAGTCAGGGCCGCAGTCCCGAATACCTGGGCGTTTATGAAGACCGCACCGGAAATCTGTGGGCCTTCGGCGACACTTACCTGATCAATCTGTCCGAGGGCAAGCGGTTGAATTACTTTCGCAGTTCCGAACCGCCCTCCGTGCGGATTTGGAGCCTGTGTGAAGGGCGGGATGGTCGGCTGTGGATCGGCACGAGCGGAGGCGGTCTGTTCTGTTTTGAGGACAACCGCTTTCGCCCGGTGATTCTCGGAGAAGATCGCCGGCCCTACGACGTCCGCGCCCTCTGCGAAGACCAGGAGGGCAATCTCTGGCTGGGCACGTCCGGGGGCGGATTGATTCAATTGCGTCCCCAATCGGTGCGCATCGTGCGGGCCGAACAAGGTTTGCCGACCGGTCCGCCGACGGCGCTCGCCTTGGACGCCGGCGGACGCATTTATGTGGGCATGCAACACGGCGGCCTGTTCGTGGGAGAATCCAGACGATTCGACCGGCTTGGCGGCGACGATGGTTGGGAGGCGCAAAATTTGCTTACTTCGGTGTGCGTCGCCGGGGATGGCACCGTGTGGGCGGGCACGCTGGGCGACGGCCTGTATGCGCTGCGAAACGGGCGCAGCATACACTTCACCACCGCCGACGGCCTGGCCGATGACACCGTGCTGGTCGTGTGCGCGGACCGCGACCGCAGCGTCTGGGCCGGCACCAGCGCGGGCACCGTTCATCGTTTTGCGAGAGAGAACTGGACCCGGTTCGACACGGCCCAAGGCCTGCCGGGAACGCCGGTGACGGCCATGATTCCATCGGCGGCCGGCGGACTCTGGTTGGGAACCCGGGACGGGCGGATTCTGCGAGAAAAGGACGGAACATTCAGCTCCATCGCGGCGGTCGGAGACTCCGGCCGACGTGCCGTGCTGGCGTTGTACGAAGGAGAACGGGGCCGACTCTGGGTCGGCACCGATGGCGGCGGTCTGACCTGTCTTACCGATGGAAGCAAGTGGAGCTGGAACACCACCAATGGCCTGCCCAGCGACATCGTGGCCGCGGTGACGGAAGACCGCGCAAGGAATTTATGGCTGGCCACCGGCGCGGGCATCTATCGCGTCCGCCGCGCGGATCTTCACAAGGCGTTCGATCCTGGCCGGGGCCCGCTGGTGTGCCAGTGGATCTCCGACGCAAAGACCCTGCCCGATTCCGCCGCCGTCGGGGGCGGGACGCGCGCCTTGACGGCGCCGGACGGAGCGCTTTGGTTTGCAACCTCCGGCGGCGTCTTGAACGTGGACGCGCGCCGGTCGGAGATCGAGCCGGCGGCCTTCCCGGTTTACATCGAGAGCGCGACTTTCAACCGGCAGCCGCCGATTTCCCTGCTCCAGGGCGCATCCGGGTCGTCGGTGGTTACAAACCGTGTCCCGTTCGGAGCTCCGGCGGAAGTGCGGTCGCTGGAAATTCATTTCACCGCCTTGAATTTTACCGCGCCCGAGGAGATCCGTTTCCGGCACAAACTGGAAGGCTTCGACCCGGAATGGGTGGAGGACGGCCGTGTCCGCTCCGCCCGTTACGGACGCCTGCCCTACGGCCGCTATCGCTTTCGGGTGGCGGCGCGCAACGGCGACGGCCGGTGGCGTGAGGCGGCGGAGACCTTCACGTTTGTGGTCCCCACGCCGCTCTATTTCCAGGGTTGGGCCATCGCGGTGTACGCCCTGGCGGTGGTGGCCCTGATCGCCGGCCTCGTCCGGATGGTGTCGCACCGGCGCTTGCGCGTCGCCTTGGTCCGGTTGGAGCAGCAGCAATCGCTGGAACGTGAACGGATGCGCATCGCCCGCGACATGCACGACGAAATGGGATCAAAGCTGACCAAGATTTCCTTTTTGAGCGAACACGCCCAAGTGGAGGCGAAATCGGCCGGACCGCTCGCCGGCAAAATCGCGACGATTGCCCAGACGTCGCGGGAATTGCTGAAAACGATGGATGAAATTGTCTGGGTGGTCAATCCGCGCAACGACACGCTGGAGAATCTGGCCGCCTATCTGGCCGACTACGCCGTGGAATACTTTCAAAACACCCGCATCGAATGCGAACTGCGGCTGCCCCGGGAAATCCCGCAGCATCCCTTGTCCTCGGAGACGCGGCACAACCTGTTTTTGGCCTTTGAAGAAGCCTTGAACAATGTCCTCAAGCACGCGGCCGCCACCGGGGTAAAGGTGGAAATGAGCGTCACCGACGGGCAGTTTGAACTCACCGTCACCGATAACGGCGGGGGCTTTGCGCCGTCCGGGGCGGCGGATGGTCCGGACCTCAACGGCCGGGGCGGCAACGGCCTCAAAAACATGCGCCAGCGGCTGACGGCCATCGGCGGCGACTGCCTGGTATCCAGCCGGCCCGGCCTGGGCACGACCGTCACCCTGCGCATCCAATTGAAAAAAGGATCGTCCGGCGAATTATGAAAAGGATCATCACCGTTTCCATCGTGGATGACGATGCTGGCCTGCGCGAGCACATCGCCGGCTATCTCGCCACCGCCGGGAACATCCAGTGCAAAAGCGCCTACGCCAGCGCGGCGGAGGCGCTCGAGCATTTGCCGCGGGACCGTCCGGATGTGATTTTGATGGACATCAATCTGGGCAACATGGATGGCATCGAATGCGTGCGCCGTCTGACCGTGCTCATGCCGGGGGCGCTGGTGCTGATGCTCACCGTCTTTGAGGACACCGACCAGATTTTCCGCGCGCTGGCCGCCGGCGCGAGCGGCTATTTGCTGAAACGCTTGTCGCCCCAAAAATTACTGGAAGCCATTGAAGAGGTCCACTCGGGCGGTTCTCCCATGTCGGCGCCCATCGCCCGCAAGGTCGTCCAATCCTTCCAATCCGGCCCACCCCGGGGCGGCGGGGCGGCGGAGCTTTCACCGCGCGAACGGTCGGTGCTGGACGGGCTGGCCGGGGGGCTGGCCTACAAACAAATCGCCGGCCAACTGGGCGTGAGCATTCACACGGTGCGGAATTACATCCGCCGCATCTACGAAAAACTGCACGTACACAACCGCACGGAGGCGGTTGCGAAATTTTTGCAGAAATGAATTTCCATTCCTCCAGGGCAGGCAGGCACATTTTTTACAGGGCCGCCTTGGTTCCGGCCATCCTCATTTCCGCCGGCGCGGGCCAATCCGCCCCGTGGCATCCGGCAAAAGCCCCGCTGATGACCCGCTGGGCGGCGGAAGTCAGTCCCACCAACGTCTGGCCCCAATATCCGCGACCGCAATTCGTGCGCCCCGACTGGGAGAATTTGGACGGGCTTTGGGATTACGCCATCACGCCGGATTCGGCGGACGGGCCGGGTCCGTTCGTCGGGAAGATTCTGGTTCCGTTCCCGGTGGAGTCCGCGCTTTCCGGGGTCATGACCAATTTCGATGGGCACAGCAAGCTCTGGTATCACCGGACTTTTTCCCTGCCGGCATCGTGGCGCGGGCGGCGGGTGCGGTTGCATTTCGGCGCGGTGAACTGGCGCTGCCAGGTGTGGGTGAACGGGCGTGAAATCGGCCGTCACCAGGGCGGCTACGACCGCTTCGCGTTCGACATCACGCATGCCCTGCGATGGAACGGGACGAACGCCGTGAGCGTCTGCGTCACCGACCCGATTGACGAAGGTGACCAGCCCCGCGGCAAGCAGTCGCTCAAGCCGGAAGGCATCTTTTACACCGCCAGCGCCGGCATCTGGCAGACGGTCTGGCTGGAACCCGTGCCGGCAACCTGCATGGACCGGCTGAAGCTCATTCCCGATCTGGCGGCGGGCGGGCTTGAAATTTGCGCCGCCGTGGCCAGTTTTTCGGAGCCATTGAAGGTGGAGGCCGTCGCGAGCGCCGGCGGCAACGAAGCCGGGCGGGCCACCGGTCCGCCCAACGCGACTTTTTTTCTGCCCGTGGTCCGGCCCCATTTATGGTCGCCCGACGATCCCTTTCTTTACGATCTGCGGGTGACGCTCAAGGAGGGCGATCGCGTGCTCGACACGGTGACGAGCTACTTTGGAATGCGGCAAATCGAGTTGAAGGAAGACGACCAGGGGCGGGCCAGGATTGCCTTGAACGGCCGCTCCGTTTTTGAGCTGGGCGCGCTGGACCAGGGATTCTGGCCCGACGGCATTTACACCGCGCCTACGGACAGGGCGCTGCGCCACGACCTCGAATTCCTGAAACGAGCCGGCTTCAACCTGGTCCGCATGCACGTCAAGGTGGAACAGCCGCGTTGGTATTACTGGTGCGACAAGCTGGGCCTGTTGGTCTGGCAGGACATGCCCAGCGGCAACAACAGCACCGCCGCTTCGCGCCAGGAGTTTGAAACGGAGCTGCAGCACATGATCCGGGAACTGTACAATCATCCGTCCATTGTCCAGTGGGACCTCTTCAACGAAGGCTGGGGCCAGTTCGACACGGAGTCGTTGACCCGATGGATCAAGGCGATGGACCCGTCCCGGCTGGTGGACGACGCCAGCGGGTGGACGGACCTGCGCGTCGGGGATGTCATTGACATGCACAACTACCCCGGCCCCGATTCACCGGCGCCCGAATCCCGTCGCGCGGCCGTGCTGGGCGAATTCGGCGGGTTGGGTCTGGCTGTTCCGGGCCACACCTGGTCCAGGAATTGTTGGGCCTACGTGATGTTCACGAACCGGGAGGAATTGTCGGCGCATTACGCCCGCGCGTTGGAGCGGGTCTGGGAATTGCACCGGTTGAACGGCTTGAGCGCCGCCGTCTATACTCAAACCGCCGACGTGGAAACGGAATGCAACGGCCTGCAAACCTATGACCGCGCCTTGGCCAAAATCGCCCCGGACGCCCTGCGGGTCGCCAACCGGGGTCAATTTTGGGGAACGCCCATGAAGCCCATCCTGCCGGACGCCTTGTTTGGCCGGACCCGGTGGAAATACACGACCGCACCACCCGTCGGCGACTGGTTCCAACCCGGGTTTGATGCGTCCGCGTGGAAAGAGGGAGTCGCCGGATTCGGCGCCGCCGACACGCCCGCCATAGTCGTGAACACCGCTTGGAACACGTCCGACATCTGGATGCGGGGCCGGTTCAGGCTGGGGCCGGAAGACCTGTCGGGACTCAGCCTGCAGATTTTTCACGACGAAGACGTGGAGGTGTATCTGGACGGCGTGCTGGCCTTGAAACGGTCCGGCTTCATCACGGATTACGAGGAATTCGAGATTTCCAAGGCGGCGGCGGCGGCGCTCCATCCCGGTGAAAACACCATCGCCGTCCATTGCCACCAAACCGTCGGCGGCCAGGGCATTGACGTGGGCATTTTCGCGCCGCAGAGGGAGACGAACGCCCGGCACGAATGAAGCCATGCGGCTGTGGCCACTTTATGCCACATGACGAACTGCCCATGAAATTGTATGAATTAGTGATTCAATCGTGGTGATGCACAAGGCGCCAAGCGGGATATTGCGTGCCCTATTCTGGTGGAGTGCGACCGGTCTGGTTGTGCTGGCGGCGGGATGCGGTTCGGGAACGACCCGAACAACGGCGGCACAGTTGCGGGCTTTTGACAACGCGCCCGCGGCCGTCAAGCAGATTTGGGACAAGGCCCTGGCGGCCGAGCGGGCCAAAGACTACGCCGCAGCCCAGAATTCATTTGAGAGCCTCTCCAAAATGGAGTTGACGAGCCAGCAGAAGCAGGCGCTGGATGCGGAGCGTTTCGCTTTTCAACAACGCCTTTATCAGGCCGCCGAGAAAGGAGATCCGGCGGCGGTCAAGACGGTGCAGGAAATCAACGCGCATTACAGGAGATAAAGTTCCAGCCCGGACGCCGGGACGCTCCATTTGCGCGCCACGAGGATTCGAGCTAATGTCATCCATTATGAAACCAGCTCGTTCAACCGGCGGTTCCCGTCGGCCGGGCTTTACGTTGATCGAATTGCTGGTGGTGATCGCCATCATCGCCATCCTGGCGGCCCTGCTGCTGCCCGCACTCGCCCACGCCAAGGCCAAGGCCAAACAGGCCAGTTGCATGAACAACTTGAAGGAACTGGGCCTGGGGTTGACGATGTATGTGGGCGATTACCACCAATATCCCGGCGATTATTCGGCCGTCCATAACAGTTATGTCTGGATGACGCGAATCTTCGCGGAGATGGGCAAGGATCGGAAAGTGTTCTATTGCCCTTCGGCGCCGATTGATGCCTCCTGGGACACCAACTACAACAAAACCCTGGGCGGCGAATTCGAAAACGGCACTTTCAGCGCCTGGGTCGTGACGCCTGCATCGCGGTTTTCCTATGGCTACAACGACTGGGGATTGGATCTCGACCATAATCCTCAACTTGGGTTGGGTGGGGACGTGGATGGTGGTTTTTACAAAGGTCCCGTCAGGGACAGCACGGTCAAAGCCCCCGCAAACATGATTGCGATCGGCGACGTGAAGGCGGAAGAGAATAAGTACCTCATTGCCTTTGACGCCAATCTTGACCCGACGGCGGAGGATCCAGGCCATTCTCAATGGCCTTCCAACCGGCACAACTATTACATTGATTTTCTCTACTGCGATGGCCACGTCGAGCCTGCAAAACGATTGGTTGGAAATAATGGCGGACCCGTCAGCCCGACGGACACCGGTTGGCGGGAGCGCTGGGACAATGACAATTTGGCGCACAACGGCGTCGAAGGCGATCTTGTGCCGTCTTGGGCATTCAACGCTAATGCCGCCGGCCAGCTTGACCCGTCCCAATAGCCTCTGTCAAGACTTCCTTCACCCATGCAAACAACACCCACACACCCATGAAAAACCATAAACTAGTCGGAATGTTCAAGCTCCTCCTGGTCAGCGCGATCCTGTCGAGGTTCGTCGCCGTCGGCACGGCGGCCACGCTGGTCAACCGGTGGAGTTTCAATGAAACCAGCGGGACCGTTGCCACGGACTCGGTGAGCGGGGCCAACGCCATCCTCACCAACGGCGCCGCGTTCAACGGCGCTGGTCAGGCGACGCTTTCTCAAATTTATGACGGGGATCCCTCGGCCGACACCAACGGCCAATACATCGCCCTGCCGCCCAACATCCTGGGCAATTACACGGCCGTCACCGTGGAAGCCTGGGTGACGCCCACGTTGAACGCCAGCGGCAATTCCTGGGCGCGTGTTTGGGATTTTGGCAATTCGAGCGGGTCCTATTCGGGATCGTATAAGGTCGGTCCCGGCGACCTGGAATGCCGGTTCGGGAACGCAAGTCCCTATGCCGATCCCGTGTTTTGTGAATTCTGGTCGGCCACCAACGGGGATTATTGGAACCGTTCCACGGCACAAATGAACGACGGCGCGGAGAATCATGTGGTGTGGACGGGCGACGCCGCCACCCACGTCGCCAAGCTTTACCTCAACGGGGCCTTGGTCTCGACGGTGTATAATTTCAGCAATTCGCCGGCGGTGATGGGCAGCACCACCAACGACTGGCTGGGGCGCTCACAGTATGGCAGCGACCCGCTGGCCAATGGATCCTACGACGAATTCCGGATTTACAACGGCGCGATTTCGGCGTTGGAAGTCGCGGCGGACTACCAGAACGGGCCGGATGGCGCTCCAGGGAATTACGGGACGGTGACCAACATCGTCCTGCAGGTCGCCTCGCCGGGGGTGGGATATACCCAGACCGCCCAGGTGTTGGCCGGCGCCTCGGGATTGACCAACCAAGCGGTGGATATTTATGACGATCCCGGTGTGACTTATGTTTCCGGCAACACCAACATTCTGACGGTGGACGCGCATGGCGTGGTGACCGGGGTGGCGGCGGGGACGACCACCCTGGTGGCCGACTACGGCACGCTTTCTTCCACCCAAAGCGTGACCGTATCTGAGTTTCAACCGGTGCTGCTCAATCGGTATTCATTCAATGGGACGCCGGGCGACACCGTGGCGCATGACTCGGTGGGCGGAGCGGATGGAACGCTGATGGGCGACGCCGCGTATGACGGCAACGGGCAGGTGGATTTGGACGGCACGTCCGGCACGTATGTGGATTTGCCGGCCGGTTTGATCTCCCAGACGAACATCGCCTCCGGAGCCGTGACGCTGATGGGCTGGGCGACCATTGACCCATCCAACCAGAAGTGGGACTACCTGTATGCCTTCGGGAATATCTCCGGCTTGGCTGGTGCTCCCAACACCCCCGGCCTGGAATTCCTTATCATGACGCCCTATAATGGCGGCGGGAACGGACAATTTGCCGCCGGTTACGTGGGCGAGAACTGGACAACTTTTTCGCCGAATTTACTCGGACAAACCAACGTCCAGGTGACCTTGGTCTTCAATTCGAATCCGACTCGCGATTTCCTGGGCTGTTATGTCAATGGAGTGTTGGCCAATTGGACGCATACGACAGTGCCGTTCTCTTCGATTGCTGATGATTACAGTTATCTGGGGCACTCTCTGTATGGCAACGACCCATACATGATCGGCTCCATCCGGGAATTTCGCATCTACAACGGCGAACTGGCCCCGTTCCAGATCGCCGCGGCCTATCAGGCCGGACCGGACAATACCAATTTTCTGACGGGCACCCCCACCGGTCTTGCGCTAAACCCGGGCTCCCAACCCATCGCGGCGGGCGACCAGCGCGTGGTTCAGGCCCTCATGAACTTCACCCAGGTTTCGAACGTGGTAGTCAACGGCGGCTCGACGCTGACGTTCATCTCCAGCGACCCCAGCGTGGCCACGGTGGATAATCAAGGTCTCTTGACCGCCCTGAAATTGGGCAGCGCCACCATTACCGCCACCTACGGCTATGTCAGCACGGGGACCACGAATTATTTCACCAACAGCACCGCAGTCAGTGTGTTCAACGATTATCCGGCCACGTTGATGCACCGCTATAGTTTCACGTCGAATGCCGACGATTCGGTGGGCGGGGCCAACGGGACGCTGGCGGGTAGCGCCAACGTCGCGAACGGGCAGTTGGTGTTGCCCAACACCACCTCCGTGAGTCCGGCGGCCGATTACCTGCAACTGCCGCCGGGCATCCTGACCAACGACGTGAACGGCATCGCGACCACCAACGCCGCGTTCTCCACGCTCACTACTTTGGTTGCCGGTTCCTACACCACCAACTACAACGACCCGGCGGTGACGATCGAGGCGTGGGCCACGCTCGCGCCCAACCAATACACTTGGGCGGCCCTGTATAACTTCGGGGTGCAGGATTCCAGCGGCCATGCCGCCTATGATCTGATCTGCCAGGCCAACAATGCTGGGACCCGGACGATGGCCAAGATTTCCGACTCCGACGACGACAATCAGCATAATGACGCCGCGCTCGCGCCTCCGGTTTTGCAGGCGCAGACTAACATCTATATTGCCACGGTCTTCGATCCGTCGGCCGGGTATGTCGCGATTTACACCAACGGCGTGTTGATGGCCGAAAACTACCAAGCCACCATCACCATGGCCGGCGTTCTGGGCGACCGGAACATCATCGGCGCCGATAATTGGCCGGACGCCGGTCTGCAGGGAAGCATTGACGAGTTCCGCATCTGGAATGGCGTGTTGCATCCGAGCGAGATCGCGCAGGATTACCAACTCGGTCCAAACGTCCTGCCCACGATAGCGCCGGCTGGGCCGATGTTGCATGCGACGGTGAGCAGCGGCCAACTGGTGATTTCGTGGGCAACCAATGGCGCGGCGGCCTTCACGCTGCAATCCAGTCCGACGCTGGGGTCGGGGACGACTTGGACGGCGGTTTCCGGGACGCCAACGGTGGTGGGCTCAAACTATCAAGTCAACGTGCCCATCACCAACAGCGTACAGTTCTACGAGTTGAAGCAATAACAGGGTTCATTGCATGGGGGCGCTCCTGACTGGGAGCGCCCCTGGATTAAACCCGAAAACCGGAGTTGGGGAGCACACCCGCCTCGGGTGTGGCTGGACCTCAAACTGTTACAGCCAACTCGGCGTGACACGCGGTCAGATGGGAAAATTGACGACCCTGGTTCCAGCCTCGGATTGACCCGCCCAAGCACCTTGCCAGGTTCGCTGCGATGTGGCATCAGTCCGCCGGCGGGCGCAACCGCACCAAGGTCGCGCCCCAGCCGCCAAACTCCGGGTGATCGAGCGTGAAGGAGATGACCTCCGGATGTCTGGACAGGATGGCATGGACCGTGCGCCGCAGATGGCCGACGCCTTTGCCATGAATGAGTCGCACCCGGAGAATGCCGCGCGCCTGACACGCGACCAGATAATCGGGCACGAGGTCCTTCACCTCGCGCGGATTGAACGTGTGCAGGTCCAGCACGCCGTCAATCAGCATCTCGATCGGTTCGTCAGCCATAATAAGAATTTACCTTCCGCCGTCGCGGGCGAAGGAGAATGATTGGACCATTTTCATTTGACCGGAACCGGCTCATGCCAGGCGTGGCCGCCCTGGGCGAGCAAATCGTCGGCGGCGACCGGCCCCCAGGTGCCGGCGGCGTAAAATTCGCGGTTGGTCAGCGGCTTGCCGTCCCAGCCCTTGCGAATGGAGTCCACGATCTGCCACGCCGTCTCCACCTCGTCGCGGCGGATGAACAGGGTGGCGTCGCCGACGATGGCTTCGAGCAGCAGCCGTTCGTAGGCCTCGGGCGTGTAGGCGCCGAATTCGGCGTCGTAACTGAAGTGCATCCGCACCGGGCGCACGCCCAGGCTCATGCCGGGCACCTTGCCGTTGAAGCGCAGGTAAATGCCCTCGTTGGGCTGCAGGCGCAGGGCGATGGCGTTGGTGTCCAGGTTCCGCCCGCACTGCGCGGCGAAGAGCACGTGCGGCGTGGGGCGGAATTGGATGCGCACCTCGCTGGCGCTCATGGGCAGGTATTTGCCGGTGCGCAGATAAAAGGGCACGCCCGACCAGCGCCAGTTGTCAATGAAGAACTTCAGCGCCACGTAGGTTTCCACGTTGGAATCCGGCCGGACCTTCGGTTCCTGGCGGTAGCCGGGGACGGGCTGGCCGTTGATGCTGCCGGCGAAGTATTGCCCGCGAACGATCTGCCGGGCCACGTCCGCGGGCGTCAACTCGCGGATGGATTTGAGCAGCTTCACTTTTTCGTCCCGGACCGCCTCGGCTTCGAGGGACACCGGCGGTTCCATCGCCACCAGGGCTAGCACCTGGAGCATGTGGTTTTGCACCATGTCGCGCAGCGCCCCGGCCTCCTCGTAATAGCCGCCGCGCTCGCCCACGCCGAGTTTCTCGCTGACGGTGATCTGCACGTGGTCCACCGTTTCGCGGTTCCAGAGCCGCTCGAAGATGGAGTTGGAAAAGCGGAACATCAGGATGTTCTGCACCGTTTCCTTGCCCAGATAATGGTCAATGCGGCAGACCTGCTGCTCGTGGGCGTAACGCGTCAACTCGGCGTTCAACGCGTGCGCCGAGGCCAGGTCGTGGCCGAAGGGTTTTTCCACGACGAGCCGCTGCCAGCCGTGCCCGTTGCTTTCCTTGTGAAGCAACTTGGCGCTGTGCAACTGCTCGATGACCCCGCCGAACTGGCTGGGCGGCGTGGCCAGGTAAAACAGCAGGTTTTTCCGCAGCGGCGGGCTGTTGAACGAGCTTAACCGCTGTTCGAGTTTTGCGTAGGCCGCCGTGTCGTTCAGGTCGCCCTTGCAGTAAAACAGGTTCGCGGCGAAACCACGCCAGAGGGTTTCGTCCACGGGTTTGGTGCGCGAGAATTCATCCAGCGCCTCGCGCAATTCCTGCCGCCAGGAGTCGTCGGTCTTGTCGCGTCGCGCGAAGCCGATGATGCGATAGGCCGGCGGCAGTTGCTTGTCCTTGGCCAGATGATAAAAGGCCGGGATGAGTTTGCGCGCCGTCAGGTCGCCGCTGGCGCCGAAGATGACGATGGTACACGGCTCGGCGGCTTTGCGCTGATCACCGCCATTGCGGACGAACCGGGCGTCGGACGCTTGAATGTCAGCCATAAGACCCAACAATGACCCAAGGCGCGAACAAATTCAATGCCACATGTGGAGGAAACTGTGGCGTTCCCCGATGTTCCAGCGTTGCCAAGCCGCCGCGGCGGCCATAGAATTTTCCCCGTTCATCCGGCGCATGGCCGAATACAAAGTTCATTTCGAGGTCTTTGAAGGCCCGCTCGATTTGCTCCTTTATCTCATCAAAAAGGAGGAGGTGGACATTTACGAGGTCAACCTCACCCGGCTGGCCACGCAGTTCATCGAATACATTGACCTGATGCGCGAGTTCGACCTGGAGGTGGCCGGGGAGTTTCTGGTGATGGCCTCGACGCTCATGTACATCAAGAGCCGCGAGCTGCTGCCGGCGGACCAGCAGGCGCAAATCGAAGGCGAGGAGGAAGGCGAAGACCCGCGCTGGGAACTCATCCGCCAGCTTGTCGAATACAGGAAATTCAAGGATGCCGCCGTCCGGTTGCAGGCGCTCGAGGCGCGCCAGGAAGAAATCTTTCCCCGCGTGCCCGGCCGGCTGGAAGCCGGGCCCGTGGCCGAGCCGCCCAAGCCGGATGTCTCAATTTTTGACCTGCTCAACGCCGTCAACACCGTGCTCCAGCGGTTCGGCCGGCGCGAAGGGGCCGCGCGGGAGATCTTTGACGACAAATGGACAGTCAGCGAAAAAATCGAGTTCATCCTCCAGGTGGTCGCCGGGCGCGGCGCGGTGAAATTTTCCGAACTGTTTGAAACCGCCGCCAGCCGTTCCGAGGTTGTCTGCACCTTTCTGGCGCTGCTGGAATTGATCCGTCTCAAGCAGTTGGTCTGCGCGCAGGGCCAAGAGTTCGGCGATATCGAAATCCGCCGCGCGCCCAGCGCCGCGCCGGCGGTGGCCGCCGGTCCGCAGTTGCCCTAGGGTCTATGCTTCGAAAATTCTGCCAATCCTACGTTCAAAGCGACGAGGGCTTTGCCGTGGACGTGTTCGAGATCTCCTGGTCCAGGGAGATCGTCGTTCTTTACATGGAAGTGGCCGGCCAACGGACATTGGAACTAAGGCTCAAAACGGGCGAACCACGCCGGATTGACGCCAACGACATCACTCATTGCAAGCCGCCGCGCCAAAACGAGGAACTGGATGTGGAAAGACGCGCTCAGATTGCCGAACGGATCCAATCCGCGATGGAACTTTTGCGGACCGGCGGTTGAAAGTTCGAGATTATGGAGTTGAAATCTATTTTGGAATCGCTGCTGTTCTCCGCGCAAAAGCCATTGAGCGTGAAGGAGCTTCGCGAGGTTCTCGCCAACGCCGCCGCGGCCGAAGACGCCGAGGCCGACACCCGATCGCTGGCCAAGGCCAAGGAAGGCGAGGTGACCGCCGCCCTGGAACAACTGGCGCGCGAGCACGAAGCGGCGGCGCGCAGCTACCGGCTGGCGTGCGTCGCGGGCGCGTGGCAGTTCGTCACCCAGCCGGAATTTGCGCCGTGGCTGCGCGCGCTCGTCGGCGTCAAGGCGCGGCCGCCGCGGCTCTCGCAGCCCGCCCTGGAAACCCTGGCCATCATCGCCTATCGCCAGCCCGTCACCCGCGCCGAGGTGGAGCAGATTCGCGGCGTGAACGTGGACGGGGTGATGCAGACGCTCATGGAGCGTGGCCTGGTGGAGTCTGTCGGCCGCGCCGAAGTCGTCGGCCGCCCGCAGACCTACGGCACCACGGCCCTGTTTCTCGAATACTTCGGCCTGCGCGGTCTGGAGGACCTGCCCGCCGCGGACGAACTCCGCCGCCTTTCCATTGAAAAACCGCCCGCGCCGGTGACGGCCGAGTCCGGCCTGGCGACCACGCCCCCGGAGCAATTGGCCTTGGAAAACAAGGCAGGCGAAACAAAGGCGGCAGACTCGTCCGGGAAGCCGGCGGCCGGAGATTCGCCGGCATCCTGACCCCCGCTGCCGCCCCGGGACCTCCGGGAAAAAATGATTTACCAGAAAAAAATCCTGCTGGAATGCGACAACAAGCCCCGCCGCCGGGTCATCGTGGTGACCGTTGCAGGCGAATGACGGCTGGCGGGATTATCGGGAATTCAATTCGTCGGCGCTCCGCCGGATCTGCCGGTGGTAGTCGCACGGAGTCAGGCGCATGATTTCACGAAAACGGCGGTTGAAGTTCGCCGGGTTCCGGAAGCCGCATTCGAGCGCGACATCGGCGATCTTGCCGTCCTCCTCGGCCAGCAACCGGCAGGCCCGCCCCACCCGCAACTCGTTGATATACCGCGGCAGCGTCCGCCCGGTGCGCAATTTGAAGAAGCGGCTGCACGCGCCGTCACTCAGATGCGCCTCGCGCGCGATTTGGCCGCGGTCAATCGGTTCGGCCAGGCGCGCGTTGATGTAGTTGCAGACGCGCTGCATCCGCTCCTCGTCGGAGCGGTCCAGCGCCGGCAGAAACCCCGGCCTGGCGAGGGGCCGAAGTTCCCTGGAGCGCGCGAGCGCGTGTAATATCGAAAGCAGGCCGCTGAGGCGCCCCAAACCGGCAAGGTCGGGCAACCGCCGCATTTTTTCGGCGACGATTTCCCGGGTCACGCCGGTCACCTGCAAACCGCGCGCCGCGCGGCGGAGCAGGCGGCGCACCGGCTCCATTTCCGGGATATCCAGAAAATCCCGGCCGGCGAACGTTTCCAGAAAGCGGACGACGATGGCATGGACGGCATGGGCTGCCTTGCCGCGCCGCGGTGGGTCTTGATGCCAGACATGCGGCAGATTCGAGCCGACGAGCACCAGGTCGCCGGCGTGCAGGGGCGCGATGTGGTCTCCCACCAGCCGATGGCCGCAACTCTTGATGACCAGGGTCAGATGGCATTCGGGATGAAAATGCCACGCGGCGTTGTAGCCGGCGCCGCGGACGACTTCATAGTGGAAGGATTCCCATTGCGCGCGGGGCGTCTGTTCAAAAACCGGCTTCACGCAACAAACGTATTGAAATAAACCGAAAAGGGAAGTTGAACTGCCGCCATCCGGGTCGGCCGGTTCAGCGCAGCAGCCGTTTGAAGGTCTGCGCATTGCGGAAGGCGCAGCCTTGAAAATCATTGTTGAAATAGGCCCAGACTTCCCTGGCGCCGGCGGCGCGGATCTTCTTCGCCCACGCCTTCAGTTCGGCGTCGGAGTAATCGTGACGATACCATTGCGCCGCGCCGTGGAAGCGGACGTACAAGACGTTGCCGGTCCGAATCACGTCATCCGGCAACCGTGGCGCGCTCACCGAACAAAAGATCAGCCCCGCGTCCCGGAAGGCCGCGAACACGTCCTCGTTCCACCAGCCGGGGTGGCGGAACTCCACGACGTTGCGGCGGCGGCGATCGATCTGGCCCACAATCGAACGCAACCGCGCTTCGGTGTAATGGAAGCTGGGCGGGAGCTGAAAAAGAAAACAGCCCATGTGCGCGCCCAAAACTTCCGCGAACCGGCAGAAATTCCCGACCAATCTCTTCGTGCCGTTGAATCGTTTCAAGTGCGTGATGAGCCGGTTGACCTTGACGCTGTATTGAAACCCCGGCGCTGCCTGGCGGGCCCAGTTCCGGACGGTGGCCAGCCGCGGCCAGTGGTAAAAGGGCGCGTTGAGTTCGACGGTGTCGTGCGTGCGCTGGTAGTAATCAAACCAACGGCTCGTCGGCAGGTTGGCGGGATAGACCTCGCCCTTCCAGTGCCCGTAGTACCAACCCGCGCAACCGATTCTGACTCGCCTGGTTTTCATGTGCCGCAAGGCGGTTGCCGGCGTCAGTCTGCCGCATTCCCTTCACCCACCGCAACGACACAGTTTGTCCGGGCGCGGCATCCAGCCCGTCGGCGGGAACACCTTTGCGCCCGGGCGAAGGACGGGTTATATTTGTCGCGGCGTGAGGCGGTGAAGCTGCACGCCTTTTGTGCAAATATGCGCCTGACGGAATCAGATCTGAAATTCATCGTGGCGACGGTGGCCGCCCGCCGGCAGGACCACGACCACATCGTCAACCTACTTCGCGACAAGGACGACCTCCTGGGGCCGATGCTGGACGACCCGAAACTGGCGGAGCGGCTGGTGGCGGAACAGGAGGCGTTCGCCCGCATTTCACCCTACCTGCTGTTTGCGGTGTTGTTGCGCCGCGTCCAGCGCGATCTCGAAGGCCAGTCCTTCGTGCTGCACCGGGACGCGCGGGGCAAGCCCATTCCGGTCTTCGAGGCCCCGCAGGCCGTGGAACTGCTGGGGGATTCCGCCATGCGTGAATATCTGATCGAGATGCTGTGCTCGTTCGTCCGCGCCAACACCCGCCTGCTGCATTGGAAGGAAGGCCGCGCCTGGCGCAAACGCAAATTCAGCGACGTGGACATGGACGACATGATGGCCCTGTGCCAACTGGTGGATCCGTCCATCAAGCCGCGCCTTTACAAGCGCATCGCCGATCTCGCGCTGTTTCTCACGGGCATCTACCCCGAACACGCCTCGTTCTTTGTCCGGCGGCCGCGGAGTCAGGGCTGGCGCGTCGTTTCGGACTACGAGCGGGAGGGCCGGCATTTCTATTCCGTGGCGGCGCGGGAGCCTTTGCCACCCTGGCCGGCCTCCGTCTTCGAGGCGCTGGCGGAACAATTCGCGCTCGTGCGGGAAGTGCTGAACACGCTGAGCGAGCACTACCTCAAGCCCCTGCGGGAACAATACTTCGGGCAGCCGGCAACGGAGCCGCTGCGGTGACGGCCCCGCCGCAACTCACGGACCGGACGCCTTCTTTTCACAGTCTTGGATTCTCTTCGCGAGGAACGCCTGCTCGGACTTGATTTCGGCCAGTTGCAGCGATTTGCGGAAATGGCCGGCGGCGGCCCGCGCGTGGTTCAATCGCGATTCGAATTCCCCGAGCACGGCGTGCAGCAGATGATAAGACTCGAGGGATTGCAGGTTTTGAATCGCGTTCACGGCTTCAATGCCGGCCCGCGGTCCGTTCACCTCGGCCAGTGCCACCGCCCGGTTCAAGGCCACGACCGGGGAATCGTCAAATTCAACCAGCCGGTCATACAACGACAGGATTTGCCGCCAGTCGGTGGATTCATAATCCGGCGCCGCGCAATGGCAGGCGGCAATGCCGGCTTGCAGATGATATTCGGAAATCTCGTCGCCCGCCGCCGACTGCGCCAGATGAAACATGCCCCGCGCCACCATTGGTTGAAGCCACCGCGACCGGTCCTGCTCCCGGAGGCGGAGTAGATTGCCGTCGGGGTCCACGCGCGTCGGGAAGCGCGCGGCGTTCAAGAGCATCAGCGCCAGCAGCGCGTGCGTCCTGGGCTGATGGCCGGCCGGATGTTCGGCCAACAGGCTCGTCAGGCGGATGGCTTCGGAACAAACCTCCTCGCGCACCAGCCGGTCGCCGCCCGACGCCTTGTAGCCTTCATTGAACAGCAGATAAAGCGATTGCAGCACGCCGTCCAGCCGCCGCGACAGTTCTTCGCCGGCGGGGATTTCAAACGGAATCCTCGCTTCGCGGATTCTCTGTTTTGCCCGGGTCAGCCGCTTGGCAATCGCCGCCTCGCTGGTCAGAAAGGCGCGGGCAATTTCCGTGACGCTGAAACCGCACAATGTTTTCAACGCCAGCACGACCCGCGCCTCCGCCGGAATGAGCGGATGACAGCAAACAAACATCATCCGCAAGGTGTCGTCGGTGATTTCCTGCCCGGGAAAAATTGCCGCGTCCGGCGCCGGACTTTCCCGGTCCATCAAGCGGACGATTTCAGGCTCCTTGTCGCGGAAAGTTTTCTGACGCCGGACGACGTCGAGCGCGAGGTTGCGGGAAGCCCGCATGATCCACGCGGCGGGGTTTTCCGGCACGCCGTAAAACGGCCAGGTCTGCAACGCCCGTGCCAGCGCCTCCTGAACCACGTCTTCGGCCAAGGTGAGATGTTCCAGCCCGAAAATCTTCGTCAGGGTGGCGACCATTTTTCCCGCCTCATGGCGGAACAAATGTTCGACCACTTGCGAGACTTCGGTCGGCGGCGGTGGACCAGGTCGGGCGGGCAGTCCTCTGCCCGTCGCTTCGTCAGGCGCAACCGGCGGCGCGCACGGAGTAACGCCCCCTGCCGGCTCATGCGTGTTCGCCCTCGACATAAACCATCCACCCCACGCCGAATTTGTCGGCCACCATGCCGAAGGCCGGCGAAAAGAAGGTCTTGCCCAACGGCATCGTGACCTGGCCGCCATCCGCCAGCGCCTGGAATGTCCGCTCCGCCTCCGCCGGGTCGGGCACGGTGAGCGAGAGCGCGATGCCGTGGAAGTTCGGCTTGCCCGTGCACCGGCCGTCGCTGGCCATGATGGCGGAATCGCCGATGCGGACCCGCGAATGCATGACTTTGTCCTGGTTGGCCGAATTGCACATCTGCGCCCGGGCCGGCGCCGGGGCATCCTTGAAGCGCATCAGCATGAGCACCTCGGCGCCGACGGCTTGGCGGTAGAATTCGAGAGCCTCCTCGCAGCGGCCGTCGAAATCGAGATACGGGTGGATGACAGATTTGTTGTGGGTCATGGCTTGGGTCCTTTCGTTCGGTTTTTTTGGTTGAAATTCAGTTCAGCCGCCGGCCATCGCGCCGACAATCAGAAACGGCTCCGCGCCGCTGACAATTTCGGCGGGCAATCGAGTCTCCGGCGGCTCGAAGGAAAAATCCTCTTTGCAGGCGAAAAATCTCACGAACGGCCGCCGCTGCAGCGTGCCGTGGTCGCGAATCGTTCCGCACAAGACCGGGTAGCGCGCCTCCAGCGCGTCGAGGACGGCGCCCAGCGTGGCCGGTCCGGCGACCTCCAGTTGCACCTCGCCGTCCACGCGCGCCAGGTTGCGCAGATGAAATGGCAACACCACGCGGATCATGCAAAAAATTCCAAACTCCAAGTTCCAAGTTCCAAGGAAGCTCCAAATTCCAAATTCCAAATCACCGCTCGCAGTTTTGGAACTTGGAGCTTGGAATTCCCTTGGAACTTGGAATTTGAAATTTGGAATTTCATTTCAACGTTTGCACTTCGACGGAATAAACCGCCGGCAGGTCGCGGACGATGGCCTTCCAGGAATCGCCGCCGCTGGCGGAGGCATAAACCTGGCCGCCGGTGGTGCCGAAATACACGCCGCATGGCTCCAGCGAATCCACGGCCATCGCGTCGCGCAGCACGTTCACGTAGCAATCCTGTTGCGGCAGGCCCTCGGTCAGCGGCTCCCATTCGTTGCCGCCCGTCTGGCTGCGATACACCCGCAGCTTCCCGTCCGGCGGAAAATGTTCCGAGTCGCTCTTGATGGGGACAACGAAAACTGTTTCCGGCTCGTGGGCGTGAACGTCAATCGGAAAACCAAAATCCGTCGGCAAATTGCCGCTGACCTCCCGCCACTGCTCGCCGGCGTTGTCGGTGCGCAGCACGTCCCAATGTTTCTGCATGAACAGCACTTCCGGGCGCGACGGATGCATGGCGATGCGGTGGACGCAGTGGCCCACTTCCGCGTCCGGGTCGGGCAGTTCGTATCGGGATTTCAGTCCGCGGTTGACGGGCTTCCAGGTTTTGCCGCCGTCGTCGCTGCGAAACGCGCCGGCCGCGGAAATGGCGATGTAAATCCGATTCGCATTTTTCCGGTCCAGAATGATGGTGTGCACCGCCATGCCGCCCGCGCCCGGCTGCCAAAGGTGGCCCTTGGCCTGGCGCAGGCCGGGCAGTTCCCGCCACGTTTTGCCGCCGTCGGTGGTCTTGAAAATCGCCGCGTCCTCCACGCCGGCGTAGGCCGTATCCGGGGCGGTGAGCGACGGTTCGACGTGCCACACGCGCTTGAACTCCCACGGATGCTGCGTGCCGTCGTACCATTTGTGCGTGCCGACCTCGCCGGAGTAAACAAACTTGTTGCTCTCGCCTTTGGGAAAGCCGTCCGGGCCTTTCAATTCCTCGGGGCTGCTGCCGGGCGTGTTCCAGGTCAGGCCGCCGTCGTCGGAACGCTGGATGATCTGGCCGAACCAGCCGCTCGTCTGCGAGGCGTAAATCCGATTCGGGTCCGCGGGCGAACCTTTGACGTGGTAGATTTCCCAGCCCGCGAAATGCGGGCCGCTGACCTTCCAGTTTTTGCGTTGGCCATCCGCGGTGAGGAGGAACGCACCTTTCTTTGTGCCGACCAGGACTCGTATTGTGCTCATCGGTTGTCTCCGATTGGGGGTTATTTCCGCAAAAGCGCGAAAGCGAAGTCGCCTTTGACTTTGCCGTTGATGGCCAGATAAATCCACGGCGTTGCCAGGACGACGACTTCCGAAGCGCGGGCGGCTTCGAGATCGGCGACCACGCGCGCCGCAGGCAACTCCTTGCGCAAATCGCGGGCCTTGGCGCCGTCCGGCTCCCGGGCGCCGAACGTCATTTCGTGCCCGCACTTCAGCCATGCGCGGCCCAGAACGGTCCCGACATTTCCGGCTCCGATGACGGCGATTTTCACGACTTGCCTCCTCGTGTTTGTGCGCCTTGGTATGCCTCTGTGAGGCCGCGGATGTCAATCTTAACCATCCGGAGCAGTGCCCGCATGACGCGTTGCGATCTCGCCGCGTCCCGGCTGCTCAACAGTTCGCCCAAAACCTCCGGCACAATCTGCCATGACAGGCCGAATTTGTCCTTGAGCCAGCCGCACTGAACTTCTTTGCCGCCGGCGGACAGCTTTTTCCAGAAATAATCCACTTCTTTTTGCGTTTTGCAACTGACGACGAACGAAATCGCTTCGTTGAATTTGTAAGCCGGCCCGCCGTTGAGCGCGATGAATTTTTGCCCCGCCATTTCAAACGCGACGGTCATCACGGAATTGTTCGGCCTGCCGGCGGCCCTTGCGCCGGCTTCGCCGTAACGCGCGACGTCCAAAATTTTTGATTTCTTGAAAATCGAAGTATAAAACCTCGCGGCTTCCTCCGCCTGGCCGTCAAACCACAGGAATGGGGTGATCTTTTGCATCAACAGAACGGCCCTTAATCAGGAATTTTCGCCTCCACCAGTTTCGCCAGCAGCGTCAGCGATTCCTGCCAGCCGAGATAGCACGCCTCGGCCGGAATCACGGCGGGCACGCCTTCCTGCACGATGTTCAATTCCGTCCCGCACGAAATCTTCTTTAAGGTGATCGTCGTCTGCATTTCGCCGGGCAGATTCGGATCGTCGAATTTGTCGGTGTGGCGGATGCGTTCGGGCGGCGCGAGTTCGAGAAAGGTTCCGCCGAACGAATGGCTCTTGCCGGTGGTGAAATTCGTGAACGACATTTTGTAAGTGCCGCCCGCTTTGGCGTCCAAGTGGTGAACCTTGCCGGTGAATCCGTTCGGCGGAAGCCATTTGGTCATGGCCTCAGCGTCCAGAAATGCGCGATAAATTCTTTCCGGAGTTGCCCGGAGCACACGGTGAAGGCGAATGGCGTTGGTTGACATGGTTTGATCCGATTTGGGTTGGCTGGTTAAACGGATTTGGTTTTCTGCTTTCGGCCAAGGTCGCAGAGCATGTCCGAGTGGATGTTCAGGCCGAGGTTGGTGATGTTGTAAATGTGTTCGCTGGCCGCCAGCCAGACGATCTCGCAAATCTCACGTTCGGAATAATGGCGGGCCATCCGCGCAAACGTGTCCGGGTTGACCTTTTTCTCTCTCGTCAACTCCGTCACGTAATCCAACGCGGCGCGTTCGGCTTCGGTAAACAGACTGCTCGTGCGGTAGTTTTCCAGCGCGTCGAATCTGGCTTGATTCATGGACGCTTTGATCGTGAACGCGCGGCCAATGTCCATGCAGAACAGACACACGTTGATCCGCGCCACCTGTTCGCGGACGAGCAAAACCGTCTCCGGCGGCAGCGTCAGCTTTTTATCCAGTTTGCCGACCTTCGCGTAAAACAGGCCGAACGCGGACGGCAACCGCGCGGAATGGACTTTCAGCGGGGTCAGCACTTTGCCGAATTGCTTCCGCGTAAAATGATACGCCAGTTTCAGCATCAGCCCCCGCGGTTTTTCGATAGGCGACAGGAAAGTATCCATGGTCTGAGCGGTGGTATTCATAATGTTTGGCTTTCGTTTCTGGTTTGTAATTTTGTCCATTCCGTTCCCGCCCGCCGCCCGCGTCACAGGCGGCGGGCAGGTTTGCGTTTTGAACCGCGTCCTTAAGCGGCCGCTTCCGCCAGTTGCGTTTCGGGCAAAGCCCCGCCCGACAGCGGACATTGCTCCATGACCGGCCGGACTTCCACCTGAGCGCCGTGCGGCAACCCCGGACATTGCTGGGCAATGGCCACGGCTTCGTCGAGGGAATCCACTTTCAACAGGAAATAGCCGCCGATGGCTTCCTTGGATTCGGCGAACGGTCCGTCGGCCACGACCCCCCCGTTTTTGCCGGAGACGATTTTGCCCTCGCGTTCCAGTGGATTCCCGGCAATGGCCGTGCCCTGTTCTGTCAGCCGCTTGAACCAGGCCATCCAGTCGCTGGCAACCTTTTGCATCTCTTCGGGCGAAAGGCGGTTGTGCCAGTCGGTGCCGCGAAAGATCAGCATGTATTTGTTGTTCGTTTGTGCGTTCATAACTTTCTTTTCCTTTCGGTTGATGGTTGATGTTTTCGATCCTTCAACAATACGACGAACGGCCGGCGCCGTTCGGGACATTTATTTTGCCTTCGAATTGATGGGCCCCATGGCGCGCGGTTCCAGCCGGACCATCCACCGCAGAATTTTTCCCGTGCCCGGGTTTGTCCCCGGGAGTCCGAACTTGTCCGGGCCGGCCGCCGACGTTTTTCCGGCTGTCTCCATGGTTTTGCCTCGCTTGCCGTGGGTGATTTTTTCTTTTCTCAAAGATAAGACGAACTGGCAAGCATTTTTAGGCCAGATTCTCCGGAGGCCGTTCCCGCCGGGTCGTTCGGCACTTCTTCCTTGCCAACGGCGCGGATTTGATGTCTAACCACGCGCCATGCCGCGCCGGAGGGCTGTTTTCACTCCGAACCGCGCGGCGGAGCAGGCGCCGTCATGCTGAATTATTTTCAAATCCTCGTCCTGGCCCTGGTGCAGGGCGCGTGCGAGTTGCTGCCGGTTTCAAGCTCGGCGCACGTCATCGTCGTCGAAAAACTCATGGGGCTGAATCCCTCGAATCCCCAAATGACGATGCTGCTGGTCATGCTGCACACCGGCACCATGTTCGCGGTCATCGTTTATTTCTGGCGCGGCTGGAAGCGCGATTATTTTTCCGTGCCGGGCAAGCTCCAGTGGTTTGTCCTCCAGATCGTCGTGGCGACGTTCTGCACCGGCATCGTGGGGCTGGGTCTGATGGAAGTCATCGAGAAGGTGTTTATGCGCGGCCGGCCGCACGCGCAGATCGAGGATTTGTTCTCCAACCTGCCCCTGATGGCGGCATCGCTGGCGGTGGTGGGAGTGCTGATCATTTACGCCGGCTGGCGCGAGGACAAATCACCGCGCGAGTCGGAGGTCCAGCCCGCGCACGCCTGTTGGATCGGCCTGGTGCAGGGCTTCTGCATCCCCTTTCGCGGGTTCTCGCGCTCGGGCGCGACCATTTCCACCGGCCTGCTGTGCGGCCTTCCCAAGGTGAAACTGGAGGAGTTCAGCTTCGCGCTGGCGGTGGTGTTGACGCCGGCGGCGATTGCCAAGGAAGCTTGGCGCCTGATCAAAAACCACCCGTTGAGCGGCCAGGTTTCCACGTGGCACCTGTTCGCGCCGAGTCTGGTCGGCATGGTGTTCAGTTTTCTCGCCGGGGTGCTGGCCCTGAAATGGCTCTCGCGCTGGCTGGAAGGCGGGAAATGGAAATGGTTCGGCTACTACTGCCTGGCGGCGGCGGCGGGGGTGCTGGCCGTTCACGCCGCCTTTCCGCATTGATCATGGCGTCGTGGCGGGAACGAAAATCTTCTGTCCCACCTTCAGGCTCTTGGCGTCCAGTTTCGGATTGGCCTTCAAGATGTCCGCCACCGTCACCTTGAGGTGCATCTGGTCGCGATAGGCCCGGGCGATGGCCGACAGCGTGTCACCGCTCTTGACCTCGTAATAATAGCCGTTCTGTTTGCCGCCGGGAGTTGAAGCATTGTCCGCGAGCGGCGCCGTGGAAATCTCCGGCGGCGCACGGCTCACCGGCGGCGCGGCCAGCGTTTTTTCCAGGTGCTGCAGTTCCTTCAAAATCCGGTCATTGTCGTCCTGCCGTTTGCGGTCAATTTCCTGAACCTGCTGGGCCAGCGCTTTCAAATCGTCGGTGCTGGCGTAATTGTTTGGGGCCGGCTGGTTGACTTTGTCGCGCAAGTCGTTGATTTCCCTCTCCAAGGTGTCCAGGCGCTTGGCTTGGGCCGCCTGCGCGTCCAGCAGGTTCTGGATTTGGCCGTTGATCTGGTCAATCTGATCCTGCGTGGCCGACGGCTGGCCGTGTGCCGCGCAGACCGCGAAGGCCAGAACCAGAAAGCAGGGCAAAAAAATCTTCATGCGATGAAAATAAGCCGCCGCCCGCCGGCGTCAAGCCGGTTGCGGCCGGATTCCCAACAGCCCAATTTCAACTTTGAAACCGCCGCGCCGAATTGTTACGTTGCCGGCATGTCACGCAGGATGGCATCAAATTCCCGCTCCGCCTTGGCCGACGTCGTCGGCATCGCCTTGCTGGCCGTCGCCTTGCTGTTGCTGGTCGCCCAACTTTCCTTTGACCGCCAGGACCTGGCGTTTCTCCACACCCCGCCCAACCCGGCGGTGCACAACTGGATTGGGCCGTGGGGCGCGCGCGCCGCCTACGCCTCCTTTTTTGTCTTCGGCATCGGCGCCTACGCGCTGCCGTGGGTCATCGGGGCCTTCGGACTGGGGTATCTCTTCAACTTTTGGGCGCATCTGCGCGAGCGGCGGCTCTGGTCCTCCGCCTGGGCCGTGGTCCTCTTGCTCTCGCTGACCGGGCTGCTGGACATGCTGGACGGTCCGCTCAAATCGCTGCGCGCACATCTGGATGCGCCGGCGGCCGGCGGCTGGCTGGGCCGGACGCTTTTTGACTCCAAATTGTTCGGCTACGACTGGGGATTCTGGGTGCTGGGCGGCGTCGGCGCGACCATTGTTTACCTGGCGCTCTGCTTCATCAGCGCGCTCTTCCTGACCAATTTCCAACTCGGCGACTGGCTGAGCCGCTGGTGGGGCGAACGCGCGGTCCAGCCCGTGAAATCGGGGGACACCGTCCTGGAACGCCGCGCGCGCGAACTGGAAAAGCAGGCCCAGCAGCTTCAGGAGCAAGTCGCCCGCTCGGGCCTGGGCGCCGATTTGCAGCCCGTCCCCGAGCCGACCGTGCGCGATCTGAGCGTGCCGCAATCCCGGCCGGCGGGACGCTTCAGAAAAACCACCCTGCCGGGCGGCGCGACCAAGGAGCCTGCGCCCGCCGAGGAGGGCGAGGTGATTCCGGCGCGCGAAGTGGCCGCCGCCACGACCGAGGACATCCTCGGCAAAAAATCCGAGGCCGCGGCTCCGCCCGAGCCCAAGGCGCCAACGCCCGCCACCGAAAAACCGCCTTCGGAAAAAGCCGCGGAAGAAAAACCCGAACCGGAGATTAAAATCACCGGCCTTCCCACGGCCCGGCCCAAGGCGAAAAAGCCCAAGCCCATCACCGTCGCCTCGACGCCGCTCATCGGCAACTACCAGTTGCCGCCGCTGGATTTTCTGCAATACCCCGACACGAGCGCCAAGCCCACCGAATCGAAGGAGGAGCTCATGGCCAACGCGCGGCTCATGCAACAGACGCTCGCGCAGTTCGACATCGAGGTGGCGTTGGGCGACATCACCAAAGGCCCGACCATCACCCGCTACGAACTCCATCCGGCGCCGGGCGTGAAGCTGGAGAAGATCGCCGCCCTCAACAACAATATCGCCGCCGCGCTCAAGGCCGAGCGCATCCACATCCTGGCCCCCGTGCCCGGCAAAAGTTCCGTCGGCGTCGAAGTGCCCAACCCGGTCAAGACCAAGGTCATCGTGCGCGACTTGTTCGAGTCTGACGAATGGCGCAACACCAAGGCCAGGATTCCCATCGCCCTGGGCAAGGACGTTTACGGCCACCCGATCGTCGCCGATCTCTCCGACATGCCCCACCTGCTCATCGCCGGTAGCACCGGCTCGGGCAAGTCGGTCTGCATCAATTCCATCATCACCTCGCTGCTCTACCGCTTCTCGCCCGACCAGTTGCGCTTCGTGATGATTGACCCGAAGGTCGTCGAATTGCAGCATTACAATTCCCTGCCGCACCTGGTCGTGCCCGTCGTCACCGACCCCAAGAAGGTCGTCCTGGCGCTGCGCTGGGTGATGAACGAGATGGAAAAACGCTACCAGATTTTCGCGCGCGTGGGCGTCCGCAACATCGGTTCCTTCAATTCGCGCCCGAAAAACAAGCCGCTGCCCGAACCGGAACCCGAATTGCCGCTCAAGGCCAGGAAGGAAAAGGTCGAGCCGGGCGCCGAGGGATTCGCCGTGGAGGTGGACGAGGAAATCGTCGTGCCGCGCGAGGAGGACATTGTCATACCCGAGAAACTGTCCTACATCGTGGTCATCATTGACGAACTGGCGGACCTGATGCTGGTGGCGCCCGCCGACGTGGAAATGGCCATTGCGCGCATCACGCAAATGGCGCGCGCCGCGGGCATCCATTGCATCGTCGCCACCCAGCGCCCCAGCGTGGACGTCATCACCGGCATCATCAAGGCCAACATCCCGGCGCGCATCGCCTTCCAGGTGGCCGCCAAGGTGGATTCGCGCACCATCCTCGACGCCATGGGCGCCGACAAGCTGCTCGGCAAGGGCGACATGCTGTATCTGCCGCCCGGCTCGGCCAAGCTGATCCGGGCGCAAGGGGCGCTCATCACCGACCAGGAAATCCAGAACATCGTCGGCTTCATCGCCAAGCAGGCCAAGCCCAGCTACGAAATGGAAATCCACCAGCAACTCTCCAAGCCCGCCGGCAGCTTTGAAAATGAAACCGGCATTGACGAGGACGAGGAACTCATCCAGCAGTGCATCGAAGTCATCCGCAGCGAACAGAAGGCCAGCGTCTCGTTGCTGCAACGGCGGTTGCGCCTCGGCTACACCCGCGCCGCGCGCATCATGGACGAACTGGAAAACCGCGGCATCGTCGGTCCCAGCAAGGGCGCCGAACCACGCGACATTTTGATTGACCTGGACGGCGGCGGGGCGGACGGCGGGGGGCAGGAGGCCGTGTAAGGGCGGGCCGATTCGAGCAGGGTCAAGACTTTTTATTACTGACAGGCGACAAGGGCTTCGCTGGAGTCAACATCCGGGACACTGGTCCGGCCACTGCAACCGCCCTCCCGTCTTCCCGCTTCTCAAGCCCGTTCCATGTACTTGCCGGTGCGGGTGTCCACCTTGATTTTCTCGCCGGTCTTGATGAACAGCGGCGCCTGCACGGTGATGCCCGTTTCGAGGGTCACCGGCTTTTGCACGTTGGACGAGGAGTCTCCGCGGACGCCCTCGGGCGCGTCGGATACCGTCAGCGCCACGCTCGGCGGCAATTCGACACTTACCGCCTTTTCCTCGACAAACGTCACCGTCACGGTGCCGTTTTCCACCAGGAAATTCTTCCCTTCGCCGATCAGTTCCGGGGTGAGCGTGACCGTTTCGTAGGTTTCCGGGTCGGTGAACACGTAATCGGCGCCGTCCTTGTAGCTGAACTCCATTTTCTTGGTGATCATCGGGACCGGCTCGATGCGTTCAGTGGAGCTGAAGCGCACGTCGGACGATTTGCCGGTGCGGATGCTGCGCAGGGTGGCCTGAACGAAAGCACGCAGATTGCCCGGCGTGCGGTGCTGCATGTCCAGCACCACGGCGATGTCGCCGTTGTAATTGATGGCCATGCCGCGGCGGAGGTCGTTTGCTGTCGCCATAATTCAAAAATCAGTCGTTGATGTGTTGTTTCCCGCCAGAGGCGAGCAGGACAGCATAGTCAAATCCTTGCCGGACGCAAGCGCGGTTTTTGCAAACTTCAAGGCGCCCACGGCTGTTTCATCTGGTTTTGGGAATAGCGCTCGAGGACCAGGACCTGCCAGCAGCCGCACAAGCCGACGTCCTGGGGGTGGGGGCAGCCTGCGCCAAACGCCGCCGCTCAAACCGTCCGTGTGCCTTCTTCCAGCCGCCCCGAGGGGGAAACCCTGCTGGGCGAGCAGGCGCGGAGTGAACCGCTTGCAGGTGTTTTCAAAAGCGCGATAACCGCGGGCGCCCATCAACGTGCAGACCGTCGCGCAGGCCAGGACAAACCGTTGCCAAGGACGCACCCGTGGCCGCGGCGGGAATCGGGCAGCACGCCGATTCGACCCAGCAGGCTTTCCAGGGCCGGCGCGCGGAACGGACACGGGCCGGCCAGCTCGGCTTCGTAGCCGGCCAGTTCCTCCGGCAGACGAGCCTGACGCAAACGCCGGCGCGCCTGGGGACGCGGTTCGCGCAGAAGGCGAACGCTGATCCGATCCAGGACATCGCTTTCGATCCGCGCATTGGCCAAAACCATGAGGCGAGCTTGCGGCGTGGAGTGAAAGGTGTTCAGCCAATTTTCATCCCCGCCCAGCGATCGGCCCCCTCACACTCCAGATGAATCAGCCGTGCAAGGCGCCCGCGCCGCGGCCGGCTTCTACCCCACGCTGACGGCCGGCATTCCCCTGCCTCGGCCGTGATCCATGTTGATGAACTGATTCGTCTCGGGGATATAGCAGACGATGTTGAACTTGCCGACGGGTTCGCGTTTGGCGGCCTGGAGTGCAACGGCAGTTGCCGCGAAGCGCACCCCATCGCGAGGGTTCTTCGTCCATTGCCCGGCAGCGGTCAGATATTCGATGGTTTCGTCCTTTTCGATAAGTATGATCATGGACGAACAAGGTAACAGAGTTCCACGCATAACCACGACAAATCTCGGAAATCTTTTCCCGCCGGGCGCATATCAATTTCTGTGGGGGTCTCCATGAAGGATATGAGGAAATAGCAAATGCCAACGGCGATTGCGCCAGAAGGTTTCCAGACACATCAAGCCTTCATCGCCGACGCAACTCCAAAATTGTCCGGGGCGTTTGAATCGG